>VGYC01000160.1 GCA_016873095.1 Planctomycetota bacterium | reverse complement strand
TTGCCGCCCCCTGGACCCCCGCTAGCCTTTCTCTGTTCCGCGGGAAGAGAAGCGGCTTGTTTCGCACCGCCCGAAGACTCACACAAAACCGGGCTCAACGATTCCACTTGAACCCCGTACCAAGACACACCGTCTCGGGTCTGTTGTGTCACGTCCACCCTACAACGATGCAGCGCCATCATCAGAAGCTGGCAATACTCCTCGAATTCACGGGACGATAGGTGTTCGAGCATGGGACCAAGTCCGGAAAGAGTCGGCCTTTTCATTGTAGAGAGAATGAATACTGGCTATGGAGTCTCGACGTTAAACAACTTCCTCTCCCACGGCCCCACGCCATTCCCTTACGGGCCCTACAACGCAGCGAAATACCCGCCTGAATTATCTGAGCGCGAAGGATCACTTGAGTCCCAACCCAGTCCCTAATCCGAAGTAGAACCCACCGCACTGGCCGAACCGTTTGCCAAGCCCGACTACCACGGCGGCCCCTCGGTTTCCTCAATCGCCGGAATCTCTTGCTCCGGGACGGCCACGCGAATCGAACGGGCGACGCCTGGTTCCCTGGTTACCAGGCCGAGTTCTTCAAGCTTGACGACGATGCTGTGCGCGGCCGGCGGCGTCACGCGGAAGAACTTCACCATGTCCGTCTCGGCTGGGCCGTGGCGGTGGAGCTTGCGATAGAGGTGAATGAAGGCCAGGAACTGGCCTTGGCGGTGCGTGAATGTTGTCATGATTCGTTTCTCGCCTACTCCGACGGTTTTGGTTCTGACGACGGCCGATCCAACAGAACGCCACGTTGGATGGACCCGGTGCCGAACTGGGCGCGGATCGTGTCTATCGTCTGGTCCAGGGCGGCTTGTTGCGGATGCTGTTTCTGCTCGAACAGGTTGCCCTGCACTATCGGCTCGCGGGTCAGCTTCGTTGCGCCGACGCCCAGCAAGCGAACCGGCATCAGGTCGGTGGTCAGGGAGCGCTCGAACAATTCGGCGGCGGCCTTCCAGATGACGTTGGTCACGTTTGTAGGTTCGGCCAGGGTGGTGGATCGTGTGACGGTGCGGAAGTCCGACGAGCGGATCTTCAGGTCGGTGGTACGGGCCCAGATTTCTTCGTGGCGCAAGCGACTGGCCAGGTGATCAACAAGGTCAAGAAGCCAGACGCGAAGGATGCCGCGGTCGCCGATGTCCTGGGCGAACGTCGTTCCGGTGCTGACCGACTTGGCCTCGCGATCCGGAACCACCGTACGATCATCCTGGCCATTCGCAAGTTGCCAAATGTGCCGGCCCATTTCCCCGAAGCGGTCATTCAGCAGCTTTTCCGGCATCGTGGCAATCTGGCCGATGGTGCGAATGCCCATCTCGTGCAAGCGTTTCTCGCTCTTTTCTCCCACGCCCCAGATGCGGCTGACGGGCAACGGCGACAGGAATTCGACCACCTTCTCCGGCAGCAGAACGATGTAGCCGTCCGGTTTGCCAACATCGCTGGCCAGCTTTGCCAGGTACTTGTTCGGTGCGACGCCCACCGAGGCGATCAGTCCAGTTTCGGCACGGATGCGTTGCTTGATCTGGCGGGCAATCTGCGGCGCTGGGCCGAACAGCCCTTCGCAGCCTCGCACGTCCAAGAAGGCTTCGTCCAGGCTCAGCGGTTCAACAAGCGGCGTGAACGACAAGAAGATCGACCGGATCTGCCTGCTGATTTCGGCATAGTGGCTCATCCGGACCGGTAGGTAGATGCCTTGCGGACAAAGCCGCCGAGCCGTGGAGATGGGCATGGCGCTGTGGATGCCGAACTTGCGGGCCTCGTAGGAGGCGGCGCTGACGACACCCCGGCCCTTGACGCCGCCCACGATGACAGGCTTGCCGCGCAGTTCCGGACGATCGCGCTGCTCCACGGACGCGTAGAAGGCGTCCATATCCACGTGCAGGATCGTGGGGTCGGCGTTCATAGCGATGGAAATCCGAAGCGGGCTCGATTCTTCGTTTGGTCATTTGGTCATTCTATTCGACAAGGCCAGCCCAACGTGTTTCTGCCAGGCCCAATGACCTCCGTGACTACAACCGCAGATCTCGGCCGCCAGCCAAAGTTCGTCTTCGCACGATATAATCACTGAAGCAAAGCCATCGAAGTTCAGGTTGGGAGGTGTTGTCGATGAAACGAGAAACAAGGCAAGCACGCCGCAATGCCGTCACATACGCTCGCGTGTCGTCCAAGGAGCAGGAAAAGGAAGGCTTCTCAATTCCCGCCCAGCAGAAGCTGCTTGGCGGATACGCGGCGAAGGAAGGCTTCGAGGTCGTTCGTGAATTTGTGGACGTGGAAACGGCCAAACAGGCGGGCCGCTCGCAGTTCAACGCGATGCTCGAATACTTGCAAGAGAACCCGGAAGCCCGCGTCATCCTGGTTGAGAAGACGGACCGCCTCTATCGGAATTTTCGTGACTACGTGACGATTGATGAACTCGATGCGGAAATCCACCTCGTCAAGGAAGGCGAAGTATTGAGTCGCGACAGCCGGTCGCACCAGAAGTTCATCCACGGGATCAAGGTTTTGATGGCCAAGAACTACATCGACAACCTGTCCGAGGAAACCAAGAAGGGAATGAACGAGAAGGCAGCCCAGGGCGGGTATCCGCACCGTGCGCCTGTCGGCTACCGCAACGACACCACGAACCACACCATTGTCGTGGAACCGGAAGAGGCTGATTACATCCGCCGCATGTTTGAGTGGTATGCGACCGGCGCCTACTCGTTGCAAGACATTCGGCAGCGCTGCATTGAGACTGGCTTTCGTGGCGGCTGGGGCTCACGGCCAATCTCGAAAAGCAAGGTCGAGTTGATTCTCAAGAACCCGTTCTACGCAGGGCAGTTTCGCTGGCACGGCAAGCTCATCGCTGGCAAGCATGAACCAATCATCACGAGGGATCTCTTCGACCGGGTGCAGGAAGTATTCGTGGCTCGGGAACGCAAGAAGGGCAAACAGCGGAAGAACGACTTTGCTTTCAGTGGCCTGATGAACTGCGGCAACTGTGGTTGCGCGGTCACCGCTGAAATTCAAAAAGGCAGGTACGTCTACTATCACTGCACGAACTACCACGGTGGCTGTAACGAAGGGTTTTATCGCGAGGAAGTCCTCGATGCACAGTTTGCTGACGTTGTTCGGCGGATCAGGCTCGACGGAACGACAGCCGAATGGATCAAGGAAGCCCTTCGTGAGTCCCTAGCGGAAGAGACCGAGTTCTATCAGCAGTCCATTGCTCGGCTGACGGCGCAACTGGAACAGGTCAAACGGCGCTTGAATCAGGCGTACATGGACAAGCTCGATGGCAAGATCACCGAGGAGTTCTGGACTGAGAAATCTGGCGAATGGCAGGTGGAACAGGCACGCTTGATCTCAGAACTGGCCCGGCACCAGGATGCCGATGGTCGCTACCTCGACACCGGCATCCAAGTTCTCGAACTCGCGGAATGTGCGTACGAGCTGTATTTGCGTCAGCCACCGGCCGAGAAGCGTCAAATGCTGAATTTGCTGCTATCGAACTGCACTTTCAGCGGCGGCGCAATCACGCCCACCTATCGTCAACCCTTTGACATTCTTGCGGTTATGGCCGAACGTGCCAAGAAAAACAAACCGGCTGCCCGCACGGGACAGCCGGTTTTGCAGGAATGGGGTGGGTGACCGGACTTGAACCGGCGACATCCTGATCCACAGTCAGGTGCTCTAACCAGCTGAGCTACACCCACCACGTGCCTGTTTGCACGCATGCCGAAAAAAGCACTCATTGATCTTAACCGCGCCCGCGAAAATGGCAAGATTGATCGCCGCCACGCAGCCGCCGCGTGCGCTGCGCGCAGGCTGCGCGTTACTCCACCGTCTCCAGCCGTGCCTTGCCGTCGCGGATGATTCGCCGCACCAGCCGTGTCGCGTCGCGGGTGACGCCGCGGCCTTCTGCGGCCACGCGGGCCTCGCAGGTGATGCGCAGCACATCGGGCGGCACGCGCTGGTTGCGAACCGCGATGCGAACCTCGGCATGCTCCAAGATGGCCGCGGTCTCGCCGGAGTAGGTCGGGTCCGCCAGCAGCCTGCTGGTCGCTAGCTCGATGCCGGCGCGGGCCAGCCAGTCGGCTTCAACAAGATGCTCGCGCTGCACGAGATACTGGCGATGGGCCAGGTTCTGCCGGGCGATGGTGACCATGAGGAACGAGATGAATGCGAGCGTGACGACGACCGCAACGATGGCGAAGCCGTGGCGCGGCGCTTGCCGGGTGAGCATAGTCATCGGCGGTTCCCTCCCAGGGCGGCACGAATGTGCAGCGGCCGCCGGCCGGGCGACGGTTTCTCGGGATGCAGCGAGATCTCCGCCATGCTGCTATCATTTGTTGACGATGCTATCTCTACGTGAAATCCCTCTGGAACCGGCAGCGCCTGGTACGTGACTTCACCGGCGCGCTTGTGGATGCGATTCAGCTGCCCGCCTGTCCAGCGGTAGATCACGGCCTCCCCCCTGCCCTGCTCGAGGATCAGGCATTCAGGCCCGGCGCTGAAGCGATCGAGATTGCCGGCCGTGCGCTCGGCCGCATGGACGTCGGCACGAAACTGGTCGGCCAGGGTGGCGATGGCGACGGAGCGCTGAAAAGCCGTCGCTTCCGCTTGCTCGATGCGCACCGAACTCACGATCAGGCTTGTGATGATGGTGAACAGCAACGCCATCACCACCAGCACCGCCGCGACTTCGAGCAGCGTGAAACCCGGACGCGCTTGACCCTGGCGCGCTCGGCCCTGGAAGTGCCGGCGCCCGGCGCCCCTCTCCGCCGGTTCTACGCAGGAGATGGAGCAAGGACTTGCCAACGGACTTCGGCGTGGCAACTCGGTCACGGCGAGCCTCCCTTGATGGCGAGGGTGGATGGACCGATGAGCGTGGTCAGTCGCACCGATTCCGGCACGAGGCGATCGACCTTCCAGTGCACTTCGGCCGTTACCTTGCGGCACGGTCGAAATGCTGGAACGTCCTCGACACGGACGACGAGCCTGCCGTCGGACAGAGATTCCGCGACGCTGTCGGGCAACTGCTGCGCTGCCGCCCAGTCGGCCGTAAGACCGGCGAACGGCAGAGCCGACGCCGTTTCCAGGGCATTGGCTGCCAGTTCCAGCGCCAGCTGCCGCGAAGCATTACGTCCGCGCTCGCGGAAGCTCCAGAAGCTGGTCTGGGCCACGACCACCATGGCCGTACCGAGCACGGCGATGGCGACGATAAGCTCCAGCATGGTGAAGCCCGGACGCCGGCCAGAGTGCCTTGAAAGGTTCATGTCTCCGTCCTTGTCATCATTTCAATCAATGGCAAGAAATAACCGACCACGAACAGACCGACCAGCAGGCCCGCTGCCATGACGAGCAGCGGAAAGGCGATCATCGTCAAACGCTGTACCAGCCGTACCAGCCGGCGATTGAGGCTCTCGCCCAGCGCTCCGAGCGCCCAGGGCAAGTTGCCGGCACGTTGCGCCGCCTGGACTAGCGGCAGCATGTTGCCCGGCAGCAATTCTCGTCGCTGCAAGGTCTCAGGCAGCGGCGCGCCTTGCTCCACGTCATGCAGCGTTTGCGACAGACGCCGGCGCACCACCGGGCGACACGAGCCGAGGCTGGTCAAGACGCGCAGCCCGTCGGGCACGGTCTGCCCGGCACCGAGGAGCAAACCCAGCATCTGCAACACGCGCCCTTGACTGTCCATGCGATAGAAGCGCCTGACGATCGGGCAATGCCAGCAGCACGCCGAACTGCCGAGCAGCGCCGTGACCACCACCAGCAGGCCGAGCCACAGATAGACGGGCACGAACCGGTAGCGGCGACAATGCTCGATGAGCTGCTCGGTCAGCCAGGGCAGCTCCATCTGAAAGTCCGCGAAGATTTTCTCGAACTTGGGCGTGACGAAGATCATCAGGAACGTGGCGATGATCGACATCATGGTGAGCAGGAACAGCGGATAGATCCAGCGCGGCATTGCGTCGAGCCAGACGGTGATGACACGCCAGCGTGGAACCGTCTGCAAGCACTGCGGCAATCGGCCGGAGGCCTCGCCGACGGCCGCCGCCAGGATCGTTTCCCGCGATGCCACGCCCGGAGTCATCTCCAGCGCCGCGTACAGCGGCGCCCCTTGCCTCAGCAGCATGACGACGTTGCCGACCTTGCGATCGAAGGAATGCTCCCGATGCCAGGAGAAGTAATAGATTGGGTTGACGATGAGCGCGATCCAGAAGTTGTGCCAGCGATCGCGCGGCCGGTCCTTCAGGTAGACCAGCAGCGACCTGTCCAGTGGCGCGCCGCCGGCAACCGCCGTCGTCAAGAAGGCCAGAAACTCTTCCTGACGGATATGGCGATAGTGAAAGAATGCCAGCACGATCCAGAGACCCGCAGCCAGGATGCAGATGTCAACGAATCCCGGCCCGATGCCGCCGAAGAGCAGCAGGGCGAAGACGATCCCCCAGAATATCAAGATCCGCTTCATTCGTGCCGTTCCGGGAGATGCGGTCGGTCACAGCGACAAGCCGCCGCTGAGTCCCTCGATCAGCTTGAACATCGGCAGCGCAACGGCGAAGACGAACACCGTCACCAGCAGACCGGCCGTCATGATCACGACGAACGGCGGCACCACGTTGCGCAGCATGACGGCACGCATCTCGACGCGGTGGCGAAACATCTGGGCCGCCTGGTGCAGCGACGCTCCCAGGCTGCCGCGTTGCTCGCCCAGGCCGATCAGCCAGGCCACCAGGTCCGGGACCAGGGCGCGCGCACGGGCGGTCTGGCCAAGCGTGACGCCGCCGCCGAGATCGGCTACTGCCTGGCCGGCCGCGTCGCGCAGCAACGGATCGCCGACGGCCTGGCTCGCCAGCCGCAGTGCCTCCGGCAATGGCACCTGGTGATCCACCAGAATCCCGAGCAGATCGGTGAACGCCGCTAGCCGGGCCGAGCGCAGCAGCGTGCCGACGATCGGCAGGGAATAGACGAATCGCGCCAGCGCCATCTGGCCCTTGTGGCTGCTCTTCGCCACGACAATGACGATCCCGAGCACGAGGCCCAGCGCCCCGGCCGGGATGATGATGAGTTCGACGGGGTGCCGGGCGATCCAGAAGACAACCTCCGTCATGGCCGGCAGGCGAATCTTGAAGTCCTCGAAAATCTGCTCGAACTGCGGCATGATGAAAAAGAAGATGAATCCGACAAGCGCCAGCGACAGCACCATGACCATGGCGGGGTAGACAAGCGCGCCGAGCATGGTCGATCGCAGATCCGCCAGCGTGCGGGCGTACAGCGTCAGCGTGGCGAGCACATCCTGCAGCCGGCCGCTGCGCACGCCCGCCAGAAGCAGTCCGGAATAGTACGGCGGCACGCGGCCGCCTTGCCGCTCGATGGCCTCGGGCAGCGTCAGCCCGGATCTGAGCCCGTCGGCGATGCCGGCGGTGACCAGCTGCAAGCGGCCGCGGCCCAGGTCCCGCGCCAGCGCCGCCAGACCCTGGTCGAGCGGCAAGCCGGCCCGCGCCATGCCGGCGATCTCCTCGTTCAGTGTGATGAGTTCCTCGGCAGATAGCCGGGCGAACGGCGCTGCTTTCTCGGGGCTCTTGGGGTCATCGGCGTGGGGCATGCGCGATCATCCTTTCGGTCCCAGGACACGCTCGATCTCCTCATGCGACGTCAGCCCGTCGCGTGCCGCCTGTTCCGCCATGTCCCGGAGAGTCGGCTCGCCGAGTTTGCTCGCCGTCGCTTCAAGAGTGGCCGTATCAGAGTGGGCCAGGATGGCCTCGCGCAAAGGCGGCTCCAGCGTGAGCAACTCGCCGAGCAGCATGCGGCCCTGATAGCCGGTCCCTGCGCACTGGCTGCAACCCGCTTGCCGGCATGCGGGACACAAGCGGCGGACCAGGCGCTGGTTGAGGATGCCGCGCAGTCCGCTGGTGAGCAGATACGTCTCGACGCCCATCGCCAGTAGCCGGCCGATGACGCCGCAGGCCGAGCCGGCGTGCAGAGTGCTGAACACCAGATGGCCGGTCAGCGCTGCCTCGATGGCGATGCCGGCCGTCTCGCGGTCGCGCACTTCCCCGATCATGATGACCTCCGGGTCCTGCCGCAAGAGGCTGCGCAAGCCGCGGGCGAAGTCAAACTCCGTGCCGCTGCGTGCGTGTGACTGGCTCGCCCCTTCGATGACCTGCTCGACGGGGTCCTCGATGGTGACGATGTGCCGGCCGCCTTTGCCGATGAGGTGACGAAGGCAGGCATAAATAGTCGTTGTCTTGCCGCTGCCGCTGGGGCCAGTGAGCAGGATGGCGCCGGAGCGCTGCTTGAGCATTTCCTTCAGTGGCGCAAGGACCGCTGGCGCCAGGCCGAGTTGATCGAGATCCAGCGTCCGCGGCGCCGGATCGAAGATGCGCACTGCCGCCTTCTCGCCGTGAATCGTCGGAAACGTGCTGACACGCATCTCGACGCCAAACGACTTGATGGCATCTACGAGCCGGCCTTCCTGTGGCACGTCCAGTCGATAAGTCAGCAGTTCGGCGAGCACCTTGAGCCGGGCGACGATATTGGCGGCGATCTCGCGATTGAGGGTGGCAACCGTGTGCAGCACGCCGTCCAGCCGAAAGCGGATTTCGAGGGCGCGGTGCGTCGGCTCGAAGTGCACGTCGCTCGCCGACTTCTTGACCGCTTCCACCAAGACGAGATTCACGACCTGACCCACGCGCTCGGGACCGATGCGTTCCGGGCCGGCAAGCTGCTGTTGAAGATCCATCGCGGGGGGCATGGGTCGCGCCTGCTCTCGAAAATGTCCGCAGCAGAAGGGACAACGCAGATATGGTAGGGAGGAAGTGCTGGCACGCCACCCCGCCCTTCGCTGAATCGCAGAGAGCCACGCGCGAACGACAGTGGATTGCGCCCAGGACGGCGCCGCCTCGTGAAAAGTCAATTTCTTCTGGAAATGCGCGGCGATTGCGCTTACCTTGGCGGATGGGACCGCTTGGCGAGCGGCTAACGCCACGGCGTGGTAGCGTCATCACCAACACTTCTTCTCGATCTAATGGAGACAGCCATGAGCAGGTTTTCGGGGCAACGTCGTGCCGGTTTGTCGCGCGTCGATGTCGTGGTAGCGCTGGCGCTCGTCGCTGTAGGTGCCAGTCTACTTCTGCCGGCGGTGTATGCCGTGCAACAGCGCAATGCGGCCAAGCAAATGGTGAACAATCTGAAGCAGGTCACGCTGTCGATTCATAGCTTCGAGGGTGCATATAAGAAGCTACCGCCGGCCTACGAGACCGTGGGACCCGGAAAATTCGCCGTGCATGCTAGCTTGCATATACATGTTTTGCCTTACATCGAGCAGACCCCTCTTCACATGAGATACGTGCAGGCGACGATGAACGGCATGAAAGTCGCGCCGGTCGTCGTGCCACCTTTCCTTTCCAGTATGGACCCAAGCTTGAAGAACGCGATGACCGAGGGGATTCAGAACTGCGCGGCCAACTTGCGCGTGTTTGCCGACGCTGGCGTGAAGACTGCATACGACAAGGACATGCCGGCGCTGCGCAACTCCGAGCCGGGAACAGAAAGCATCGCGCGCACCTTTCTCGACGGCACGTCCAACACCATCGTCTTTGCCACCAAGTACGCCTACTGCGGCGAAGGCGGCAGCCGCTACGAATCGCGGCCCAATACCAGGACGGCGGCCTTCTTCGGTCGGAACGCTGCCAAGAAGAAAGCCCATGTCCGCGACAAGGAGGCTGCGTTCCAGCTCATGCCCAATGAAAAGGACTGCCTGTGCACGCCATTGATGGCCCAGAGTTTCCTAAGGGAAGCGATCTTCGTTGCCACCGGCGACGGCGTCGTACGCTCAATCAAATCCAACATTTCCCCAGAATCGTGGAACAGGGCGATGCAACCGAACGATGGGAAGAAACTCGGGAAAGATTGGAGAGCTTCGATTGACCCACCGGTGAGGTGAACAGCCTAAACCGCGCCGCAACTTGAATGTCATTTTTTCTGGAAATGCGTGGCGATTTCGCTTACCCTGGCGGATACGTTCGCCCGGGAGCAGCTACATATGACCAAGGGAAAGATCATTCCAGTACTCAGCGGCGTTTTCCTGACGTTGCTGGCGTCGCCGCCCGTCGGGCGTTGCGACGAGTCGTACGGCGCCCAAAAGCCAGCACACTGGGCGTTTCAACCAGCGCGCCAGCCGGCCATTCCTAGAGTGCGCGGCATCGACCGCCTGAGCAGTCCTGTCGATGCCTTTTTCCTGAATCGTCTCGAAGCGAAAGGACTCAGCTTCTCGCCCGAGGCCGACCGCGTTACCTTGCTGCGGCGAGCACATCTTGACCTGTGGGGTCTGCCGCCGACGCCTGAGGCGGTGGATGCTTTTCTGGCGGACAAGCGACCGGATGCCTTCGAACGGGTTGTCGATCGGCTGCTGGCCTCGCCGCACTTCGGCGAGCGCTGGGCACGGCATTGGCTGGATGTTGTCGGCTACGCGGATACGGTCGGCTTCGATATCGATGCCATGCTCATCATCCAGAGCGAGGGCAAGTGGCGCTATCGCGACTACGTCATTGCCGCCTTCAACCAGGACATGCCTTACGACCGGTTCGTCCGCGAGCAGATCGCCGGCGACGAGATGGTCGACTGGCGACGGGCCCGGACCTTCACGCCGGAGATCCGCGACAAGCTCATCGCCACGGGTTATCTGCGCAACGCCCGCGACGAGAGCCACGAGCCGGAAAGCAACATTCCGCTCATCTTCTACGGCGTCCTGCACAATACGCTCGACATCGTCGGTAACAGTCTTCTGGGACTCACGCTGCAATGCGCCCGCTGTCACGACCACAAGTTCGATCCCATCAGCCAGAGGGAGTACTATCAGTTGATGGCGTTTCTCACGCCTGCCTACAATCCCAAGGACTGGCGGCCTGTCTATCCCTGGAAGCCGGAAATCAAGGATCGCGGCCTGCCGGATGTGTCGCCCGCGGAACAAGCCGAGATCAAGCGGCACAATCAGGGAATCGATCGGCAAATCGCCGTGACCGCGAAAATGCTGGCCGATCTGCGCCGGCCGCATGAAGTGCGGCTGCGGGAAGCGAAATTCGCCACCCTTCCTGAAGCGATTCGCGCGGATACCAAGATTGCCATCGAGACGCCGGTGGCCCAGCGCAGCGAGGTCCAGAAGTATCTCGCCGGCAAGTTCGAGTCAGCATTGAAGGTGACGCCGGCAGAGATGGCCACGGCCATGTCAGCGGCAGATCGGGCAGCGGCCGAGCGACTGGAAAACGAGCTGGCACGATTACCACGGCAGCGCCGTACCTGGGGCAAGATTCAGGCGCTCTACGATGTTGGGGCGCCGCCGACAACGCATTTCTTGAAGCGTGGCAATCCCGAGACGCCGCGCGGCGAAGTGCAGCCGGGATTCATCAATGTCCTCATGGAGCCCGATAGATCCGTGACGATTCCAGCCAGTGCGCCGCCGGGTACCAGCGGACGACGCCTGGCCCTGGCGCATTGGCTCACCCAGCCGAACGGGCGTGCTTCGGCCTTGATGGCGCGTGTCATGGTCAATCGACTTTGGCAGCATCTTTTCGGCGAAGGGCTTGTTCCCAGTCCCGAGAACTTCGGGCTGAGCGGCGAGGCGCCCACGCATCCCGAGCTACTCGAATGGCTGGCAAGCAATTTCGCCCAGCGAGGCTGGCGCATCAAGCCCATGATCAAGCTGCTCATGACCTCAACCGCTTACCGCCAGGCTTCGCACACCTCGCATGACTCCAGGGCAGCCAGGATCGACCCGGCCAACAAGCTGCTCTGGAAGATGCGCTTGCGACGTCTGGAAGCGGAAGCTATTCGCGACGGGATACTGGCCGTCAGCGGCCGATTGAACACGGCCATTGGTGGGCCGGCCGTGCCTATCAAGTCGCAGCTCGATGGCATGGTGGTCATCGATGACAAGACCCTGTCGGCGCCGGCTGCCGGCAACCGCCGCAGTGTCTACCTGGTGTTGCGCCGCGCCTACAACCTGTCGTTGCTCAGTGTCTTCGATCAGCCGCTCGTGGCCGTCAACTGCGCGCGCCGGGATTCTTCCGCGGTGGCACTGCAATCGCTGACGATGATGAACGATGCGTTTGTCGCGGAACAGGCGAACTATCTGGCCCAGCGCGTCGTCCAGCTCGCCGACGGCTCGGGCACGAAGTTAGTGCCGATGGCTTTTCGATTGGTCCTGGCACGCACCCCCACTGCAAGCGAGGAGGCGATTGGCACCGAACTGCTCGAACGCCAGACGCGCCTGTTCGCCGCGGGCAAGCATTCGCGACCCGACTCGACGCAGAAGGCACTCGCGCAGCTGTGCCATGTATTACTGAATACCAGCGAGTTCCTGTATGTGGAATGAGGTGCGGAGATGACCGGCTTCTCTCGTCGCGCGTTCTTGCAGTCCCACCTGGGCTTCGGCACGCTGGCCGCGGCTTATCTGCTGCACGCCGATGGCCTGCTGGGCCCAGCCCGAGCCGCGCCGGGCGGCATGGACATGCGTCCGCGCGGCGGCCATTTTCCGTCGCAGGCCACCTCGGTGATCTTTCTCATGCAATCGGGCGGTCCCAGCCAGGTGGACCTGTTCGATCCAAAGCCCGAGTTGCAACGTCGCGACGGTCAGCGCCATCCGGGTGAGGTCGAGAGCTTTCAGCCGGGCAGCCACGACAATCGCTTGATGGCCTGTGCCCATCGTTTTCGACGGCATGGCCAGTCCGGCATGGACTTCAGCGAGTTGTTGCCGCACATGGGCGAGATCGCCGACGAGTGGTGCATGGTTCGCTCGATGTTCAGCGACAACAACAACCATCCGCAGGCGATGCGCTGCGTCAACACCGGCAAGATCTTCGCCGGCCGGCCCACGCTCGGCGCCTGGGTCAGCTACGCGCTGGGAACCGAGAAGCAGAATCTGCCCGCTTTCGTGGTGCTGCGCGATCCGGACGGCTACTCCAGTGGCGGCGCCACGCAGTGGGAGAATGGCTGGCTGCCTGCACAGTTTCGCGGCACCGAAGTCCAGTCGCGCGGCGCCGCCATCCTCAACCTGCGGCCTCACTCTCCCTTGCCGGACGGCGTCCAGCGCGCCAACCTGGAGGCGCTTGCCAGGCTCAACGAGGAGCGCCGCCGGCTTTACCCGAGCGAGTCCGATCTGGATGCCAGACTTCGCAACTACGAGCTGGCGGCACGCATGCAACTCAACGCCGAGCAACTCCTTGACCTCTCGCGCGAGCCGGCGAGCATCCGTCGCCTGTACGGCGTTGACAATCCGGTGACGGCCAACTTCGGCACGCGCTGCTTGATGGCGCGACGGCTGGTCGAGTCCGGTGTGCGCTTCGTTCAGGTGATGGTACCCGTCAGCGGCGGCGGCTGGGACCATCACAGCGACATCCGCCAGGGCCTGGCCCGCGTCTGCCCGCAAGTGGACCGCCCTTCGGCCGCGCTCGTCAAGGATCTGAAAGCGCGCGGCCTGCTGGACCGCACCATCATCCTGTGGACCGGGGAATTCGGCCGCCTGCCCATCACGCAGGGCGGCACCGGCCGCGACCACAACCGCCACGCCTTCACGCTGCTGCTGGCCGGCGGCGGCTTCAAGCCCGGACACATCCACGGCGCCACCGACGAGTTTGGCTATCAAGCCGTCGAGCGCCGTGTCAGTTGCCCGAGCCTGCTGGCAACGCTATTGCATCAGCTGGGCCTGGACCACGAGCGGCTCGGCTATCGACACAACGGTCGCGAAGAAACGCTCACGGATGCGCCCGTCACCGGCGCACGCGTCGTCCGAGATTTGCTCGCCTGAGGGAAGGTGCAGATTCTTGTCGGTTCCATGATCGTCGCTAGTCGCTTTCGGTTCTTGCGAATTCGATCCGTGATAGCCGCGCCTTTCGAGTGGTTGCGTGACGCGCGATTCCGCCATGACTTGAATGTCGTTAAAGCAAGAAGTCCTGGCGAAAACGAAGGCCGTGAGCCCGGCTGCTGTTTGCTGAGTTTGCGCTGGCCAGGTCGTCGCAGCGTTTCCGGTAGCACGGAAGCCGCCTTCTGACGGCGCTGGTGCTGATGCATATAGGTAGCGCAGCGACGCCAGATCGTGCGGACTCAGGCGGCGATGCGGTCGGCCGGCAATTCCCCACGGCAGCATGACTGATTTACCGTCGCCGTTGATACCGGCATAGCTCCGGGTGTCGTGCTCCAGGCCGACGGCATGAGCCAACTCGTGGGTCACGATGGTCTGATAGTCATATTGCGTGCGGCCAATGCCCGCCGGACGGGCGCCGGTATACCAGTTCCAGCCGGTGATCATGGTCACCTTGACCTGATAGGCCGCTCCGAACTGCGCGCCGACAAAGCGATGAAACACCTTGCCGTCTGTTCCTTTCAGGCCGGTGTCAAAGGTGTGATAATCCGCGAGACCGAGAACGCCCTCGGCCACGCCGCCGATGCGGCTCGTGCCGCTGTTCTGCACGCGAATGTGGGCGTCAGCCGCGCTAGGCACCTCGACGAGGCGCAGGCCGTTGACACCGTCCCAGGTGCGGTTGATCTGGGCCATGGCCGACCGGATGGCTGCTTTTTGTGCCAGTGTCAGTCTGTTGCCGCCGGTCCGCGAATTCAAGAAGACATTGACGGTCGTCGGCATGCCCGGCTCCGACCAGCTCACGCGCTGCACGCCGTCGGCGTGGCCGGTGGGATCGACCATGTTCGCTGCAAAATGGTGCTGCAGACCGCCAGCCGGGACCTCGCGCGACTCCAGTCGCTCAACTTCGAGCTGAATTCGTCTGCCGTGCTGCCGTCGCGAACTAGCCTGACTCATCTGCCTTTCCTCATGGAGCGTCTGCGTATTTGCACTCGTTGTGCCAATCCCGCGATGCTGCATGAATGTCCTGTCTGCACATTCCGTACTGGAATTGGAAGTGTCGACAGATGCTGGCTTTGCGTGCCGCCATCGAATCAGTGAAGGCGCCGGCCAGTTGCTTGTCGCGAACGGCGGCGGAGCATGATTTCTCAGAGTGAGACGAGATGGTGAGATTCTTCTCAAAATGAGACGGTTCCATTTGCAATCAACACGGCGCGACCTATAGTTCTGGCGGGTGCCGTCGCTCCCGCAGAATGTTGGCGGATTCGTTCGTCGAGGGAGACTGCCGTGACCGGTCCACCACTACCACTGATAGTCGTCGCCGACGATGAGCCATGCATTTACGATTTCCTGTGCGTCTGTCTGGCCGAGTGGGGCTACCGAACGGCCTGGGCGCAGGACAAGTCGCGGCTACTTGAACTGCTGGATATCGAACGCCCTTGCTTGCTCTTGCTCGATCTTTGCTTTGGCACGGTCAGCGGCGTCAAGCTGCTCGATGAGTTGCGAGTAAAGCATCCGGATCTGGTCATCGTGATGCTGACTGGGCGGGGATCAATCGACACAGCCGTGAACGCGATCAGGCGCGGCGTTTACGATTTTCTCACCAAGCCGCTCAACTTGCAGCGTCTACGGGTCATCCTCGAACACGTCGCCCGCAAGGAGGCACTGGACGACAGGTTGCGCTCCCTCGAAAAGCTGGCCGGTGTCCAGGGCCCGGCCCACGACATCTGGGGTGATAGCGCTGCCATCGAGCGGGTACGTCACGAGATTGCCTGCATCGCGCCAAGCGATGCCACGGTGCTGATTCTGGGAGAGAGCGGCACCGGCAAGGAACTGGTTGCCCGGGCGCTGCACGAACTCAGCACACGGCGCGAGGGGGTATTCGTCCCCGTCAACACAACCGCGCTGCCGCACGAACTGGCGGAGAGCACGCTCTTCGGGCACGAGAAAGGAGCCTTCACCGGCGCCGATCATGCTCGTGAGGGTTGCTGTGAGTTGGCCAATGGTGGTACGCTATTCCTGGATGAAATCGGCGAGATGGACCCGCGCTGCCAGGCAAAGCTATTGCGTTTTTTGCAAGAGCGCAGCTTTCAGCGTGTCGGTAGCAACAAGACGTGCAAGGTGGATGTGCGTCTCGTGGCCGCAACCAATCGCGATCTGCGACAAGCCATGCTCCAGGGGCAATTCCGCGAGGATCTGTTCTATCGGCTGAATGTCGTCCCCATCATCGTGCCGCCGCTGCGCGAGCGGCGCGACGATGTACCGCTGCTGGCCACGCGCTTTCTGCAGCGTGCCGCTTTGCGACAACACAAGAAGGTGACAGGTTTCAGTGCCGACGCCATGTCGTTGCTGACGAGGCACGATTGGCCCGGAAACGTTCGCCAGCTGGAGCATCTGATCGAACGTCTGGTAATCTTGACCAGAAGCGAGGAGATCCAGGCCTCGGACATTCCCGCCGAGATCGCGGGCACGCTCGCGACCGGCCCGTCCGCAAGCACTCGCGAAAAAGGTGCGGCGCGCATCGATGACCTGGAACGCCAAGCCATCGCCGACGCCCTGAGGCAGAGTCAAGGTCACGTCGGTCAAGCGGCCCGCTTGCTCGGTCTTGGCCGGGCTACTGTCTACCGCAAGATTCGACAGTATAGCCTGGCCGTCAAGGAACCCGTGCCGACGAACTGAGGCGAATAGGCAAGGCGACCGAATGACCTGACGCGGACGCCTCCAGGCTCATGTCATGAGGTTGCGCGCTACTCCCCGAGGCGCGGCGCAGTGGTCGCTGTGATCTCCAGGTGCGAGATGCCGGTCGCCGCTCGAGCGTCTTGACGTCCTGGCTGGCTGCGCGACCGGCGCTGAGCATGTTAGTTGTCCCCTCATCCTTCGTGTCCGGGCCGTGCGTGAAACTCAGGTTGCAGTAAAGGCCACTATCGCGGTATGTCAGCGAAGTGCGGGCGGCTCTCGTCTTTCCCTCGGCGCACGCGTGGTTTCCCCAACCAAATACGGCGATGACTCCGGTGAGGCGTATTGAGCTCGACACTTCACGACCTCCTGCTTGGCTGCGGGCATTCTGCCATTGCAGAAGCTAACGGAAGCTTTGTGCTCGGCCCTGGCCGATCCACAAGCCTCGATGATACGAATAGCACAATCTTTCTTATGGGAGTCGTGTTGGAATTGTGAAAAACAAGTGGACTACAGCGGGGCGAACGGTCTTCGGAAACATAAAACACGCCGCGCGAGACATTTCGTTGTACGGCCCGAGCCTCCGGGCCGAAACGGGACCATTGAACTTCGCGCGGGCGACCTCGACTCCGTGAATTCCATGCGAGATAGGCTAAGAACGCGAGAAGCAGTTAATTCATGTCGTCATCAGTCTTGATCGAAATACCCGCACGGCTTCATGAATTGAACGATGACCTTGTTTTCCTTGGTCGAAGTGAAATCGCGCGGCCGTTCGGGGAAATCCATCCCTTTTTCGTATTTCTGGTCGATCGGCCAAAGGTCCTTGCCGGCGATGATGAGTTGGCCGTCCTCGAATTTGAAGATGCACGCCCTGACGCGGACAATGGGCTTGTTGTTCTTGTCGAGTGTGGGCTCACCAACCATATCGATGCGCATCGGCTGCGTCGAGGCATCGATTCGAACCGGCCCCGAGATTCCCACCGAGAGTTCGCCACGCCGGCCCCAGCTTGTGGAGCGTTTCAAGGAGAAATCGTAGCCGTTCAATGCATTGGGGTCCACGACCTCCTTGCCGGCCCGAATCTGTTTCACATGTAACCGGTCACGGGTCGATATAGCTCGGAATCGTGGTTTCGGGTACTGTTGCGGTTGGCATGGATGCTCCACCGACAGTATCGGCAGAAGTGTTGGCATCGCTGCCGCCTGAAG
>VGYC01000159.1 GCA_016873095.1 Planctomycetota bacterium | reverse complement strand
CCTTTCTCTGTTCCGCGGGAAGAGAAGCGGCTTGTTTCGCACCGCCCGAAGACTCACACAAAACCGGGCTCAACGATTCCACTTGAACCCCGTACCAAGACAAGTAGGAGGAAACGGCCAGGAAGGATAAAGTCGTGCTTCAAATTTGGAACCAGTTGAGATTCACTTTCTCTCGGGCGACGGCGCGACCGCGAGTGACACGAGTGCAGCCAACGCTGGAATGCTTGGAACATCGGCTGGTGCCTGCCAATTTCACCGTGATGAACACCAATGACGCTGGCGCGGGATCTCTTCGGCAGGCCGTCCTTGATTTGAACAATTCGCAAGACGCGACCAACAACGTCAATTTCGGTCCTGGCGCGATGGGAGCCATCACACTGACCACGCAGTTACCGGCAATCGACAAGAATGTCTCCATCAATGGGCCAGGACAAGGCGTTACCATCGCTCGCAGCCAAGCCCAAGGGACCCCAAACTTCGGGATCCTCACGATCAACGCGAACAAGACCGTCACGATTTCAGGCTTGACTATCGCGCAAGGTTTGAATTCGCCGGCCGGCCTGGGAGGTGGCATCAAGAATCTTGGGACACTAACGTTGACCAATGTTGCCTTGAGGGACAATCAAGCCGCCGTCGGAGGAGGGATCTACAACACCGGCACCCTGACCGTGACGAATTGCATGATTACCAACAACCGCGCTGGCGATGGTGGTGGAATGAGCAGTGCTGGTGGCACTGTGACCATCACGAATACTTCAATTTCGGGCAATTCCACTAGCGTAGGGGCAGGCGGGGGAATACTGGTCGAATCCACGACAATGACCATCACTGGCGCGATGATCATTGGGAATTCGGCCGTGTGGCGCGGCGGAGGTATTAGCAATGAGCTAACGGGCGTCCTGACCATTGCTGGTAGCACGACGATCACCGGTAACAGGTTAAGCACGAGTGACGGTGGGGGGATTTCGAACATCGGTACCCTCACAGTTTCAACGAACGGTACTACTTCTGTCACATTGACAAACAACACTGCCACTGGCCACTACGGCGGTGCCATTCATAACTCTGGGACGGCTACGATCACCGCCGCAACCATCAGTTCAAATGGTGCAAGGGCGGGGGCGGGAATTGAGAATGACGGGACGCTTACCATCTCAAGGTCAACGATCAGCAACAATACTGCAACTGCCTTCGGGGGAGGGTTCTTCAATTCTGGCACCCAAACTGTCACCAATTCGACGATCTCCTGGAATCGGGCGCCCATTGGTGCAGGGATTCATAACACTGGCACGCAGACACTTCGCAATAATACCATTGCCAACAACATGGCAGTAGGAGGTGGTATGGGCAGGGGGGGCGGTGTCTTTAATGACCTGCTTGGTACGACTGATATTGCGAATACCATCATTGCAGCCAATTTCGCAGACCAAATCGCATTCGCGGATGCTGATGGTGTCTTTGCCAGCCTTGGTCACAACCTGATCGGAATTGCTGATGGCAGTTCGGGATGGTTGGCAAGCGATTTTGTTGGCACATCTTCCAATCCTTTGAATCCAATGCTTAGTCAGCTGGGCAGCTACGGCGGACCTACCCAGACTATGAAGCTGTTGGGGGGCAGCGCCGCTTTCAATGCCGGGGACAATGCCCTTGCTCCAGACTCCGTGGATCAACGCGGTTTCGCGAGAATTGTCAATAATACTATAGACATCGGAGCGGTGGAAATGCAGCCCGGTGAGTAGGCTGCACCAACTATAAGGTACGTCCAATGCGCCGTTTCAACTTCCCTACTGCTTGTCGCCATTGTGATTCTCCCTTTGACGTCTGCTTCTGTTTTCACTTCGCAACACCAAAAACTGCAGGAGCGCGAACAGCGACAAGACCAACTGGCGGTTGACAAACTCGTCGCAGGAAGGATGGATCTGTTCATTGATGAACTGGTCCTGAAAAAAAAGGAGCCTGACTGGAAAGCGATCCAGCGATTTGCTGCGATCATACTGCATAGGTGCGAGACCAAAGGCTTGCGCGGGCTCGAGCGAGTCGATTACTTGAAGTTTCCTGTTTCTTCGGTCAAGCAACTACACGAACCGTTCGCACTTGCTGAGAAGCGGATTCTGGGAGAGTCTGTTTCGGCTAAGGCAGCCATAACCGGGTGCCTCATTGTTTGCGCGGGGCCGGTCCAATCCGAGTCGCATTTGATGAGTTCCATAATCCTCGCTACCGGCAAGGTGACTATTCAGAGCCATGTGTTGAATTCCATCATTGTGTGCGGCAATGATGTGGACATCGCGAGTCATGTCAAGAACAGCGTTGTGTTAGCAAGAGGAATCGTTAAGGTCGGCAGTTTTGTGCGCTCTAGCGCCGTCGAGTCTGGCAAGGAACGCCCTTTGGGTCGTTTCGGATTCTTCTGTCCCAGCCAATTGGGGATCGACGTTGAAGCTGTGAAGATGGGTTTGCGTGTAAGACGGTTAGACGCGAACAAGGTTCTTGGGCGCGCTGGACTTGAGGCTGGTGATGTTATCCTGCAGATTGACAAGACTCGAGTCGCGACTCCGGAGGCGTTTCGAGACGCGCTGCGCGGGCGACTACTGAACGGCGAAGCGACTTTGCTGGTCGACCGAAAAGGAAACATCCGAGAGGTTCCTGTTAAGCTCGCACGTTAGCCTGCAATTAGTTACAAGACACGCCAATGTTTAAGCCTTGGCACACACTCTCTCCTCTGCCGGGAAGCTGAAGCACCCCCAAGCATGGTTTCCGACGATCCACTCTGGTACAAGGATGCGATCATCTACGAGGTCCACGTGCGGGCCTTTCACGATCTGGTCGGCGACGGCATGGGCGACTTCCGTGGCCTGACGCAGAAGCTCGACTACTTGCAGGATCTCGGCGTCACGGTCATCTGGCTGCTCCCCTTTTACCCTTCGCCGCTCAGGGATGACGGCTACGACATCGCCGATTACTGCAACATTCATCCGGACTATGGCACGCTGGCCGACTTTCGTCAGTTCCTGGAAGAGGCGCATGCCCGCGGATTGCGCGTCATCACCGAACTGGTGCTGAACCACACCTCCGACCAGCACCCGTGGTTTCAGCGGGCCCGTCGAGCACCGCCGGGCAGCGCCGAGCGCGATTTCTATGTCTGGAGCGACACGCCGGAGAAGTATCGCGATGCTCGCATCATCTTCAAGGACTTCGAACCTTCGAACTGGACATGGGACCCGGTTGCCAAGGCCTATTTCTGGCATCGCTTCTACTCCCATCAGCCGGACCTGAATTTCGACAACCCCGCCGTGTGGCAAGCCATGTTTCCCATCCTCGATTTCTGGATGGAAATGGGCGTGGACGGCATGCGCCTCGACGCCGTCCCTTATCTCTACGAGCGCGAGGGGACCACCTCCGAGAACCTGCCGGAGACGCATCACTTTTTGAAGGAGCTTCGCAAGCACGTCGATGAGCGTTTCCCGAATCGCTTGCTCTTGGCCGAGGCCAATCAGTGGCCGGAGGACGCCGTCGCCTACTTCGGACAAGGGGATGAATGCCACATGGCGTTTCATTTCCCCGTGATGCCCCGGATGTTCATGGCCATTCACATGGAGGACCGCTTTCCGATCGTGGACATCATGGAGCAGACGCCGGCGATTCCGCCAAGCTGCCAGTGGGGCATGTTCCTTCGCAACCACGACGAGCTGACGCTGGAAATGGTCACCGACGAGGAACGCGACTACATGTACCGGGCCTACGCCAACGATCCGCGAGCCCGGATCAACCTCGGTATTCGCCGCCGGCTGGCGCCCTTGCTTGGCAACAATCGCCGCCGCATCGAGCTCATGAACGCCTTGCTCTTCTCGCTCCCGGGGACACCGGTCCTTTACTACGGCGAGGAGATCGGCATGGGGGACAATATTTACCTGGGCGACCGCAACGGCGTGCGCACGCCGATGCAATGGAGTTCCGACCGCAATGCCGGGTTTTCGCACGCCAATCCGCAGAAGCTCTACCTGCCCATCATCATTGATCCGGAGTATCACTTCGAGGCCGTCAATGTCGAGGGGCAGCAGAACAATCCCAACTCGCTGCTGTGGTGGATGAAACGGTTGATCGCCATGCGCAAGCGCTATCGGGCCTTTGGTCGAGGCTCGCTGCACTTCCTCGAACCGCGCAATCGCAAGGTGCTCGCCTTCCTTCGCCTCCTCGGCGACGAGTGCGTCCTGGTGGTCGCCAATCTGTCCCGGTTTGTGCAACATGTCGAGCTGGACCTGGCGGAATTCGCCGGGCTCGTGCCGGTCGAGGTTTTCGGCCGTAATCTCTTTCCCAAGATTGGCAAGAGGGCCTATCCGCTGACACTGGGCCCACACAGCTTTTACTGGTTCGTGCTGGAGTCGCCGACCAGCAAACGCAGCCGGGCGGACGACCCGGACGAGGGTAAGATCGCGGTGCTGACAGCGCGCGGATCTTGGGAAGACTTGTTGCGCGGCACGCAGCGGAGCGAACTTGAAGCAATCCTGCCGGCGTTCCTGCGGCCGCGACGCTGGTTCGGCAGCAAGGCGCGAATCATCAAGTCGGCTACCTTGCAAGAAGCTTTTCGCGTTCCTTACGGTCAGGCCATCGCCTACGTCACCCTCATACGCGTCGAGTTTCAGGAAGGCGCCGCCGAAACCTATGTCCTGCCATTGACCTTCGCCGAGCGCGGCCAGGCCGACGAGCTGCGCCTCAACTATCCGCACGCGATCGTCGCCCAGCTGGAAGGAAACGTCGAAGGGATTCTGCACGACGCTCTGGTCGATCCGCGTTTTTGCTCAGCAATTGTTGAAGCGATTGAAGGCAATCAGTCATTCGAGAGCGAGGCCCGGGCCGAGATCCGCGCACTGGCGTTTCCACGTTTCGCGGCTGTCCGCGGGCCGGCCGATGCCACACTCACGCCCGCCATCGGCTCGATCGAGCAGAGCAACACCTCCGTCGTCTTCGGCCAGCGGCTCATCTTGAAGGTCTATCGCCGGGTCGAAGAAGGCATCAACCCGGACGTGGAGATCGGCCATTACCTGTCGCATCGGGCGCCGTTCGAGCGCACGGCGGTGACCGTTGGGGCCATCGAGTATCGCCGCGGCAAGCGCTTCGAGCCGATGACACTGGCCCTTCTCCAGGGCTTCGTTGCCAATCAGGGCAACGCCTGGCACTTCTCGCTGGACGCGCTGAGCCGGTTCTTCGAGGGCGCCCTGGCTGCTCATGCCGAACATGCCGTTCCGGACATGCCGGCCGTCCACCTGCTCGATCTCGCCGACATGGAGTTGCCGCAGCGTGCCCAGGAGTTGATTGGCCCCTATCTGGAATCGGCGCGCTTGCTGGGGCA
Organism: Planctomycetota bacterium; assembly: GCA_016873095.1. GTDB lineage: Bacteria > Planctomycetota > Planctomycetia > Gemmatales > Gemmataceae > VGYC01. The sequence continues at coordinate 12,633 of VGYC01000159.1, read as the reverse complement.
GCGCTCCGCCGAGATGCATCTGGCGCTGGCGACGCCGAGCGAGGACCCGGATTTCGCGCCGGAGCCGTTCTCGCAGCATTATCTGCGTGCCCTTTATCAGTCGCTGCGCAATCTCTACGGTCGGGTATTCGAATTGCTACGCCATCAGCTGACAGACCTGCCCGACAATGTCCGCGGGCTGGCTGACCGCGTGCTGGCCCGGACCGGCGAAATCACGCAACGTTTTCAGTCTCTCCTCGGGCGCAGACTCACAGCGATTCGCACGCGCTGCCACGGCGACTTCCACCTGGGACAGATTCTCTACACCGGCAAGGACTTCTTCATCATCGACTTTGAAGGGGAGCCCGACCGCTCCATCGGCGAGCGTCGCGTCAAGCGCTCGCCCTTGAAAGACGTCGCCGGCATGGTCCGGTCCTTTCACTACGCGGCGCACAGCGGCTACACCGACCGCGGCCAGGTCCCGGGCATCATCCGTCCCGAAGACGTCGCCGTCCTGGAAAGCTGGGCCACGTACTGGTATACGGCCGTCAGCTCGACGTACCTCAAGGCATATTGCCAGACTGCTGCGACCGGCGCCTTTCTCCCTGAATCAGCGGGGGAACTTCGCTTCCTTCTCGATCTCTATCTGCTGGAGAAGGCTGTCTACGAGCTGGGTTACGAGTTGAACCACCGTCCAGACTGGGTGCGGATTCCCCTGCTGGGGATCTTGCAGCTACTGTGAGTCACGGCAGCAAGTCATGGTGCAGCAGATAGCGCACAAACTCCTCCGCCATTTCCTCCACGGTGCGCGACGGTTCGTCGGCCGTCCTGGCGGAAGGCACCGAAGCGGCACCGGACATCAGCGCTTGTAAACGGCTGTGCGCGGAAGTTGCCGCCCGGGGTTGTGCGCCTTGCTTGGTCCGTGGTCGCAGCAACTGAAGCGGCGCGGGCGTCGTTGATTCCACGGCTCCGGAGATGGAGACCTGTTCGATATCGCAGCCAGCAACCGCTTGCAGGCGTGCCCGGGCAACATACGGTGGCCGAACGTCGTCGGCTTGCAAGCGGATCGCGGCCGGCAGACGGGCACTGACAATCTCGCGGTCGCCACGCTCCAGGCAGCGCACCGCCTTCAGGACGCCGCCAACCATGTGCAAGTCGTCCAGTCCCGCGAGATGCGACCAGCCCAGCTGCGCAGCCACGTTGCCTGCGAGGCGATCGGCGATGACCAGATCGGCAGCCTGCGCTTGCACCCAACCGGCAAGGGCTCGGGCATCGCCACGGTCAAGCTCGACGGCGCGCGTGGCCCCGCCGGCCAGCGCGTGCCTCAGCGCCGCGTCATGCCCCGCGCCGAGGGCGAATGCCGTCACCTCGCCAAGACGCTTGCCCGCTGCCACGCCGGCTCTGCCCAGCGGGCTGACGCGAAGCAGCTGATCCCAGGCATCGACAGCCGGCAACGTCGTTTGACGGTCGATGCGGACATTCAGCGTGGGATCGATCTCGCACCACACTTGCACGAGGATGCGCATGTTTCCTGTCGTGGCGACCCGCTGCTAGCGTGTCGCTGAAGGATCAAGAGTCCGCAGGGTGTTGGTGACTACTTCGTCGGCACGGCGGCCAGGGACCCCGTCTCGGTGATATAGAGCGTGAGGCCGGTGTTGTCGTCGCGGAAGACCTCGGCGCCGTAGACTCGCGTCTTGTCGGTGAAGTTCGGCTCGCCGGATTTCCGGCAACTGAGGTTCAGACCATGCGTCCACACTGGCTCCTTGACCTTGGAGGTCGGGGCCGTCAGCTGTATCGGCGCCGGGACGACTGCCAGGTCGCCACTCTCGCAGATATAGATGAGGTTGCCGTTGGTCTCGTCGCGGAAGACCTCGATGCCGAACTTGCGGGTTTTCTTGGTGAAGTCCATCTCGTTGTGTTGCCGGCACTGCAGATCGAGGCCGTGCAGCCAGGACGGCGCCTTGCCGTCGACCTTGGCTTGAATCTTCTCGTGGAGGACGGCGATGGCGCCGGTGTCGGTGATGTAGATGATGTTGCCGGTGTTGAGATCGCGGTAAATCTCCAGACCGAACTTGAGCGCATCCTTCCATTCCTTGACGCCCCCCTTGCGGCAGCTGAGATCCACGCTATGCAGCCACTTCGGCGCCATCAGCCCGCCCGACGGCGCCTTGTAGCCCTTGGGTACGGGACAACTCGCCATCAACGCCTTCTCGGTAATGTACACGAAGTTGTTCGTGTTCTGGTCGAGAAACACTTCCATGGCGTGGATCTTCGTGTCCTTGGTGAACTCCTTCTCGCCGGCCTTGCGGCAAGGGAGATCAAGGCCGGCCACCCATTCGGGCCCTTTGCTGTTCTTGATGGCCGACGTGATCGACTCGAAGCCGGGGGCCGCGGCGAACGACCCGGCTTGCGAAACATAGAGCCCGGAGCCGGTATTCGTATCCTTGAATGCCTCGACGCCGAACTTCTGCGTCTTGTCGGTGAACTCCGACTCGCCGTACTTGCGGCACTTGAGATCGAATGCGTGCGTCCACAACGGCTCCTTGGGCTTCTGTTGCCCCAGGACCGCGGGACTGAATGACATCGCCAGGCTAAGGAACATCAAGGCGGCGGTGACTTGTAAGAGCCGGGAATGACGCGCTGACATCGCGATCCTCGAAGCAAAAGGAAGGGGCCGGTTCGCTCACGATACGGTTAACATAGACGATTCATGGGTTTGAGGCTAACCCCATTTGCCAGCTGCCGTCCGGTATATGCCTCACGACGACTTTGCCCGGATCAATTCATGGACACAGGGAGCCAATGACTGCTGTGCGTGGGTCGTCACGCGCCAGTCACTCTGTGGTCAGGCGTTATCTTTGCGGGCACATCATGGTGGCATACTTGGCTGCGTCGTGTTATGCGGGCCGCGGCGCTATAGAAAGAATGGAGAGTGATATCCAGGTAGCGGAGGCCTAGGGATCGTGCAGTTTCTAACGGCAGCGCCGGAGATTGGTTGGTTCTCGGAAGTAGTCGGACTCCTGAGCATTCCGGCGCTGGTAGCGCTCAACGGCTTTTTCGTGATGGCGGAGTTTTCGCTGGTGGCTGTGCGCCGCACGCGCGTCGAGGAACTTGTCAATCGCGGCGTGACTGGGGCCAAGGCGGTGACGACGGCCATCGACAATCTCGACCGCACGATTGCCGCCACCCAACTAGGCATTACTTTCGCGAGCATCGGGCTGGGCGTCGTCTCTGAAATTGCCCTGGCACATGCCTTTGTCACGGTTTTCCGCGGGCTGGCCGAACCCTGGAACGTCATCGCCAGCCATTCCGTCGCCGGGACACTTGCCTACCTCATCATCACCTTCATGCATGTCGTCTTCGGTGAGATCATCCCCAAGACTCTGGCGCTGCAGACGCCGGACCGTTTCTCCCTGTGGGTGGCCAAGCCGCTCAACTTGTTCACAAAACTCACCCGGCCGCTCATCGTCCTCATCAATGGCACGGGCAATGTCGTTCTGCGCCTGGTCGGCTACAAGCCGGCGACCAGCGAGGGCATGATCCACTCCGTGGAGGAGCTTTCGTTGCTCATCGAGGACACGGAGGAAGCTGGCCTTCTGGAGCCGGAGCAGGCAGAGTTGGTGCAAAACGTCTTTCTGCTTTCGAACAAATGCGTGCGTGACTGCATGGTGCCCCGCGACAAGATGGCGGCGCTGGAACTGACTTTGCCGCCGGAGAAAGTTCTCGAAGCCGTCCGCAGTGGCGCCCATACGCGCATGCCGGTTTTTGAGGGCGCTTTCGACAACATCGTCGGCATCGTCAACACCAAGGATCTGTTCTTCCTGTTCAGCCTGCGTGGCGTGGTCGTGCTGGAAGATGCCATGTATCCGCCGCTGTACTTGAAGCCGGACGAGAGCGTGGCCAACGCCCTGCGGCTCTTCAAGAAGGCCCGCCGACCCATGGCCCTGGTCCGCGACGATGCCGCCAAGATTCACGGACTGCTCACGCTCGAGGATATCCTTGAGGAGATCATTGGCGACATCGAAGACGAGCATGATTACCCCGCACCGAAGTTCGTGCGCCGCCGGACGCGCAAGCCTCATGCGAAGCCGTGAGGGACCTGCCGCCGGCAATTGACATGCTCGACGAGGAGCGGGAAAAACTCCGCAAAATCACGGGTGAACGCGCCGTCGTGCTCCACCATGTCTGCGATGCCGCGCTGTAGCTCGATGGGCCGGCGCCAGCGACCGCTCAGGTATCCCGACAGGCGTGTCAGGGCTGTTTCGATGCCGCCCAGTTCTCGATACGAACCAAGCCGATCCTCAGCTATGATACGCTGCAAGACAATTTCAGCCTCGGCAGGCAACGAACAAGTACACGATCGAAACGATTGGTATACCTCGGCAGTGAATGCATCCAGCGGGATCGACGCGTAGCGCGTCCAGTCGCGCGCCAGGTAATGGTCGTAGAAGATATCGACCAGGATGCCGGCGTACCGCCGCAACGGCGGCGCGACGCGCGCCCGGCTGCGATGCACGATGGGATGAAAATCGGTGAAGGCGTCGATCGCCTGATGACAGCGCACGCCGCGCAGGAAGCCCACGCTCATGCCCGCGCGGGCCTTGCCCTTGACGACATCGGCAAGCAGGTTCCCGAGCCGAAACTCAGTGTCGGCCTCGGAAAGCAAGACGTGAGCCAGCCAGTTCATGTGCCCCTCGTTCGCGGGGTAGCAATTGCCCGGCTGAGAGCTGACCGCCGAAAGCTGAAAGCTACTTCATCTCGAATGCGAAATCTGTCCAGCCGATCATCATCTCTTCCCAGGTCTGGTCGCCCCAGGTAACGGTTGCCTTGGGATCGGGGTTGTTGGGATTGCCCGCGGAGTTGTCGAAGTGGGCCACACACTCGACCACCGTGCCCTTCGGCATTCTCAGCGGTTCGATGGGCCGATAGATGCTCTGCCAGTTGAAATTGAAACGCGGCACCGAGAGCAAGGTCGCGCTCTTGCCGTCGGGATACCTGGCGCGGATCAGAAAGTCCTTGCCACGCAAGTGCATGTGCGGCATGAAGCCGACGATGTGGCAATCCTTCTTGCAAGTGTAGGTGCTGACGACTTCGTGGTTGGCCGCCTCCGGCGGAATGCGGAACAGCAGGTTATATATGGGCAAGGTGACAACCTTCATGCTGGGTTGCTGCCTGGCGAAGATGAGGCCAATCTCCGAGCGGTCTTTCTGGGCCTTGCCGTTAGGAGTGTAGTGCATCTGGAAGATGAGCTTGGACCCCTTGGGCAGGTGCTTGGCCTGGCCGGGTTTGAGCATCATGGGCATGTCGCCCGGCGCGGTGCCGCATAGCACTGGCGTGCGCGGACTGCCGGGAAAGAAGCGTTCACCCGGCGGAACGATGAAGGCGATGATGTGATGCACGACTTCTGCGGCGCCGGCCTTGGCCTCGGCACGCTCGACCCACTTGTCCTCGTCGAAGTTCGTCTCGACGACGAAATGACGATAAGGCAAGCCTCGCTTCGGCGCCACCGCCGGCACTTCATACTCGACCGGCATCGGAATGATCACGTCCGGCTTACCGATGGTCCACCCCTTTGGAAACTTGCGCGGCGGTGGCAGGTCGCGGTCGTCGCCGCGGGGCATCCCCACGTCGATCCAGGCCAGCAGCGTCTCCTTGTCCCTGGCCGACAGACTGCGGTCATTGGCGAACCTGCCGTGCTTGGGATCGGCATGCCAGGGCGGCATGCGGCCCTCGCTGACGACCTCGCGGATCGTGTCGGCCCAGGCACTGGCGTCAGCATAGGTCATGAGGGGCATCGGCCCGATCTGGCCGGGACGATGGCATTCCTGGCATTTGTTCTGCAAGATCGCCGCGATATCCTTGCTGAAAGTGACGCTCGCCCCTTTCTTCGCGCGCGCCGGCCGCGAAATGATGCAGCCCGCCACGGTCGTCCACGGCCTACTTACTTTTTTTCCGGCCAACACTTCACCAACCGCCTCGGCAAGGTCCTGCCGTGTCGGCTTGGCCCGGCGAATGTCGATGCCGAACTGATCATCGATGCGACCCTGGTAGCGGACCGTCAGGCCGGCGTCGAGGACGAAAGCCTCTGGCGTCCGCGTCGCCCCGAACTTGCCCGCGACCTTGGCGCCATCGTCGCGCAGCACCGGGAATGGAATCTTGTACTTGTCGGCGTGATCTGCGATGGCCCTGGGACTGTCCTGCCAGTTTGAGTTGATGCCGAGGAATTGCACGCCTTTCTCGGCAAACTCCCTGTGCAGCTCCGCAAGCGTGGCGAGATACAGGTTGTTGATCGGACATTGCGTGCCAAGGAAGACGACGACGAACGCCTTCTTGTCCTTGAAGTCACCCGGTGCGACGGCCTTGCCGGCGGCGTCCTTGAGCCTGAAGGCATCGATGCGCTTGCCGACGGAAACCTGTGGAGCGCCCGCGTGGGAGTGAAGCAGCCACGCACCGGCTGCGATGAGGGTTACCGTCGTGAAACAGCGGCACCAATGTGTCTGGCGAATCATTTCCTGTTCCTCGTTAGTTCACGTTCCATGACCAGTGCGAATTCATTGCGTTGCTACCCCCCTCTTGATGCCCGGGCAACGAATCCGGGTAATCAAGCTTCTGCCGCAACCAGCATCTCGGCCGAACGTTACGGCTGAAAGCCGTAGGTTCTAAGTTTCCCTGGCCCACGCGCGTCCGGCCGCTTCAACCCAGACTTTCTGAGAAGTTGCTGAAAGCCACCGGTGCGCTTGCGTTTCCAGGGTCCCGAAGGGGCGCTCATGAGTGAATTCTACGGAACGTCAGGTTCACTCGCTCGCCGACTTCATCCTTGGTTTTCGGCAGCGCATGCTGCCAGAAATGCTGCAGCGTGCCGGCCATAATGAGTAGGCTGCCGTGACCGAGGACATATTCCAACCGCCGGCCGCTTCTCGTGTGCCGCAGGACAAACCGCCGCTCGGCGCCCAGCGAGATCGACGGCAGGATGGGGTTCTTGCCCAGTTCCGGCTCGTCGTCCGCGTGGAAGCCCATGCTGTCCTGGCCGTCCCGATAACGGTTCAGCAGGACGCTGTTCATCGGCGCCTTGGCGGCCTCCTCCACGCGTCTGCGGATCAAGGCCAGTTCGGGCGTCCACGGCAAGCAATCGTATTTCGTGCCCGAGTATGTGTAGCACACTCCGGGATCGCCGTAGAGTGCCGTGAGCCGTGGGAATGGCCGGCCGAAACGGCCATGCTCTTGCTTCCAGGCGATGGCGTCAGACACATCCCTGCGAGCGGACCGCGTCCTCTTGCTGATCTTCCCGCTGTCTGACGCGGCAACTGCAACAGGGGACTGACGCGTCGTGCTCGCCGGCTCATGGAGCAGCAATGCCAGTAATCGATCCGCCTCGGAACGAGAGAGGAACGCCGGCATGTAGATGATGCTACCGCCGTCTTCGACGTGCGCCGTCGCATCGGCCGTCATGTGCCCTCAATCTATGAACCCGCTGCGGAGTTTCGCATCCTTGTTCGGAAGCCAGCCGATTCCGCCGCACTCTAGACATCTTAACCGATTATCCACGAACAATCGATGCGTCCGACATCGACAGTCTATCGCCTCCTGTCCACGCACCGGGAGAAGTTCGCGCAGCTCGGGATAGCGTTCCGATCCCCAAACCAGGACTGGAAGAAGTCGATTCCATTCCAGGTATACGCTGTCGATTTCCGGCCTATCGAAATCCTCTCCCACGATGACTACTTCGCCATTGGGCCGCAAATAATAATCAGCCCACATGTCACAGCCGATTGGCAATGCCCCGAGTCGATTCGCATGGGATCCCGGATAATGTTCCTTAGCCGGCAAGCGTGCGAGGAGGCCCGACACAACCTCCTGTGCTCGCAACGACCACTTCGCTCCCCAGCTACTTCCCGGTTCATGCATGGAGCGCCGCCTGAATGTCTCTCAACCTCTCCATGTCGATCGTCACGACTGGGGGTCTATTCCCATCGATCGCAACTTGGCCGCTAGCCGATCTGCCTCTTGCCGCGCCTGTTCGGCTTGCTGCTGCGCCTGTTCGGCTTGCTGCTGCGCAAGCTGGGCGCGACGCAGCGCCTGTTCCTTGTCTTTCGACTCTTGCTCCCGTTGCTCGACAAGTTCCGTGTAGGTCAAGAATTTCTTGCCGTCGGGGCCGAACAGGCGAAGCTCGCCGTCATGGATCTCGAAGCGGACGCCAAGCCGGGGGCTCACCCAGCCGTTCATGTTGGGAATCTCGGCCAGGCGCTCGCCCGACCGGATCCAGCCGTACAGGTCGCCGGTTTCCGGATCGTAGAGATAGTATTCTTCGGTTCCGTAGCGCTCGTAAAAGGCAAACTTGGTCGTGAGCTGGCCGGCGCGGTTCCCCGGCGAAGCCACCTCAAACAGTACCTGAGGCGCGATGTTGTCTTCCAGCCATTGCAGATAGGAGCCGCGATCGCCCTTGGGCCGGCCAAATGCGACAAGTACATCGGGGGCGGCGCGCGTCTTGTTGTCGCCCTCGACCGGGTACCACAGCAGGTTCCCGGCAACGAAGACATTCTCGTCATGACGAAAAACGCCATCGATGCCGCCTTGGATGGTCATGATCCAGCGAAACTGCTTGGTGTTGTCCGACAAGGGCAGGCCATCGCTTTCCGGATAGACCACGGGTTTCTTGGGGGTTGCCAGTGCACTCATTTCCGCTGTCTCCGTCCAAAATGATCTATTCAGTCCATTCATGCCATGCCGATTGTCCGAAGCTCTCCTCGACCTCCACGCGCAAGATGCGTGGCGTGAATCCATGTTTTTCTTGCAAATCTACCAGCAGCCGCCCCGCGATGTAGCGGGCCAGCAGCTCGGCCGTGGTGTTCTCGATGGGCAGCAACACGCAGTCCTCGCGCGGGAACAGCCATTCGCGGTCCTTGTAGCGGACGCGCACGCTCCTGGCACCCTGCTCGACGGTGATGAACTTGTTGCGCGTCGCCAGCAGCATGTGATGATCCAGCTCGTCCGTGATGGCCTTGGTACGCTGTTTCAGGGCGATGAAGTCGAAGACGTAGTGGTTGTCGTCCAGATCGGCCTCGACCTCGACCGCGGCCCGGTAGTTGTGCCCGTGCAGCCGTTCGCACTTGTCGCCGTCATAGCTGATAAAGTGCCCGGCGCAGAACACCAGGTAATCCTTGGTCACTCGAACTCGGAAGCGCTCGGACATGATTCTTACCATGGCGTGGGCAATGTTATGATACCGTCGCGCAAGGCGGCGAACAAGGAAGCGGCAACGAGGTCGGCGGTCGCGCCGGGATTGCGGCTGTTTCGTTCAGCGCGCAGCCAGGCATCGAAGTCCGTGACGGCCAACCTGCCGGCTTCCGTGGTCAGCCAATCAACGTTCAGAAGGGCCTGAGCTTTGCCACGTACTGCTTCAGCCACATCGGGACCGCATTTCCGCGCAATCAAGCTATCAGGAAAGTGAGCGAGAAAGTGCAGATGTGTGCCAATGATGGCCGCTTCGAACTTCTGCTCACGAAGGAATTCCTTCAAGACCGGCACGCCAACATGGAGAATCTCATGAAAGCCATCGGCATATTGCCGGGCGACCAGATCGCGGTCCGCGGCCAGGGCCATCGCCTCACGCAACGACAGCGTGGGCTCGTGGGCAAGGTCCTGCTCCGGCGCTTGCCCCAGGCCGCCCGGTTGCGCCAGGCGAATCGCTTGGTAAGCCAGCCGCGCGTCCTCCGTGTCCAGTTGATCCAGTATGCGTGGCAGCCCTTCCTCCAGCGGCTCGCCCGTCGGCACGGCGGCAAGCGGCGCCAGCAACAGGACCATGCCGAGATTGGTGTTGGTTCGCACGACCTGCCGGGTGGCGCGGATGGCGTCAAGGATCGTGGCGCCCACGCGGCGCTCCGGCGCACGCTCGAAAACGGGCGCGATGGCCGCCGCGCTCAGAAGAAAATCGACATAGCTCAGGTCGGCGAAGTCCTGGAGGCGATGCACGTTGCCCGGCTTGCGAGCAGTCGCCTCGACGATGCACGCCAGTTGTGCCAGTTGGCCGACATTCATTCGCTCTATTCTATCGCCGAAACATGCAGCAGCTGGCTTGCCTGGATCAAGGGCTGGAAGCGACCCGGGCGACATGATACCGTGATGGCATGGCCGACGATGATAGAACCGAGGCTGAACGCGTCAAGCCGCCGCCGGTCGATGGCCGCACCGAAAGGCAAAGCACTTCCGGCATGAAGCGGTCGAGCGAGCAGAGCCGGCTGCCGCAGGATCTGACCCAGCCCCAGAATCCGACCGACATTGTGCCGCCGCACAAGCTGTCGACCATTCCGCAGGTCCCGGGGTACGAACTGCTGGGACGGCTGGGCAGCGGCAGCTACGGCGAGGTCTGGCGAGCGCGCGAGATGCGCACGGGGATCGAGGTCGCCATCAAGTTCCTGGTCCACGGCGCCGGGCTGCCCTGGCAACTCCTGCAGGCCGAGGTCAAGCAACTCGCCATGCTGCACGCGGATCCGGGCATCGTACAGCTGATCGACGTGGAGCCGGCCGCATCGCCGCCATTCTACATCATGGAGTACTTGCAGCAGGGTTCGCTCGCGCGCCGCCTGGAGAAAGGGCCGCTGCCGGTGGGCGATGCCCTCAAGATCTTCGTGCAGATGACCGAAGCACTGGCGTACGTGCACGCCAAGGGAATTCGCCACTGCGACCTGAAGCCGGCGAACGTGCTGCTCGACGCCCGCGGCCGGGCCAAGCTGGCGGACTTCGGCCAGGCGCACCTTTCCAGTGATGCCTCGCCGGCGCTGGGCACCTTCTTTTACATGGCCCCAGAGCAGGCCGATCTCTCCAAGCAAATTCCCGACACGCGCTGGGATGTTTACGCACTGGGAGCGTTGTTCTACACGATGGTCACCGGCCGGCCACCGCGCGAGGACTCGCGCATCCGCGACCAGCTTGCTGGCACCGAGGAACTGTCCCACCGCTTGCAGCGCTATCGCGAGTGGGTACAGCATGCGCCCGAGCCGCGCAATCATCGCGGCGTCGCCGGCATGGATCGCCATCTCGCCGATATCATCGATCGTTGCCTGGCCCTCGATCCGGCGAAGCGCTGGCCGGATGCCGCCGCCGTACTGGATGCGCTGGAGCGGCGGCAACGGCTGCGAAGGCAACGGCCTTTGCTCGCGTTCGGCGTCATCGCCCCGCTGCTGTTGCTGCTGGTCATGGCCGGGCTAGGCTCGATGATGCTCAATGAATCCATCACGCGCTCGGAAGAGGCCCTCGCCAGCCAGCTTGACAAGCTGCTCGAAAGCGATCTGATTCTGGCCCGCGTCGTCGCGCGTGCCGTCGAAGAGGAATTGCTCAACATCAAGAGGACCCTGATCTTCAAGTCCCGGCGCGAGGAATTACGCCTGGCAGTCAAGCAAGCCGATCGTCGTACATTGACGGCACTGCTCAAGGAGAACTTCGAGAGGACAAGTCCCGGCAAGTTCGGCCGCTGGGTGGTCACGGACCGCCATGGCAAGTTGCTTGCGTGCTTTCCCATCGACAAGTCGATTTACGGAGTCGATTTTGGCTGGCGCGGCTGGTTCAATGGCGAGGAAGATCGCCCGGATGAAAGGCAGGCACATTTCGAGCCGGCACGGGAAACAGTCATCTCGCAGCCGTTCATCGGGCAATCGCTTGAACGCCCGTTGACAATCGCTGTTTCCACGCCGATCTGGGATGACAAGGAGAACGGCCATGTCGCCGGCGTCTTGATGGCCACGGTGCACCTTGACGAGATTCATCACTGGCTCGACGAGCGGGCCAGGATGGATCATGGCTTCATCGCCCTCATCAACGAAAATGGACAGTTCCTGCACCATCGGGAACGAGACAAGATCAAGCCCAAGGAAGGGGAGAATCCCGTTTCGCACAATGCCGCGGTGTTTCGCGATGTGCTGGCCGGCAAGGAAGGCTCGCGTTCACACGACGATCCGCTCGACGGCAAGACTTACCTGACGGCCTATGCGCCGCTGCCGAGAATCGGCTGGGGCGCGCTAGTCCAGCACGATAGCCACGCCGCCCTTGAGCCCATCAACGCGCTCAAGGAAAGTCTAAACCGGTACTTCTGGATCGGTCTGGCCGCCATCGGCGTGCTCATTTCCGTGTTGTGGGGAGCGTTGCTCATCACGCTCCGCCATTCGGCGCGAGTGCCACGACCCTAGCGGCGCTTCAAAAGAACATCCGGAAGCGTGCAAGTCCCAGGGGGGCTGGGGGCTTACGCCGCTTCCGGAAGGTTCGCCGCCTGAAAATGGCAATCAACCGGGCCGAGTGGCCGGTGCATGTCACTGCGTGCATCCTTGCTTTGTACTGTTCGTTTCGTGGTCAACCCAGACGGGCCAACAACTCGCCATCAATCACTGACACATGCTCCAGAAAGGGACGCGCCGGCCATGCCGACGACATCCATATCATATGTTTCTGGACAAACGAGTGTCAAGCACAAAGCAGGAGCCCGTTGCGATGTACGACGAGCCAGTCTTTTTTCGGTTCTCACCAAGGGGCAAAAATCTGGATCTTCCGAGCCGAGCGTCTTGTTGTCCTTGAAAACGTGGACATGCTTTGCACCCTTGAAGTTAGCAAAACACAGGCTTCGAGGGGAAAGACATGTCCACCAGCTTACTGTATCAGGCGTTGGGC
>VGYC01000158.1 GCA_016873095.1 Planctomycetota bacterium | reverse complement strand
CCCCGCTAGCCTTTCTCTGTTCCGCGGGAAGAGAAGCGGCTTGTTTCGCACCGCCCGAAGACTCACACAAAACCGGGCTCAACGATTCCACTTGAACCCCGTACCAAGACAACGGCGATCAAGCTAAGAATTGCCAATGCAGCATACTCGGGACTGCGCTTTGACCATCGCCATGCTCGCTTGAGAAACCCGATTGGCTTAGCGTGAATTGGACAACCGGTCAAGAAGCGATCAAGGTCGTCTGCGAGATCCTTCGCATGAGGGTAGCGACGACGCGGTTCCTTCTCGAGGCATTTGAGGCAAATCACATCCAAGTCTTTTGGCACAACAGGCAAGATTCTTGAAGGAGGAACTGGATCATGCTCTCTTATTTGTTCAAGTGTTTCCCAGGAACTCGTTCCTTTAAAGGGAGGACGGCCAGTTAATAGCTCGAATAGGATGGCCCCTAACGCGTAAACATCCGTGGAAGGCCCAATGTCATGAATCCGTCCTGCCGCCTGCTCCGGCGCCATGTAGGACGGAGTGCCTAAGATCGCGCCACTCTGGGTATGTCCAGCTGGATCATCCATTCGCTTCGCGAGGCCAAAGTCTGTAATCTTTGGCGTGAACGAGAATAAAGGTGACGCCGGACCGTCGCTGACATCTGGATGTGCTGAAAGCCTCGACAAAAGAATGTTGCCAGGTTTGAGATCTCGGTGCACAATGCCCGCCACGTGGGCTGCATGCATGGCGTTCGCAATCGTCTTTATGAAATAGGGAGCCGCAACCGGAAGCAGAGGAGTCGCGGCGAGATACTCCTTTAGACTGCCACCGTCCACGTACTCCAGCGCGAGAAAAGGCGAATCACCAAACTCCCCGATCTCAAAGATCTGTACGAAATTAGGATGCTGAAGCCGCGCGATTGATTCAGCTTCGACGTGAAATCGCGAGAGTTCTTCCTGGGTTGCCTTTCGGCCAGTCAGGATCATCTTCAGGGCAACGAACCGATTCAGCTTCAATTGCCTAGCCTTGTAAACCACGCCCATGCCGCCCGTCCCAAGTTCTTCGAGAATCTCATATCCTGGAATCTCGGGCAAGATCTCATAGCTGAGCGACTGAAACCCATTGCCACGTGGCGCTGAATGTCCTTCATTTGGAATTGTCCAGGCCAGGGTAGATTCAGCGGCGTCCAACTCTATCGCTGGCTTGGCTACAAGAGAACTAACTTTGCCAGGTTGGGGAGAATGGTTGCTATCAGAATTGACGCGCCAAGACTGGCCACATTGAGCACATGTCAGCTTGTCGCCAACAGACACTTTCTCGATCTGTTGATTTGCGCAACAACTTGGGCAAGTGATAATGCTCATGTGTGCCAGGCGCAGCAATGGGGCGGTAACATCGTCGGCGAGCACGTCGTCAGCGACCAAGGGAAGTTCGATCAGGGCCTGCCGCCAACTGATCCGGCGAGCTTCCTTTCCTTGGCGTCACTCTACTGCCCCATTATCGGCGAACCGAGCGACCGGGGCAAGACAAAAGGATTGTAAGCCGGCACCGCTCTTCGTCGGCTTTCTTCATCGCCGGCTTCCCCGGGCACCGTCAAGTCATTGATCCGACTTCTACGTCCGCAGAGCCGCCTTGTACCATATCACGGTTCGCGTGGCACTCTCCCCATGCTAATCTGCATGAAAGCTGGCAGCGTACGAGAGCGCGCGGGCGTGCGACTGCGAGCGTCAGGGCTTACCACCCAGCAGCCGCTCCTTCCGCAACCACCTCATGCACGACTCCGTCCAGGTGGAGCACGGCTGGTCGCTGGCGCGGACGCCGCAGTCGTGGGCGGCGTTGGCGTACACGTGCAACTCGGCGGGGATGCCGGCGCGCTTGAGCGCGAGATACATGACCACGCTGTGCGCCGGGTCGCTGATGATGTCGGCGTCGCCATGGGCGAGAAAGATCGGCGGCGTCCCCTTCGGGATGCGCAGGCCCGGCGAGAGCTCATCCTTATCTTTCGCCTTCAGATAGCCGGAATAGACGCCGATGGCGAAGTCCGGCCGGCTGCTGATCTTGTCGAGGTCGTCAATCCGCTCGTAGGTCTTCTTGTCGAAGCTGGTGGCGGCGGCGATGGCCAGATGCCCGCCCGCCGAGAAGCCGACCATGCCGATTCGTCTGGGGTTGATCCCCCACTCCTTGGCCCTGCTGCGGACGAGACGGATGGCACGCTGGGCGTCCTGGAGTGGGCGGCGGGCCGGCTCGCCCTTGACATCGTCGGGCCGGCGCGGCACGCGATACTTTAGGATGATGCCGGTGATGCCGTGCTTGTTGAGCCAGGCGGCGACTTCCTCGCCTTCCAGCTCCCAGAAGAGGTTCCAGTAGCCGCCGCCCGGACAGATGAGCATGGCCGTGCCCGTATCCTTGTCCTTCGCCGGCCGGTAGATGGTGATCGTCGGCTTGCTGACGTTGGACAGCATCCGCGTCGGTTCGGTGACCTCGACTTCCTTGCGCGTGAACTTCGGCGACAGCCGCGACGATTCCGGACCAATGTCGCCCGCTTCATCGGGCGCCTTACCGGGCCAGAGATCCACGACCAGCGGCTTGTCATCGGCGGCCAGGGAAACGACAAAGCTGGTCACGATGAGCAGCGCAAGCAGAGAGGAGGCTCGTTTCATGCTTGATCCCTGGATTGTCCTTCGAGCACATTGCGCCAGAAGCCCGGCATGCCGCGAAAGGCGGCCTCGTAGGTGATGCCGAGTGGCGCCTGTACATAGCGGTCGTTCTGCAGGAAGAGCGGCATGTCCGGCACATTAGCGCCCACGCGCAGGTGCTCGACGAAGGCCTCGACCGGGGGGCCGGCGCGGCAAGCCGTCAGCGTCAAGGGCTCGTCTGCCGGCACGGAAAACGTCTCGTTGCGCTCATTCACCAGGTCCCAGACGGCTCCGATCAGGCCGCGCGGATCGTGTGAACCTGGAGGAAAGAGATCGACGAGGAGCAAGTGAACCCCATATTCGAGGGCGCTGACCGCCTTGTCAGCAAACTGCGCGACGCTCGCGTCACGGTCCTTGTTGGCCGGCGAGGCGATTTCGAGAAGCGCGACGAGGCGATGGCCGCTGACGTGGCGAATGGCAAGCGAGCGCCGTCGCGTGCGTGCGACTTCCTCGGCTGTCAGTTTGAGGCGCACGCGCGGCGGCGCTTCGGCCAGGGCGATGCCGCTTTCCGTGTGCGGCGGCGACGGTGGTTCCGCCTCTGGCAGGCTCACGTGCAACGTCAGCAAGTCGCCTATGTAATGTCCCGCATGTTGTTCCGCAAGCGCGTAGAAATCCTGCGGCAGCAAACCGCCGTTCAGCGTGTCTTGAAGATGTCCCAGCCAGGACAGGTGGAAGGCATGAAAAATCCCTGCCTCAACCAGGGTCCAGTCATGAACGGGCATGGCAACTTCCTCGACTACTCCCGCGTGATGAACTCATCGAGGTTTAACAGCGCCCGCGCCAGCAGGAACCACGCCCGGTCGCCGCCAACCTGCCGTGCCTGGCTGACGTACTCGACCAGCCGGCTTTCCTCGGCGGCGCTCGGCGTTCTCGCGAAGCACAGGCGAAAGCCGTGACGAACCCGGCCGGCATCGTCGCCAGGACCATCATGCACGATGCGCTTCGCCAGCCCCTCGGCGATCTCGACAAAGGTCGGATCGTTGGCGAGGTGCAGCGCTTGCAGCGGCGTATTGGAACGGTTGCGGCGCGTGCAGGCGACCTGGGCGTCCGGGCCGTCAAACGTCGTCATCAGCGGATGCTGGCATTGCCGCCAGAGGAACGTGTACATGCCGCGACGGTAGCGGTCCGGCCCCTTGCTCTCCGGCCAGGGGCGGGCGTTCTGCGTGAAGCTGAAGATCTCCGGCGGTTGCGGCGGATACACGCCCGGCCCGCCCAGCTTGCGCGTCAACAGCCCGCTGGCCGTCAGCGCGGCGTCGCGGATGATCTCCGCTTCCAGGCGCAGCCGTTCCTGCCGGCCCAGCAACCGGTTGTTCGGGTCGCGCTCCGTCAGGTCCTTGCGAAGCGCCGACGATTGGCGATAGGTCGCGCTGGTGACGATCAGCCGGTGCATGGCCTTCATGTCCCAGCCCTGGCGGACGAACTCCAGCGCCAGCCAGTCGAGCAGCTCCGGATGCGTCGGCAGCGTGCCCTGGATGCCGAAGTCGTTCTCGGTCTCGACCAGCCCCTTGCCGAAGTACTGCTGCCAGATGCGATTGACGACGACGCGCGGCGTCAGCGGGTTGTCGGCGGAAACCAGCCAGCGGGCCAGGTCGAGCCGGGTCGGCTGCTTGCCCTGCTTCATGACGGGCGGCAACGCCGCGAAGCCGGCCGGCTGGACCTCGGCGCCCAGCGTCAGGAAGTCGCCACGCTTCTGGATGTGCGTCTTGCGCGGCTGCGAGCGCTCGCGCAGGATCAGCGTCGTCGCGACGGTCGCTTCCAGCGCCTTGATCTCCTTGTCGAGCTTCTTGATCTTCGCGGTCTCGGCGGGAACCTCGAAGAGCACGCGTTCAAGGCTGGCCATGTCCTTCGGGCTGCGCCTGGCCCGATCCATGAGGATGATGTTCTGCGCGCTCAGCGGCAGGTCGAGGAATCGCGGCGCGGCATAGGTGACGGCGATGCGGAAACGGCCCAGCGCATAGCCCTTCGGCAGCTCGCTGAACCGCAATGTGAAGACAAACGTCTGCCCCTCGCGCACGTCGCGCGGCCGCTTGAGGATGAACACCGCCTGGCGGTCGACGTTGCGCTCGGCCGGCTTGTCCGAGTTGACGGCCCAGCCCTTGTTGGGCTCGCCGAGCAGAACGTCGTTGACGTCATAGCCGGCCTGCGAGTGATCGGCGATGGCCCGGCCCAGCTTGGGCGGCCCGCCATCGGTATCGAAGTTGAAGTCGCTGAGGACAAAGTTGCCGTTGCTGGCCCGGCCGGGGCCTTTCTTCGGCAGGCTCGGATGCGTGAGGGCTTCCAGGCGGATCGCCGACACCGCGCCCGTCTCGGGGGCCACCCCGTGCACGGTGTATGTGTCGGAAGCGCCGACCTTGCCACTGGCCAGCACCGAGCGATCCTCGAGCGCATCCAGCGTCGCGCCCTGGTCGGACTTCGCGTTCTTGGGATAGATGAGCTTCCAGCCGCCGTGCGTGTCCTTCTCCAGGCTCGCCAGGATCTTCTCGAGGTCCTTGGGCGATTTCTTGCGCTTGGCCGCCTCGGCGCGGGCGTCGCGCAGCTCGCCACGCAGCCTGTCCAGACGCAGCTTCTGCTGCTCGGTGGGCAGCAAGATGCGCGGCTCGTCGGCGGAGTTCAGGAACGCGTACAGCTGGTAGTACTCCTTGGTGCTGATGGTGTCGTACTTGTGGTCGTGACACTGGGCACAGCCGACGGTCAGCCCCAGCCAGACCGTCCCCGTGGTGTTGGTGCGGTCCACCGTGCGCTCGACGCGGAACTGCTCCGGGTTGGTGCCGCCTTCTTCGTTGAAGGAGGTATTGCGATGAAAGCCCGTCGCCACCAGCTGCTCGGTCGTGGGAGACGGCAACAGATCGCCGGCCAGTTGCTCGATGGTGAAGCGGTCGAACGGCAGGTTGCGGTTGAAGGCGCCGATGACCCAGTCGCGCCATGGCCAGATCGAGCGCTCGCCGTCGATGGTGTAGCCGTTGGAATCGGCATAGCGGGCCAGGTCGAGCCAGTGCCGGCCCTGCCGTTCGCCGTAGTGCGGCGACGACAGCAGCCGCTCCACCAGGCGCTCGTAAGCATCAGGCCGGGCGTCCTTGACGTAGGCATCCACCTCGCGCGGCTCGGGAAGAACGCCGAGCAGGTCGAGGCTCAGCCGGCGGATCAGCGTCGGGCGTTCCGCCTCGGACGACGGCTTGAGGCCGGCGCGTTCCAACCCGGCAGCGATGAAGCGATCGATCGGGTTCCGCGTCCAGGAGCGGTCCTTGACGGACGGCAACGGCCGTTCGCGCGGTTTGACATACGCCCAGTGCGGCGAGAACTCCGCGCCCTGTGCGATCCAGGCCTTCAGCCTGGCAATCTGCTCCGGCTTGAGGCGCGGCCCGGCGTCGGCGGGGGGCATTCGCTCCTCTTCATCGGCCAGTACCTTGCGGATCATCCGGCTGGCTTCCGGCTTGCCTGGCACGATCGTCTTGCGCTTGAGAGCGCCCTCGCGCAGGTCCAGCCGGATACCGGCCTCCTGCTTGGCGGGACCGTGGCACTTGAAGCAGTGGTTCGACAGGATCGGGCGGATGTCCCGCGCGAAATCAACCGTCAACGTCGCTTGCGGTTTCGCGCTTGTGTCCGCGCGCGCAATAGCGATACGCTGGACGGCGATCCCAAGAATGCCTGCAATCGCGATCAAGATTATTCTGGTCATGCTTCGTGTCGGTCGGGGTGGGTGCGGAATCCTGGGCTTCAAAGCTAATTTACCAGGGTCGAGTCGGCGGGTCTATCGGCAAACCATATTAATACCACATACCAACTACCAACCGCTATGGACCCTCGATGGTGGATCCATCATGGCAATCGGCCGCCTCATGATCTTTGCAGCGCTGGCCCCCTTCCTGGTGGTCACGCATCAGGACGATCCCGTCGCGAAATTCCCTCCCGAGCTCGTCCGCTTCGTCCCCTACCAGAAAACGCCCGTCTTCAAGGCTGCCGGCCCGGGCCACTGGGATGAGAAGATTCGCGAGCGCGGCTGGATCATGCGCGAGGACGGCGGCTACAAGCTCTGGTACACCGGCTACCTCGACAAGAAGGGGGCCGTCATGCAGCTTGGTCATGCCACCTCGCCGGACGGCATCCGCTGGACCCGCCATCCGAAAAACCCGCTGTACACCAGGCACTGGGTCGAGGACATGATGATCGTCAAGCACGGCGGCAAGTATCACATGTTCGCCGAGGGCAAGGACGACCGGGCCCAGCTGCTCGTCTCCGACGACGGCCTGGACTGGACGCGCGTCGCCCAGCTCGATGTCCGGCTCAAGAACGGCAAGCCGATTCCCCCCGGGCCCTATGGCACGCCCACCGCCTGGTTCGAGAACGATACCTGGCATCTCTTCTACGAACGCGGCGACCGGGGCATCTGGCTGGCGACCTCGCAGGACATGAAGGTCTGGACCAACGTGCAGGACGAGCCGGTCATGACCCCCGGCCCCGGCGAGCATGACAGGGACCTGATCGCCTTCAACCAGATCATCAAGCACAAGGGCCGCTACTACGCCTACTACCACGGCAGCGCCCGCACCGGGCCGAACGCCAAGCTCTGGAGCACGAACGTCGCCACGAGCACCGATCTCCTCCACTGGGAGAAGTATCCCGGCAACCCCTTGCAACCGCTGAGCCAGAACAAGTCGTCGGGCATTCTCGTCCACGACGGCAAGGCATACCGTCTCTACACGATGCACCCGTCGGTCTATCTGCACGTGGCGGAATGATGATGTGACGGATCACCGCGAGGCACCAGCCGGCGGCTCGGCAGGAGCCTCGCCCTCCCGTTGCATCAGCGCGGCTCCGTCTCAGACGGGGACCCCTGCCGGCTTGTCCGGCAGGTGAAGCAGTTGCGGGCATCCTTCAGCCGGCTGTCTGCACGCTGCTCGCGGCGGGCGACGCTCCTTCACGTCAAGCAGCACAGCACCACTTCGCGCGGACAGCGAAAGCGAAACGGAAACGTGTCGCCCATGCCGCGGCTGACGAGCATGCTGGCGGAGCCGCTCGTGAACTTGAGCCCGTGCCAGCGATGCAGCCAGGCTGCCGGATAGAGTCGGTCTTGGCGCGTGCCGAAGACACATTGCCCGCCGTGAAGGTGGCCGGCGAGCACCAGGCGGTAACCCGCCGCGGCGGCTGCCGGAAAGTCCGTCGGATAATGCGTGCACAGGACACGCGGCCGGTGGTCCGGACCTGGGTATTGCGGAGCTGGGTGGTCCGGAGCGGTCACCTTGCAGTCCAGGCGAAGCGCTCCACCATCGAAACCATCGGCCAGCCAGCGCCCGCCGCCGGTGAGTACGGCTTCGCGCAAGCGAAGTATTCCAACGCGGTCATCGTGATTGCCGTGGATCGCCCAGACAGGAACGAATGTCGTCAGGTCGCGAAGCAGATCGCCAAGCTGCGGCAAGGCATTCTCACCATCGACGAGGTCGCCGCCCAGGACGACAAGGTCGGGCGCGGTGAGTCGTGCCGCCGCCAGGAGCTGCGCGGCAACCGGCCGGGTCCACCAGTGCCCCAGGTGCAGGTCGCTGGCGTACATCAGCCGCATCGGTTCGCGCATTCCCAGATCGATGATCTCGGTGCGGACCCACAGTGGCCCGAAGCTGCCGAACTCCCAGCCGAGGCAGGGCCAGCAGCGGGCGCCGGTCGCCTTCAGCATGGCAGGGATTCCGAAACCTCCTGGGCAAGTGCTGGATGCGGGTTCGCCCGGGCAAGTCGCAAGTCTTCATACCACAGGCAAACGGCCAGGCAACCGAGGCACCAGCAACGCACGAAGCCGCGCCCCAGAAAGCCGCCGCCAAGCATCACGCCTGCCAGCGGCATGACGACGGACATCACCGCAATCGTTCCGCCGGCACGACTGGTCAACCGGTTCGCATCGCGAAACGGCGTTGGGCTCCCGTCCAGTGCCAGCGGAAAGAGAAACACCATGCGCGCTTCGATCGCGTAGAACACCAGCGGGACCAGCAACAGCAGCCAGTAGTTTTCCCACCACCAGGCGGCGGCCACGCACAGCAGAGCGCCGCCACTTGCCAGTCCATACTTGATCGTGCCAAGGATATTGAAGCTTCGATCAAGACCTGGCGGACATTGATGGCGCAGCAACGTCAAGGCCATGGCCATCCACGCCGCCCCAGAGGCAAAGAATGTCCGCCAGGCCCGGCCCGCTTCGCCGGCCAGTCGGCTGTCCGGCGCGTCATAGTAAGCGCGGGCCCGGGCAAGCAGCTCCAGCGCGTACCATCTTCTAGCCATGCCCACCTCCACGCACAAAGCACCAGTTCATCCACGCCAGCCAGGCCGTGCCGTTGCCGAACACCAGGACGCGATGCAGCACGGTTTCGTACCGCCCGCAGCGCTTGCGATGAAAGACAAACTCGTCGTGACAGATCAGGACGACAGTGAAGAGGGCGACAAGCAAGATGGGAATGAGCAAGAAATGCGGCGCGGGCGCGAACGATGCCCAGACCATGAGACCAAACAACGGCAGGCCGCCGCCCAGGAGAGCGAGCAGTTCATCGTGATGCTCGGGCGCGCCGATGGCGGTCCGGCCGGAGCGATGCCAGCGCCAGTCGGCCACGCCCGCTACGGTCGCGGCCAGGCCGCTGGTCGCTATGATCCACAACTCCCAGGGAAATTCCTTTATATCGCAAAGCCAATGAAAGCGCGGATGGTCGCTCAGGCACCACAGTCCAAGCGGAAACAGCACCGCCGGAATGAAAAGTGCCACCAGAGTCCACGATAGAGTGCCGTGTTTGGCTCGCCTCTTGAAGGGATCGGCAAACGTCTCCGCCATGACCGCTTCTCCGGACAACAGGCAGGGTTGGTCGCGTCCAATACTTTGCATTGTAAAGTAAATGCCGCGCGCGGCAAGTGGGATTCCGTCCCGGATGCGCGGCAAGGTGAGCGGACTGGCGAGTATAGCCAGACTTGCGAGATGGGTCAATGTCGCCACGGCCCCGGCAAGCGCCGCCTGGCTTCTGCGACCTCCATACGTAGGCGACGCTGCCAGCGTCGCCAGCGGGATCGCGCGAAGCTGGCTCCGTCTACTTATTGCTCCTTGGCAGCGCAGCCCGGGCCGAGCATCGGCGCGCGCTGCTGCGTGATGTGGCCGCCGGCTTGTTTCAGCGCCTTCGCGCGCTCGGCGTTGAGCTGGATGAAGTCGGTCCAGCGCGACGGCACTTCCAGTGCGTGGAAGATGGCCTCCACAGGACATTCCGGGATGCAGGCCATGCAGTCGATGCACTCCTCCGGATCGATGTAAAGCTGCTGCTCGTCCTCGTAGAAGCAATCCACCGGGCAAACGGTGACGCAATCGGTGTACTTGCAATCGTGACAAGGCGCGCAAACGACAAGTGCCATGACTGGTGTCTCCTGTGTGGTGTTGGCTGGGCGAACAGGATATGGTCATGGCAGGAATCATGCCGCGAGCACGGCATGTCCGAAAGGCAGCGCAAGTCAAGTAGCAGCAAACGCTTCGAGCTGCGAGTATTTCTGGTAGACGTTCGGGCCCAGATACGGAATGACTCGCCCTGGTTGGCAACGACGCGCCTTGGTCATTGTTCGTCGTTGCGTGGATCCTTTGTGATGCCGTGCTTGCGAATCTTGCCGTAGAGGGTGGTCGGCTTGAGGCCCAGGATGGCGGCGGCGCCGGCGGCCCCGTAGATCTTGCCGCCGCTGCGCTCCCGTGCCGACAGGATGCTCTGCCGTTCCGTCTCGCGCAGCGAGCCGGCCGGCGGTGCTTCGGCAGGTCGGCGGTCCGCCAGCAGCCAGCTTGGGTCCATGCGCAGGGGATCGTCGGCGTGCACGATCATGGCCCGCTCGACGAGGTTTTCCAGCTCGCGGACATTGCCCGGCCAGGCGTAGCCCAGCAACAAGCGTAGCGTCTCGGGCTCCACCTGCCGAACCTGCCGGTTCATGCGCCGGTTGAAGGCATGCAGGAAATGCTGGATCAGGTCCGGGATGTCCTCGCGGCGCTCGCGCAGCGGCGGCACGCGGATGGGAAAGACATTGAGCCGGAAGAACAGGTCGGCGCGGAAACGGCCGTCGTTGACTGCGCGCTCCAGGTCGCGGTGCGTGGCGGCAATGACCCGGACATCGACGGGAATGCTCTCGTTGCCGCCGACGCGCTCGATGACACGCTCTTGCAAGACGCGCAGCAGCAGCACCTGGAGATCGTGCGCGATCTCGGCAACCTCATCGAGAAAGATGGTGCCGCGCTGCGCCAGCTCGAAACGGCCAATGCGCCGCTTGCTGGCCCCCGTGAACGCGCCGACCTCGTGACCAAAAAGCTCGCTGGTCAGCACGCTTGGATTGAGTGCCGCGCAGTTGATGGCGATGAAGGGCTGCTCGCGGCGCGGCCCGACCTGGTGAATCGCCCGGGCCACCAGTTCCTTGCCGGTTCCGGTCTCGCCGAGGATCAGCACCGTGCTATCCGTGCGCGCGACTTGCTGAATGGCCTGGCGGACCGCCTTCATCGCCGGGCTGGCGCCGGTCAAGCCACGCAGGTCGCGCTCATGCTTTATCTCGTCGCGCAGGAAGGGAACTTGCTTTTGCAACTCGGCGAGGGCGGCCCTTAATGCGATGTTCTCGGCGGCGAGGGCGAGCAGCTCGACAAGTCGTTGGCGGGAGATGGCAACCGTGGATTCGGATGACTCGGAAGTCGGGGTGGGGTGATCGTCATTCATGTTTCGACGCGTCCATTCCGCTCAGGCACCCTGAAAAGAGAAGCCTTGGGACTCTCCCCAGCCCCATGCGATAATCAGGTCCATGGACTACGCGCCGTACCTACGACCACCTCAACGCCCCGACGAGATCGGCCGGCTCGGTGGGTATCGCGGCTCGCCGAACATGCGAATCAGATTATTCCGGCGCGGAGCGTTCGGTTCTCGATAGCGATGCCAGCGCCATGCGCGCGGCGCGATGATACGGCGAGGCGGCGTCGGCGGGGAGCAGCTTGCGCCAGGTAGCCGCTTCCGCCTCGTTGATTTCGCGCGTGCGCACCACGAAATCGTAACGCTGCATGCTTGGCCATTGATCGGCGTCCGCAACCGCCAGCGGCGCCGAGAAATCCTGGCGCAAGTACGTCACGTCGAAGCGCACGAGCAGATCGCGGTTGCTCTCGCCGTAATACCGCGTGATGGCCGAGCCGGGGATCGGCACCTCGCCGGTGCTTTCGGCTTGCTGGATTTCGCCGGCGCGCTCGACCAGGCTGGACGAACTGGTACGGCGCCGGCTGGCCAGCCGATTCGTTTCGCCCGCGCGCTCGACCGGGGTTGGCTCGCCCACCGGTGCCGGAGCGTGACACAACATGCAGTTGCGCAGATGGTTGATGCGGACCAGTTCGCGAACGAAGGTCTTCTTCTTGCCATCGACCAGCCTGGTTTGCGGCAAGCGCGGATCGGGCTTCTTGAGCACCTCCTGAAGTCGCGGCGCCAGATCGGTCCGTCCCAGCTTGGCGATGGTAGCACTGGCACGCTCGGCCACGTCGGGCCAGGGATAGCTGAGAGCGCTGACCAGGATGTCCGTGTAGTCTTGATCCCGGCGCGTCATCAACGCAAGAAACGCCGTCGAGCGAATCTGCTCTTCCTCGGAATAGATGGCGAGCTTGGCCAGGGCCCGGGTGCCTTCCGCATCGGACACGTTCCGATGCAAATGCTTGACCAGCTCGAGGCGATTGCCCGCGGACTCGGGTGTGATCATCTGCCACAGCGCTGCGACCTGAATGGCGGACGGGATCGTCCGCTTCTCCGCGAGTATGTTCACTACTTCCGTCATTTGGCCGCTATCGCTAAAGTCAGCGAAGTGTGCTCTCACGTCGAATGCTCTGCGGCGCTGGATGTCGCGAATCATCTTCGTCGTCGCGGCGAATTGCTGTCTGCTTTCGCCCTTCGTCCGGCAGGCATCGCCGCGCAGAAAGGGTAGGCCCGCCAGGTCGGCGCGCCGGCTGAGCAACAGTTCCATGTAGGCGTCGGTCTTCTTCTGGTTGACATACTTGATTTTCTCCAGCGCGCTGGCCACGTGGAACTGGCCCTCCGGAGCCTTGCTGCCCTTCGCAAGCGGATCGGCAAACGACACCTCGGGCACGTCGCTCAGGTTGGCGGGCAGCTGCGTGAGTTGCTGCGCCGGCTGCCGACGCGCCGGCAATAAGTCGTGCAGCGGAATCTTGGGATCGTAGGGAATGTAAAAGCGCGCACTTGTGCGAGCTTGCGTCCAGCCCGTGGAATTGTCGTCCCAGATGCCCTCGCACACCTCCACGTGCAGCGATGGCAACAAGGGCTTGTACTCGAAACTGACGGTGCGCTTCTCGTTGGGAGAAACGGCGCCGAACCGCAAACCATAATCCTCCGTGCCGAGGCCGTTTGTGAACTTGATCAGCAGGCTCGCATCCGCCAGCGTGGTCTCAGTGCCGATGTTGTGGATCGCGACTTCAAATGTGGCAGGTTGGTCGACGTAGCCATTGCTGGTCTTTTTGACCGACATCTTCAGTTCGGCTCCGAGATCGACGCTCGCGGTGAGCCCGCGCCGTTTCATCTCGGCGATGGACCGAAGCGGCTCTTGCGGTTTCGAGTCCTGCGGCCTCGGTTCCTGCGGTGCCGACGCCGCCAGCGCCTGGGCAAGGAAGACAACGCATACGATCAGCTGCCACTTGAAGCAAGCAACCATGCTCGACCTCCTTTTTTTGATGTGCGCGCCCCAGTCTACCCAGATGTTGATGGACAAGCCAGGTAAATCTGAACATGGCGAGCCGGGAGCGTCAGCGACCGGAGGATGCGGACGCAGGAAAGTTACTCGGGTCATGGTGCGTTGGCGTCTTCCTGATTATTGTCTCCTTGGCCGCGAGCGCGCGCGAATCCGCCAAGCGAGCTGCCGACACGCTCGTCCGAACGACTCCTGGCTCGCCAAATACCTACATCTTTCATTCTTCGTAAACTACGCCAACCTCCCAATCGGCTGGCACGAGCATCTCCGACGCAAGCCTTGTAAAATTAAGACTTTGCGGCCATTGACTGAATTTGTTCCGGATTTGCCGATGGGGTATAGGTCTCTCTCTGGACAAATCCCTGGACGAATAATCTGGACGAATACCGGTCCACGGTCGCTCCTGACGGCCACGCCACGACCCTTCGCCTTGCAGGGGGGCGGGGAACGGACTAAACTGCCTGTTTCGGCCTCGGGGCCGACCGGAACTTGCCCCAAGAGACCACGCCAAGGGACCAGCATGAACTATGATCCCAGCAACCCGCTGATTGTTCAGGGGGACCGCTCCATCCTCGTGGAAGTGGACAACCCGCGCTACGCCGAGGCGCGGGACGCTCTTGCTCCCTTCGCCGATCTGGAGAAGAGCCCGGAGCACATCCATACCTACCGGCTGACGCCGCTATCGCTGTGGAATGCCGCGGCGGCGGGGATGACGGCCGACGAGATGGTGGATGTGCTGGCCCGTTACAGCAAGTTCCCGCTGCCGACCAACCTGCAAGCCGACATCGCCGAGCTGGTGTCCCGCTATGGCCGGGTCCGGCTGGAACGCCACGAGGACAAGCTGCGGCTGATCTGCCCGGATCGGCCGCTGCTCGAGGAACTGGCCCGGCAGCCGAAGGTAAGGGCGTTTCTGGGCGAGCGTCTGGACAAGGACAGCTTCCTCATCGAGCCAGCCCATCGCGGCGTGCTCAAGCAGGCGCTGATCGCCGTCGGCTACCCGGCCGAGGATCTCGCCGGCTACACCGAAGGCGCCGCCCTGGCCATCAACCTGCGCAGCATTGCCCGGACGGGCATGCCGTTCGAGGTGCGCGACTACCAGCGCGACGCGGCCGATATCTTCTACGCCGGCGGCGACGCCCGCGGCGGCAGCGGCGTCATCGTCCTACCCTGCGGGGCGGGCAAGACCATCGTCGGCATCGCAGCCATGGCGCTCATGCAGCGCTCCACGCTCATCCTCACCACCAGCATCACCGCCGTCCGTCAATGGCAGCGCGAGCTGCTCGACAAGACCGACCTCGCCGACGACCAGGTCGCCGAGTACAGCGGCGACTGCAAGGTCATCGGCCCGGTCACCGTCGCGACCTACCAGATTCTCACGCACCGCAACGACAAGAAGGACGAGTATCCGCACTTCAAGGTCTTCGACGAGCGCGACTGGGGCCTCATCATCTACGACGAGGTGCATCTGCTGCCGGCGCCGGTGTTCCGCGTGACGGCGCAGATCCAGGCGCGGCGGCGGCTGGGACTGACGGCGACGCTGATCCGCGAGGACGGCCGTGAAGGCGACGTGTTCAGCCTCATCGGTCCCAAGAAGTACGATGTGCCGTGGCGCGAGCTGGAGACGCAGGGCTGGATCGCCGAGGCAACCTGCACCGAGGTGCGCGTGGCCTTGCCGGAGCCGCTGCGCATGGAGTACGCCGTCGCTGAGTGGCGACAGAAGTATCGCCTCGCCAGCGAGAACCCCGCCAAGGCCGACATCGTCGCCCGTCTCCTGGAGCAGTACGCCGGCAAGCAGGTCATCATCATCGGCCAGTATCTCAAGCAACTGCGGGCGCTGCAGAAGGCTTTTGACATTCCAATCATCACCGGGCAGACGCCGAACACGGAGCGCGAAGAGATCTATCAGCGCTTCCGCACCGGCGAACTGCAGCAGCTCATTCTCTCGAAGGTGGGCAATTTCGCCATCGACCTGCCGGACGCCAACGTGCTGATCCAGGTGTCCGGCACGTTCGGGTCGCGGCAGGAGGAGGCGCAGCGACTCGGCCGCATTCTTCGGCCGAAAGCGAACGGTGAGCTGGCCCACTTTTACACGCTGGTGACCCGTGATACCCGTGAGCTGGACTTTGCCCACCACCGGCAGCTCTTCCTGACCGAACAGGGCTACAGCTACTCGATCCTGGATGCCGGCCAGGTGCTGGAACCGGCGGACGCAGAAGTCGCATGAAACAAGTTTTCAGTGTTCAGTTTTCAGTGTCCACTTGCTGAGAACTGAACACTGAAAACTGAACACTGAAAACTGTTATGGAAAAATCGCGCATTCCCGTGAAGTTTCATCGCCGCGTCTGCCTCGTGCAGACGGAGGACGGCGTGCTGGCCGAGGAATTGCTCGCCAATCGCAAGATCGCCACGGACATCGTGGGCCGGCTCGCGGACCGCGTGCTGCTCGTCCGCCCCGGACGCGTGGACACCGTCGTCCAGGAGCTACAGAAGATGGGGCACACGCCGCAGGTGGTTACCTAGAGCTCTCAGCGGTCAGTCATCAGCTTTCAGCCGTCGCCCTTCCAAGCTGGATCGAGCTGACCCCTGAAAGCTGACCGTTGAAACCTGATCGCTGAAAGCTGAAAGCCATTGATCATGTCCCCCGAAGCCGACCACTGGACCGAGCGTGTGCGGCAGACGCTGAGGCGCTACGAGCCAGGCTTGCTGCGGCAGGTCGCCGGCAATCTGTGCCGGCCGCGCAATCAGTGGCCCGTGGACGAACTCATCGAACGTTCGATCGGCATCCTCACCAATCCCGCTGTCCTCGATCGCCGTCTCAAAGAGCTGGAGCCGGCGTCCCGGCGCCTGCTGGCGATGATCGCACACAGCAGGCAAAACGTGTGGCGCATCGGCAGCCTGGTCGAGCTGACCATGGCGACCGGCGCTGGCGATGGCCTGGCGGCGGTCATGTCTCTTCTTGACGCCGGCCTGCTGTATCCCGGCTTGCCGGATCTGGACGGCGCTCGCAAGACGGCGCGGCTGAAATCGTTCGAGCAGTGGTTGACGGTTGGCGAAACCGGCTCGACGTGGGCGTTCGCGCATCCTGTCGTCTGCGCACGTGCTCTCGGCGGCGATCTTGGCTTGCCCGATTGCCCGGGCGCGAGCGGACCGCCCAGCGGCGTCAAGGGGCAAGCCATTCACGAAGCCGACGGCCTGGAATGGCCGTTGCGCCTGTCGGCGCTCTGGCAGCAGGTCAGCACGACTTCGTTACGGCAGACGCAGCAAGGTGATTTCTTCAAGCGTGACCTGGAACGGCTCCGCGGCGATCCGCTGCTGGCGGCCGTGCCCGGCGACGGTCCCAGTGCCGTGCCCGATCCCGGCATGCTGGCAGCGGCGCTGGCGGTGCGTATCGGCCTGCTCAAGCAACTTGATGGTGAGCTGAAGGCGGGGGGCTTTCCGGAAGCATGGTACAAGGGCCTGCCCGCCGCGCTGCTTGGACTCTGGTCGGCGTTGCCGCATCTGGACACCTGGAATACCGATGCCGGCCATCAACCCGGCGGCGCCCCCGGCAACCCATTTCCGTCTGCCTATCTCCTGTGCTTGCTGCTGCTTGGCAAGTTGCTGGAGCAAGGCTGGGCCGATCCCGAACAGGTCGCCGCCTGGGTGCGCTCAAATCATCCTTACTGGAAGAGTGCCGCGACCTGCGAGAATTCCGATGTGGATCCACCGTCAGCCGCCCTTGCCCGATTCCTGACGGGGCTGGCTTACTCGTTGCGCATGGTCCAGGCCATCAAGAGCGAGACCGGCTGGTTGATCCGGCTGTCGCCCCATGGCCGCTGGTTGCTCGGCATGGGCGACATGGGCGATGCCCCGCCGGCGACGCCGCAGTTCGCGCAGACATTGCTGGTGCAGCCCAACCTGGAAATCCTGGCCTATCGCCAGGGGCTGACCCCCGATTTGATCGTCAAGCTGAGCCAGTTCGCGGCCTGGAAGACGCTGGGGGCGGCCTGCACGTTGCAACTGCAGCCGGAGAGCGTTTATCGCGCCCTGGAGGCCGGCGAGTCATTCGAGACGATCGTGCAAGTGCTCGAAGGCCGCGGCATGAAGGCGACGCCCACCGCCGTGCTGGAAGCGCTGCGCACCTGGTCGAACAAGCGCGACCGCATTCAGGTCTATCCATCGGCATCGCTCATGGAGTTTGCCAGCGCCGGCGATCTGCAGGAGGCCCTGTCGCGCGGCCTGCCGGCCGTGCGCTTGACCGATCGGCTCGCGGTCGTGGCCAACGAGGAAGACATTGACTTCCGGCACTTTCGCATGGCCGGCACGCGCGACTACTGCCTGCCTCCCGAGCCGTGCGTGACAGTCGAGGCGGATGGCGTGACGCTGAACATTGACCAGCTACGATCCGACTTGTTGCTGGAAACGGAGCTGCAGCGCTTTGCCGAAAGCGTGCCGCACTCCGGCAGCAACGGCAAGTTGCAGTATCGCCTGACGCCGTCCAGCCTGGCCGCCGCCCGACAGGCCGGCACCTCGCTCGAGAACCTGGCGATCTGGTACATGCAGCGCTGCGGACAGGAAGTGCCGCCGGCAGTGTATCTGCTGCTTGCCGGCGCCGATGCGCCGTCGCCACGGCTGGAACGGCACATGGTCCTCAGCGTGGCCACCCCGGTCCTCGCCGACGGACTCTTGCAATGGCCGGAGACACGCCGGCTCATCCACGCCCGTCTCGGGCCGACGGCACTGTCCGTCGCCGAAGACAACGTCGAACCGCTGCGGGAGCGACTGCGCGGCCTGGGAATCGAGGCGGCGACAACCAGCCCGCAGCGCTGACATTTACAGTTAACACTAAAGTTTTGCAATCTTAAGCCAACCCCAGCTGAGCG
The DNA here is from genome assembly GCA_016873095.1 of Planctomycetota bacterium. Classification (GTDB taxonomy): domain Bacteria; phylum Planctomycetota; class Planctomycetia; order Gemmatales; family Gemmataceae; genus VGYC01. The sequence continues at coordinate 182 of VGYC01000158.1, read as the reverse complement.
ACCACATGGTCCGGACTCTGCGAAAACTCGGTGACCTGCTTGATGGCCCAGCCCAGGGTTGTCCGCAGGGTTTCACGCAGCATCGCGCGACAGGCTTCGCCGATGGTCGTCAGCCGTTGGAGTGCCCATTCCTGCGCACGGTTCTGCCGCAGTTGCCGCACGAGAAGGCTGTACGCCAGCAT
>VGYC01000157.1 GCA_016873095.1 Planctomycetota bacterium | reverse complement strand
TCCTGCAACGTCTTCGACTGGCTTGTCGAGGCAGTCCAAGCCCACCACAATCAACAAAGGGCAATATCTCTATTGCCCGCGCCGTGAACCAATACCCTTTGGGGCAACCTTTTGTCAACAGACCAGAAACGAATGCTGCCATCCTTGCCGGCGGAAGCCAGCGTCTTGCTGTCCTTGGAGAACGCCACGGCCGTGACTGCCTTGGCATGCCCGTCCAGAACCTGGCGCACCTTGCCCGTGTCCGGATCGCGCAAGAACAGACTCTGGTCCGCGCTGCCCGAGGCCAGCCATTTGCCGTCGGGACTGAAGGCCAGGCAAACCTGCTGGGTATGAAATGGCTGCGCTTCGCCGAGCACAGCTACCAGGCTCGCGGGCGCCCTTTGTGGATCGCCATCACCGGCCAGCGCCAGCGCCTCGGGCGAAATCCGCTCGCGACGCAGAGAATCGAGCACCGCCAGCGTGCGGTTGGCAGGGACGCCTGGCGAGGGCGGCAGCTCCGGAAAGCCTTCCCACAGCGCCTTGCCGTCCGGCGCAAGCACGCGCAGGTTCTTCCAGCGCACGATGGAGTTGACGGTGCCCAGGCCGATGCCGCCGGCTGGAAAGCGCTCGTCCTTGAAATCGAAGAGCTGCTGGCCGTCGAGCCAGCAGCGCATGCGCGGCCCGCGGACCTGGACGTGCATCTTGTACCAGCGGTCCTCGACGTGTTCCGCGCGGAGGAACGTATTGTCGCGACCCCACTTGCCCTTGTTCAAGTAGCCGACCTCGTTGGCGGTGCCGAAGTAACCGCCGATCGAGTAGTAGAGATGGTGGGTCTGAGAGCGAGCGCGAAAAAAAAGGTTCCCGCCCTGGTTCTTCCTCTCTCCCGGCTTTAAGGGCCTGGGCATAGTCCGGGTCTCGACGGTCACATCGTAATCCGTCCAGGCGGGGTCGCCGAATAGCAGCACGGCGCTGCCCGGCTTCGCCTGCACCAGCTCTGCGCCTTCCAGGCGCCAGTCGCCGCCGAGGACGTAGCTGGGAGTGCGGTCGACCACCTTGGCGACGGCCAGCCGCTCCAGGCGGATGCGTAAAGGCTTGCGCTCGCCGACGCCAAGGATCACGTCCTGCGTCGTCGCCGAGAAGCCCTCGGCCTTGATGAGCAGCTTGCGTTCACCGGGGGCGGCCTGGATCTCGATCCACTTGCCCTTCGGGTCAACCTTGAGCCTGGCCTTCTCGCCATCGACATGGATTTCCGCGCCCGGCGGCAGGCCCTCGACCACGATGGTGCCCTCGCTGGTCTTCAGACGGAAAACGCCGGTTCCCCAGAGTGTGATCAAAATGGCGATCGCCAGACACGCCGCCACGCCAGCCACGATGCGCCAGCGGGACACGCGCCGCGCTGTGGCACGGTCTCCCCGCGCTGTGGCACGGTCTCCTGACCGTGCCACTGGAACCGACCGAAGGTCTCCTGTCCCCGCGGGCGCAAGGAGACCTTCGGTCGCGGACGTGGCGGGGTCAGGAGACCCCGCCACAGCGCGTGACCCCGCCACAGCGCGTGCCATGCGTTCGAGTGTCTCGGCGACCGCCTGGGCCGAGGCCGGCCGCTCGGCGGGATCCTTGGCCAGCAGTTGCATGATGAAGTCGGACAGGTCTGCCGGCACATCCATGTTGATCAGCACCGGCGGCGTCGGCGTCTCGGTCGCCACCGACATCAGCGTGCTGACCATGTCGGTGCCCTTGAAGGGCGTCACGCCGGTTGCCATGCGGTACAGCACACAGCCGCGGCTGAACAGATCGCAGCGCTGGTCGATGGTCTTGCCCTGGGCCTGCTCCGGCGCCATGTAGGCGGGCGTGCCGACGATGGCGCCCTGCTGCGTCAGCTTGGATTCCTCGCTGGTCGCCCGGGCCAGGCCGAAGTCGAGAATCTTGACACGGTGAAATGATGAGTGATGAATGATGAATGATGAACGGCCGACATCAGCTGCCGGTTCCGCGGTAGTCTGGTCGGTTGCTTTCCGTTCATCATTCATCATTCCTCGTTCATCGTTTGCTTCCAGCCAGATATTGGCCGGCTTGATGTCGCGGTGGATGAGCCCGCGCTTGTGGGCGGCGGCCAGGCCGAGCGCCGTCTCGCGGCCGATGCGCCGCAGCTCGGCCACCGGTAGCTTGCCCTCGCGCTCCAGCCGGGCGTCGAGCGGCTCACCATCGAGGAACTCCATGGCCAGGAAGGGCACGCCGCGGTCCATGCCGACCTGGTGGATGGTGACGATGTGGTCGTGCTTGACCTTGGCGGCGGCGCGGGCCTCGCGCGTGAAGCGCTCCTTGGCGCTGGCGCTGGCGGCCAGGGCCGGCAACATGGCCTTGAGCGCGACCTGCCTTTCCAGGTGCGGATCCTCCGCGCGGAAGACGACGCCCATGCCGCCGGCGCCCAGTACCTGCAGAACGCGATACGGCCCGAGCCGGCCCAGCTCGTCCGCCGCCTGTGCCGGGGCCAGGAAATCGTACACGGATCTGTCCGGAGACGATTTGTCCGGAGGCGATTCCGGTTCGTGCGGCAAGGTCGCCTCGGTCGGGGGAGTCGCCTGGTCGGTACGCTCCCGTGCTGCACTTTCCGGACGCAGCTTGCTCAGGCGCTCCACGAGGCTGGCGATGCTCTTCTCCGCCGACGGGTCTTCCACCGTTTCCGCGTTGCGGACCAGGCCGGCGAGCGTCGCCTGGTCCGGGAGCGCGTGTAGCTGTGCCGCGCAGCTGTCGCATGTCTCCAGGTGTTGCAGGACGGCTTCCTGCTCCGCTTCGGCGAGCTGCCCGCTGGCCAGCTCCTGGTATTGACCGATGTTGGGACAGTCCGATGATTGCGGCATGGTGCTTCTCGTTTCGCCAAACAGTCCGGATTGCGCTTCAATCATACTTACAAGCTTGGGGGGCCAAATCTTACGCGAAAAAAAGAAAAACAGCCTTCACATCCGCCCCAGCCGGTCGTGAATTGCCAGCCATGGCTCGGTTCGGGGCGGCAATTCGACAATGATGCGGTCAAGCCCGGCGGCGTCGAGTTCATGCAGGACGGCATAAAGCATCGCGGCATAAGCGGCCGGTTCGTCCGGCATCAAAACCAGCGTGACACCGGCCACGACGTCTCCTGTCGCGGCAAGGCGGAGCCAGCCGATGCGCTGGCCCTGATGCGTCAGTTCCGTGACGCGCGGCACACCGGAGCCGGCGAGGCACTCGATCGGCGTGCGCGGCGAGTAGTGTCGTTCGAGCAGGCCGGGAGAGCGCAGCGGTTGCTTGTCCAGCGCGGCGACCGGTCGGCGTTCGATGGGGCCGACGATGGCCTCGATCTCGGCCGGGGATACCAGCCCCGGGCGCAGCAACCGAGGCGGTGTCGTGGTCAGATCGAGCACGGTCGATTCCAGGCCTCCCGCGGTAGGACCGGCGTCGACGATGACATCGACGCGGCCCAGTAGATCGCGGACTACATGCTCGGCACGGGTTGGCGATAGCTGCGCGGAACGATTGGCGCTCGGGGCGGCGACGGGAACGCCGGCGGCGTCGAGAATGGCGAGTGCGAGCTTGTGCCCCGGCACGCGCAGCGCGACGGTCGGTCCTCCGGCGGTCACGATGTCCGGCACAAGGGCGCTTTTCTTCATGACCAGCGTCAATGGTCCGGGCCAGAATTGCTTCGCCAGGAGGTCAGCCGCGCCCGGCCAGTCGGCGACCAGCACACGTGCCGCTTGAGTGTTTGCTACGTGAACAATCAGGGGATTGCCCGCCGGCCGGCCCTTGGCGATGAAGATGCCGGCAACCGCGCGGGCATCGAGAGCGTTCGCCCCGAGGCCGTACACCGTCTCGGTGGGGAAAGCGACCAGTCCACCCGCGCGGAGCGTCTCGGCCGCCTGGGCGATGACAGCGGCGTCCGGAGAATCCGCGTCGGTAGCCAGGATCCTGGTTGCGCTAACCATGATATCACGCGGCTCTCTGGAGACGACGGCTCACCGCTTCGGCGGCATCATGCCGCTGGCGCGCAGCAGCGTTTCCTGCACGAGCAGGTCGTGTTCCATGGAAAAATCCGGGCGTTTCTTGCGGCTGACGCAGGCGGCGAACTCGCGCAGGTCGCTGATCTGCAACGGTCGGGCCGGAAGGCGCAGCGACTCCCAGTCGCGCTGGCCGGACCGGAACACTTCCACGGTCTCGATGTTCTTGTTGGCCAGGTGGCCGCTGCCGAGGTGCGGAATGACCAGTGCCCCCTCCGTGCCGTAGATTTCGATCCGCCGGGAGCGCGGCGCGACCTCCAGCGCCGGCACCTCCACGGTCCCCCAGGCTTGCTCGAAGCCGAACATGGCCACGCCGTTGTCGATGAACGACCGCGGCCCCTTGCGATGGTGATGGGCGAGGTAGGGCGTCGTCTGTCCGGGGCGGCCCACGATCGAGATCATCATGTCGATGACGTGCCCGGCCATCTCGAAAAAGATGCCCCCCTTGTAACGGCCCAGTTCCTCGACGTACCGATTGTATGACGGCAAGTCCTTGGGCAGCCGGGCCCGGAAGAAGTAGATGCGCCCCAGGTCGCCCTTGCGGACACGCTGCATCACTTCTTGAACCGACGCCATGTAGCGAAAGAGATAGGCCATCTGCACGTGCAGGTGACGTTTCTGGGCGGCGTCGATGAGCCGGCGGAAATCGTCGAGATTGTCGCCGGCCGGCTTCTCCAGCAGCACCGGCTTGCCAGCGTCAATGGCCAGCCGCGCCATGCGCACGTTCTCGTGAACGCGGCCTTCGACGACGACGCCGTCGATGGGTTCACGCAGCAGCTCAGCAGGCTTGTCAACGATGCGGAACTTGCCGGCCAGCGGCGTCCACGCCTTTCGCCGCTGGGCGACGACCTTCGGGTCGGGGTCGTGCGCGGCGACCAGCTGAAACTCCTTCGGATGAGCCGCAATCTGTCGCACCAGGCCATCGGCGTGCGTGTGCCACATCCCAAGCATTCCCAGACGTAACATGTCGCACTCCCGAAAAAGGATTCGTGATGGGTGTACTCTTGAGCCTCGCAGGCGGGGTCCCCTGACATCACCTGATCAGGCCGGACGGCGCGAAAGTGACGTCTCAAAAGCCTTTGACTTTCTAGACTGTCAACAGGTTTCCCACAAGAGTTGCCGGTAAACTAATTGCATGACCCCAACGCCGAGCAGCTTGCTGGCGCGCTTGCGTGAACCGTTCGACCCGGAGGCCTGGGCACGATTCGTTGAGCTGTACACGCCGCTCATCTACTCCTGGGGGCGGCGCGTCGGCCTCCAGGATCCTGATGCCGCCGACCTGGTGCAGAACGTGTTCATCAATCTGCTGCAGGTCCTGCCGAGCTTCCAGTACGACCGGGCCCAGAGCTTTCGCCGCTGGCTGCGCACCATCACGCTCAACAAATGGCGCAATACCCGCGAGAAGCTCGACGACCAGCGGTTGCGCGGCCGGGGGGGAGAGCAGCCACCGATCGCGGCGCCTGACGACGTGGAAGCGTTGTGGGAGGCGGAATACCAGCGGCACGTGGCGAGCCGGGCCTTGCGGCTCATGCGTGCCGACTTCGAGGAGTCGACCTGGCGTGCTTGCTGGGAGACGGCCGCGCTGGGTCGATCCGCCGCGGAAGTAGCCGCCGACCTCGGCATGACCGCCGGCGCCGTCTATGCCGCCAAGTTCCGGGTGCTAGACCGACTCCGCCGCGAACTGGAAGGACTGCTGGAGTGATGGCTGACGTCACGCCGCGCCGCCGCTGACGATCTGGCCCACGATGTCGAGCCCAACCTCCGTGCTCCAGGCATGTAGTAGCCGGCGGAACATGGGTCCAGGCCGGCCGTCGCCGATCGGCACGCCATTGAGCCGCGTCACGGGCATCAGGCAATAGGGCGTGCTGGCCAGCATGGCCTCGTCGGCATTGATGGCGTGATATACCTGGAAATCGCGCTCGACAAAGGCGATGCCCAGCTTGCCGCACAGCTCGATGACCATTTGCCGGCTGATGCCGGGCAACGTGTTGCGCGTCGTCGGCGAGACGACGCTCCCCCTATCGACGATAAGGATGTTGGCCCCGCCGGTCTCGGTGACGTTGCCATCGAGATCCAGCAATAGCGCCGACGCTTCCGGATCGACCAGGCGGGCCTCGTGGTCAGCGAGGTAATAGTGCATGCGGCTGCGATACTTCATCTTTGGGTCGTAGCATTGCGGCGGCACGTGCCGGATCGACGGCGTCACCAGGTGGGCGCCCGCTTGCATCTTTTTTGCCCAGAGCTGAAAGGGCATGGGGAAGGTGTGCACACAGACCGTCGGCGTGGTCCGGGCCGCCTGCCCCGCCATGCCGGCATAGGTCGGATACTCGCCGGCCGTGACAAAGTGAATCAGCCCCAGCTCGCCGCCGACGTCCAGCAACCGGGCATTGTTGTCGACGAGCCGTCGCGAGACATCGGCCAGGTCGATCCTGGTCATGCCGATGTCCATGCGCGTGTAGCGCAGCGAGCGAAACAGCCGGTCGAGATGGTCGTCGAGCCGCCAGAGCTGCTGGCGAAACGTGCGCGTCATCTCCGTCACGGTGGCGCCCAGGACGATGCCGGCGTCGTAGATCGCCAGATGCGCCTGCGACGCCGGAACCATCTTGCCGTTGAGGAAAACTTGCGGTTCATGCATGGCTTGCGATCACCCAGTACCGATACGCTACGCAAGGACGGAGCCAGCAAGCTGGCAGCTTGCGGCTACGTACTGACTACTTCCGCAGCCTATCCAGTTCCGCCCGTAGCGGCCGGTAGCCGTGGGCGTTGACGACGGCGATGACGCCCCGGTCGCTCTGGTCGCGGGCCACTTCGCCAAGCGTGGACAGCGCGTTGTGCATGGCCTCGACAGCTGACTCAAGATGCTCGACCTGCCCGTCGCGATCTTTCTTGTCGCGCGCCAGCCCGGCGCGGCGCACCGCTTCCAGACAGGCAATGTAATGGATGGCAAACTCGCAGCGCTTGGCGTGGTACAGCGTCAGCGGCCGCGCTTGCGGATGGGCACGCTGCTGGGCGCGATAAATCTCATCCATCGCCGAGCCGTACAGGTCCGATACCTTCTTCCACCAGGCGGGCGGCGGCGACTTGGCATCGTAATGCCGCATCACCATGCCCGGCACCGGAAACGTGAAACCAAGATCGTTGCGGTCGATCAGCGTTGTCGCCTCCTCGATCATGGCGAAACCCTTGGCGAGCGCGGGCACCGCCCCCGGGCCGCACATCGGCGCGAACAGCTCGTGATAGGCACTCTTCGGCGTGATACGGCCATCGAAGCCGGCCCGCGCCAGATAAAACACAGATGCCTCGAGGTCGCCAGGAATCCAGTAGCGTGTCGAGAATCCTTGCCAGCCGAGCTTGCGAATCTCTGTGACCAGCTCATGTAGATGATTGGTCGCCAGTTGCGGCAGCACGCCGACGTTGTCGTCCGCCAGCGTCAGGATCAGGCTGCTCTTGACCGCTTTCGCCGGGACGGCAGCCAGCAGACTTCGCTGCTCCGCAACCCGCCGGGCCGTATAGTCCACGAAGTGCAGCGCCTCCGTGCCAGATGGCAGCACCTTGTCCAGCACGGGATACAACGCCGGATCGACGTCGAGGATCGTCACGTCCAATTGTGAGCCGCGGCGTTTGAGCGGCGCGCCGTCGGGCATCAAGCCATGCAGGAAGTCCAGAGCGGCGATGTTGCCTTTCAGCGCCCGAATGCCGCGTTCGCCCGATGCGGTCAGTTTGCGCTTCCGAGCCGCGTCGATGAGCGTGGCAAGGTCCGTGTGCTTGCCAATGCCGGTGCGTGCGTCAAGCCGATGCCAGGCCTTTTCGTGATGCTCGACCCAGTCGGGAAACTCCGGCATCGTGAGATAGAGCGCATCCAGCCTGGGATACGTATCGAGGTAGGCGCGAATCTGCGTGGCCGTAAGCTGCTTCAAGAGCGGATCGTCCGGCGGTTGCCTGTCGCCGGGGCCAATGACGAGATTTTCCAGCGTGTGCAGCACCTTGGCGCCGGGAAGGACCTTGGCGAATTCTTTGGGGAATTCGAGCGGCGACATGGCCAGCGCGGCGCTCATGCCCAGCTCATGGGCCGCGTCGATGATGCCGGACGCCAGCGTCACGCCGGCCTTGAGCCGCTCCTCGTAGGTCCTCTTGCCGGCGAAATCAGGGTTGTCGAACTCGGTCGCCCCGCCGAAGGCGTCGCGGCCCGGCGTGTCGCCGGCCACCGGATAGCGCTGGCCGTACCACAACATGCCCGTCTGCTTCTTGACGCCGCGAAACTCGTAATGCACGAACGGCTGCCAGGGATAGACCGCCAGTACGACGCGATTGAACTTCAGCTTGGCGAGCTGATGCAGCATTTTCTTCTGATCGGCCAGTCCCCAGGACTCCGGGCCGATGGCGAAGTCGTTGATCGTCCGCCAGGCGCGCAACCGCAATTCCGGCTCGAAGACCAGGTCGAAGCTGTCCAGCTTGAATTTCGCCGGCTGGGCCGGGTAGTAATCGCCATGCAGCAAATAGCGGATGCCATAGCGATGCCCCAACTCGTAGACGGCCCACAGCGTGGCCACCGGACTGGCGCCGCCGACGATCAGCGCCCCGGCGTCGCCGACGCTTTTCAAGAGGTGACCCTGATCGGATAACTTCGGCCAGTTTGCGCCGATGGCCCTCGCGATGGCCGGGTTGGTCGCGGGGCTGCCGATCAGGATCAGGTTACCGGCTGCCGCGGGAACCTTGGCTGCGACACGGACATCGGCATCGAAGAGTCGCTTGAGCTGCGCTGCAAGCTCGGCGGCTGCGAATTTCTCCAGCTTGGGAGCATCGTCGGCGACCACGACATCGACGCGCGGGCCGGCGAAGACAGCAGGCGCACTCGCCAGCAGAATCAACGATGCCACAATCGCGCGACGCGTCGTGGTGCTGGGAGGGCGAGGCCCCGGCCGAGCCGTTTCGTCGATACGCTGCTTGCGAGTCTGGGCGGGAGCCTCGCTCTCCCATGGTCGGAAAGCTGCGTGCTGGCGCATGTCACTTGGCCTCGTTGGAAATGCAGAATAGCGTGTCGGCAGTGCGGATGAAGAGTCGGCCGTCGGCGATGGCGGGGGTGGCGATGATCTGCCGGCCGCCCATGTCGTTGCGGGCCAGGGTCTTCTGATTCGGACCGTCTGCCAGCACGACGACAAAGCCGTTTTGCCCGGCGACATAAATCTTGCCGTCGGCGGCCACCGGCGACGCATAATACTCGCCGAGGTTGTCGATGCGTTTCTTCTCCCACATCCCCTTGCCGGTCGCCGTATCAAAACAGCTGCCGATGCCGCCCTTCTTGACGACGTACAGGCGGTTGCCCAGCACCAGCGGCGAAGACATGTTGGAAGGAAAGATCTTCTTGTCACGGTTCCACAGCAGGTGCGTCCTGGTAACGTCGCCGTGACCGCCACCCTTGATCGCCTGGATGATGCTGCCGCCGCCGACCATGTTGGAGGGATGCTGGAAAGCGGTGTCGATCTCTTCGCCGGTAAGGAAGCCGTCCTTGTTCCTGTCGGAGAGGTCAAACTTTTTGCGGAATTCCTCGGGCACCTCGGCCCGGGCCAGCTTGCCGTCCTGGTTGGTGTCGAGCCATTCGAGGAGGGCGAATTTAAGCGTCCGGCTCGGGTCGCCGTAGCTCTGCACCGCGACATAAACGACGCCGTCCTTGACCACGGGCGAGGTCATGTTGATGCGCGGCAAGCTCTTGCAGGTCCACAGTTCCTTGCCGTTGCTCGGGTCGTAGCCGATGAGCCGGCCCGTGCCGGCGACGACGAGGTCGGTCCGGCCGTTGGCCTCACACATGACCGGCAGCGCGTAGCCAGCGAGCATGTCGGGCCGCAATGTTTTCCAGCGATGCTTGCCGGTGGCCGCATCCACGGCGATCACGTAAGGCAGCAAGTCGTCATCCATGACGAAGATCACCATGTCGCGATGGACAATTGGCGACGAACTCGCACCCCAGTGCATCAGGTACGCCGGCTTCGGCAGTGGATGCCGCCAGACTTCCGCGCCGGAAGTCGCATCGAACGCAAGCAGACCCACGGCGCTGAAATGCACATAGACGCGCTTGCCGTCGGTCGCCGGTGTGCAGGAGGCATGGCTATTGGGCTGCGTGATGCGTGGCAGTGGGCCCATGTCCAGTTCGCGCCGCCACATTTCCTTGCCGCTGGCCGCCTCGTGACAGGAAACGACAAACCTTTGCGATGGCGTCATCTCCGTGGTGAATACCCTGCCGCCGGCCACGATGGGCGACGACACCCCCTCGCCAAGCTTGATCTGCCACAGGACCTTGTCCTTGTGCGAGAAATGGACAGGCAGCGATCTGCTGCCCGACACACCGCTGCCGTTGACGCCGCGAAATTGCGGCCAGTCCTCGCCGCGGGCGACGGCCACAAATATGAGCATCGACAACGTCATCAGCCACGATCGCGACATGTTCGGCCTGCTTGTTGTTCGTCTCGCAGTGAGTTAGATTGAGAGTGACCGTTCAGCCGCATTGTATGGAAGCGGCCGCCGGTTCGCGAATGGTCGCAGGGGGAAAACGCCATGAAATCGCCGTTTCCCGGCATGGACCCGTTCATCGAAGGTTGCGGCCTGTGGGGCGACTTTCACGCGCTGCTCATTACGAAGATCCATGATAGCCTGGCGGAGACCGCACCGGAACGCTACGTCGTTCGCACCGGTGAACGCTCGTACCTGGTGCTCATCGAATCGACTGAACTCAAACACCATGGCTTCCTTCCGGACGTGGGCATCAAGGCAAGCAAGGGTCGCAGAAAGAAGAGTGGCAACGGCGGCGTCCTTGTCGCTGAACCGAATCAGACAATCGAACCGGTGACCATGTGCCCCTTCATCCAGGAGGAGCACAAGGAAGCCTTTGTCGAGATTTACGAGGCCGAAGGCGAACAGCGGCTGGTCACGTCGATCGAGGTGCTATCGCCCTCGAACAAGCGGCCGAACTCACCCGGCTGGAAGCTGTACCAGCGCAAGAGACAAAGCCTGTTAACTGGCGACGTCAGTTTGATCGAGATCGACTTGCTCCGCGGCGGGCAGCGCATGCCCATGCTCGATCCCTGGCCGGAATTCCTGTACACGCTGCTGGTCGCGCGCGCCGAGACTTTCCGAAGCTGCAAGGTGTGGCCGGCTCACTCGCTCCGGCCCTTGCCTTTGATCCCCGTGCCGCTCCTGAAGCCGGACCCGGACCTGTCGCTCGACCTGCAGCCGATGATCGCGACGATCTACCAGCGCTCGCGATACGCGCGGAGCATCGACTACTCGCGAACACTGGACCCGCCCCTGAAGAAGGACGAGATCGCCTGGCTCAAGAAGCAGGCACGAAAATAGCAAGACTCGTTCCCAAGCTCTGCCCGGGAGCCGTGGAGCAACAATAATCGAGGATTCGCGGCTCGGCAGGAGCCTCGCCCTCCCGAAATTCCGACCATTTGCTGCTCGGGGACTCATGAAATGGCCATCTACCCTCTAGCTGCGGCAATCAGGTTCGCTGCTGTGCCGTTGAACAGCGCCTCGATCTGCTGCCGGGTCATTTTCATCCGCATGGCCGCCCGCCGCATGGCGCGCAGCTGCTCGTAGCGAGTGAACGTCATGCGGGCGTCGCAGTGCGTCAAACCGAGCGAGTGGTTCGATTCCGAGAGATAGGCCCAGGCAAAGCCGTAGGCAATGTACTTGCCGCGGAGCACGCCGATGGGAATATCATCGCTGCCGTACATCACACGGTCCGCTCCCACCCCCTGAAAGAGAGCATCCACGGCGTCCGACTCGCATACGGACGAGGTGTCGAACCAGACGTTGGGCAATTCGCGGAGTTGCCTCGCCGCCTTCTCGATGGCCCAGAAGGAATAACTGCGGGCGCAGTGGGCCAGGATCCAGCGGGCGCCGGGGTATTTCGCACTCAGACGCACCATGTCGCTGATGTTGTCCGGGTCGGCGATGGCGTCGCGCTTGGAGACGTGCATCATGATGATGAGGCCGAGGCGATCAGCGACCGCAATCTGATGCTCCGGCATGAACTCGGTGATGCCGCAGTTGACAGCGTCGCCGCTGGTCGCGTAGAAGCGGTACGGCTTGAGGCCGAGGAAACCGTGCTCCTTCACCTGCTGCTCGACATGCTGGGCGGTCATGCCGGGATGGACAAGCATCAAGCCGGCAGACTGCGGATCCTTGCGCAACTCGCTGGCGAGGAAGCGATTGGAACCCTCGAAATCGCACGGATGCGGGAAGGGGAACGGAAACGACAGCCGATGCACCTCACGGCCCGGCATGAGAATCGTGTCGCACTCGTTGGCCAGCTCCCAGCAGGCGTTGGCAAACGTTTCGCCCAGCAAGGGGCGAAAGCCGCTCGTCTCCTTGGCGGGGTCCTTGTAGAACTCCCAGCGATAAATGTGCGTGTGGACGTCGTATATCCGGCGCGGCACGAAGTCGTCGAGCTCCTCGTCCCAGATGCGCTGGTCAAGATCGTTGCGGATGATAGGCGGCGCGGCATTCACGTTTTCAATCCCATCTGTTGATGTTGACTCTTTAGATTGGCGAGGTAACGGGCATGGCCCTCGTCGTCGAGGCGGCAGCTTTCCCCCTTGACAACCATGGCAAAGGCGCGGCGATTGCGCGTCGGCGAGCGGTTTGGATCAGCGCGGTGAATGGTTTCGCCGTGATGAACTGCGGCGTCGCCGGGCTGAAGCTCGACGCGCACCTCGCGGGCGGTGTCGTCAGGGCCGTAATCGGTGATGCCCTGCGAGAAGCCGAGGACGTTCGAGCGCCCGTGCGGCCGCAAGCCGCGGCGATGCGAGCCGGACACGTAGCGAAGACAGCCATTCTCCGCATCCACGACATCGAGCGGCACCCAGATGGTGATCACCTGGGGCGGCTTGAGGTTGAAGTAATAATTGTCCTGGTGTGGCGGCGTCGGGCTCTCCGTTCCGGCCGGTTTGTTGAACCATTCCGGCTCCTGAGCCTCGACCTCCTCGCCGAGCAATGCACGGGCCAGCGCGACCCACTTCGGATGCTGCCGGTAATCGCGGAAGTAGGCATCCTTGCCCATGTGCTGCATCTGCTTCAAGGTCTCCGGTTTCGACTTGTCGAGGTAGAAGGCGTCGCTGTCCGGCAAGGTGGGCACGATGTCGCGGATGTAGCGATCCAGATTGCTCGTCAGCTCAGCCAGGTCGGCAGAGGAAAGAAAGCCTCGCACGATGACGAAGCCGTCGCGATCGAAGGAGGGCTTGCGGTGGTGGTAGGTCATGTCGTCTCCGCTTGCGTTTCGCGCTCGGATATACGGAACCGAATACGGAGACACGCCTCCCAGCGCGAAACGTGAACCTGTCTAGCGCACCATGCGGCGGAACGCATCCTGCTGCGGGTCGCATTCCAGCATCTGCTCGACCTGACCACTCGACCAGGCTCGTGCGATCAGGGCGAAGACCTCGCGAGCGGCAGCTACGGTTTGCTCGATCTCGGCTTCGCCCTGGGCGGCGTTCAGGTAGAAGGATGCGTAGCCATGGCAGCCGCGTTTGGCCATCTCCTGGATGTATAGCGTCGTCAGCTTGCTTTTCAACGCTGCATCATCGGTCGCGAACTGCAAAGCGGGAAGGACACTTAGCCCGCCGCAGGTCACTTTCAGTCCCACCTCGCCGGCCACGGCGTTCAGCCGCCGCGTCAACTCGCTGCCGACGCGTTGCAACTGCGCGGGGACACCGCGTTTGCGCAGTTCCTGTATGGTGGTGAGGGCTGCACGCAGGCCGAGCGTATCGCTCCAGTAGGTGCTGGAGATGAACATGCGGCCGGCGGGTTCCATGACGGCACGCTTGCCGACGACCGCGGCCATCGGGTAACCGTTCGAGATCGCCTTGGCAAATACGGCCATGTCCGGCGTGACGCCGAGATACTCCTGAACGCCGCCGACGGCGAGACGAAATCCGGACGTGACCTCGTCGAAGATCAGTACTGTGCCGTGAGCGGCGGCGAGCTTCTTCACTCCCTCCAGGTAGCCGGCCTTGGGAATCTCGGAGCGCAGCGGCTCCATGATGACTGCTGCAACCTCACCCTTGTGCCGATCCAGCAACTCGCCGAGGACCCCGAGGTCGCCGTAAGGGAACGGCAACGCCGTGCCGGCCAGGGTGCGCGGCACGCCGATCGGCTCGATGCCGGGAAACAGATGCGCGTTGAGATTGGCCTCGGCGGCGAGGTTGGCGGCCAGATACCAGTCCTGCCAGCCGTGGTAGCCACAGAACAGCACCTTGTCGCGCCCCGTGAAGCCGCGGGCGATGCGTACGGCGATGGCGCAGGCCTCGCCGCCGCACTTGGCGTAACGGACCATCTCGGCGCACGGGATCGTCCGGCACAGTTCCTCGGCCAGCTCGATCTCCAGCTCATGATTGATCGAGTACATCGTTCCCGTGGCGATCTGCCGGCGCACAGCGTCATCGACGACGGGATCACAGTAGCCGAGGATGATGGCGCCGATGCCGCTGACCCAGTCGATATACTCGTTGCCGTCAATGTCCCAGAAGCGCGCTCCCTGGGCGCGGGCGGCGTATATGGGCGACACGCCGTTGGCGTAACGCGTCGGTCGCCGGCTAATAAGCTGCGTTCCGCCCGGAATCAATTCAAGGGCTCGCTTGTAGAGTTGCAAGGATCGCGGGATTCGAGGAGAAGGCTTCATGAGTCGATCACGTTCATGGTCAGAAACGCAGGCTGGCGGGCGCATGGCATTGCACAGCTTGTTGTTATACAAGGTTGAAGCTGGTGCAAGGTGTGATTGGCGAAAGTCGGTGTTCTGCGGGGTACAAGCGGGTACAAGCGGGTACAAGCTCACCTTGACTCGCGCGGACGGAAAACCGTCGGACGAGCAGCGACCAAGTTCAACGATGATGGCAAGTGCCTGGCGATCTCGGCCGGCCATCAGAGCCGACGCTATGTCAGCCGACGCTATGTCAACTGAGTCAGCCGGCCCGTGCTGTCGCCGAAACGCTCCGGGCGGCAGCCCATGCGGTCGAGCATTTCGAGGTAGAGATTGCACAGCGGCGTGTTGCGCGAATAGCGGACATGGCGGCCGGAGTTGACGCTGCCGCCCGCCTTGCCGGCAAGCAGGATTGGCAGCTCGTCGTGGTTGTGGCGGTTGCCGTCGCCATTGCCGCTGCCGTACATGATCATGCAGTTGTCGAGGAGCGTCCCCTCACCCTCGCGGATCGACTTCAGTCGATTGAGCATGTAGGCGAATTGCTCGATGTGGAAGCGGTTGATGCGGCTGATCTTGTCGAGCTTGGCGCGGTCGTTGCCGTGGTGCGACAGGTCATGATGCCCCTCGGAAACCTCGATGTGACGATAGGGACGGTTGCTGCCCTCGTTGGCGTGGACAAAAGTGGCGACGCGCGTCAAATCGGCCTGGAAGGCGAGCACCAGGATGTCGCTGAACAGGCGGATGTGATCGCGATACTCGCTGGGGATGCCGGTCGGCCTGGTCATGCCGCGAGCGGCGGCCGACGTCACGGCGGCATCCGCCCGCTGGATGCGGCGCTCGATCTCGCGGATCGAGGTCGTGTATTCGTCGAGCCGACGCAGGTCGGCGGCGCCGAGGCGCGAGCGCAGCCGGTTGGCGTCCTCGCGCACGAAGTCGAGGATGCTCTGGTTGAAATGCTCACGCATGGCCCGGTTGCGGTCCGACTCGTTGGGCACGCGGCCCGAGAAAAGCCGATCGAACACGAGACGTGGGTTGGTTTCCTTGGGATTCGGCGTATTCTCCGATCGCCAGGACAGGTTCGACGAGTAGGCGCAGCTATAGCCAGAGTCGCAGTTGCCGGCCTGCGGGCCGCTCTCGCAGCCGATCTCCAGCGAGGGGAAGCGGGTGGCGTTGCCGACGCGCTGGGCGGCGAGCTGATCGACGGAGACGCCTGCGCGGATGTTGGCGCCGGCGGTCTTGCGCGGCTGCGAGCCGGTGAGGAATGCGGCCATGGCGCGGGCGTGATCGCCGGGGCCGTCGCCGTTGGGCCGGGCCTTGTCGCAGGTCAGGCCACTGAGGACGAGCAACTCGTTGCGGAACGGCGTGAGCGCTTCCAGGGAGCGCGGCATGCGGAAATCACGGCCGACGGACGATGGCGTCCAGTCCGCCATGTTCACGCCGTTCGGAACATAGACGAAGCCCATGCGCCGCGGCGGGCGTGCCGGCGTCTGTCCGAGCACGCTGGGAACCAGCGATTCCATCCAGGGCAGCGCGATCGAGACGCCGAGGCCCTTCAGTGCGGTTCGCCGTGAAATCAACTCGCTCATCGTCCCCCCTTATTCGGTAGCGGAACTCGCAAGAGTTCCGTCGGTAGCTCCCTACGGAATTCTTGCGAATTCCGCTCCGAATCAAGTCTTGCCCTTGCCCTTCCGTAGCTGAAACGGCTCGCTCTTGACGATGCCCTGGATCAGCGTGGACAGGCGGTCGTTGTTGCGAACCAGCACCTGGCAAAGCTCATCGACCGTGCATTTGTCGTATGCCTCCAGGCCGCGGCCCAGCGCATAGGTTAGCAGTTTTTCGGTGAAACACCTACGGAATTCGTCAGCTTTTCCCTTGAGAACGATGCGCAGCTCGCGCGGCCCGTTGAACGCTTGTCCCGACGGCAAGCTGCCGGCCGGGTCGATGTCGAACTTGCCGTCCTTGGTCCGCCAGGCGCCGATGCCGTCGTAATTCTCCAGCGCGAAGCCGAGCGGGTCCATGCGCTGATGACACGAGGCGCAGATGGCCTTGGAGCGATGCTGCTCCATGCGCTGCCGCAGCGAGCCGGTAAGCTGCTTCTTGTCCTCCGGCAATTCGCCAGCGTCCGGAGGGGGCGGGGGCGGCGGCGTGCCCAGGAGGTTCTCCAGGATCCACTTACCACGCTTCACCGGCGACGTCCGCGTCGGGTTGCTGGTCAGCGTGAGGATGCTCGCCTGCGTGAGGACGCCGCCGCGCTGAGCGCCGTCGAGCTTGACGCGCTGAAACTCCGGTCCCTTGACGCCGGCGATGCCATAATGCTTCGCCAGCGTCTCGTTGACGAAGGTGAAGTCGGCGTCGAGGAACCCGAGGATGCTGCGATCTTCCTTGACGATGGTGTCGAAGAACAACTCGCTCTCGCGGCGCATTGCTTCGCGCAGGGCAGGCGTGTAAGCGGGAAACAACTTCGGGTCCGGCGTGAGATCGCGCAGGTTGCGCAGCTGCAGCCACTGCCCGGCGAAATTCACCGTGAAGGCGCTGGCCTTTGGATCGCGCATCATGCGCTCGACTTGCTTGACAAGATCCCGGCGCAGCGTGATTTCCTGGGCCGCCTTCAGCAACGCGTCATCCGGCATGCTGCTCCACAGAAAGTACGACAATCGCGACGCCAGCTCAAATTCGTTGATGGCGAAGACGGCGTCCGGTCGATCGGTGGCGGAGCGATCCACCTCGACGCGGAAGAGGAAGTGCGGCGAAACCAGGATGGCCTTGAACGCCAGCTTGAGGCCGACTATCGGCTCTTGGCCGTTCTGCCGCGCCAGTCTGATGAATCCAGTCAGCCGCTCCACCTCGTCCGGCGTCGCGGGCCGTCGGTAGGCGCGACGGGCGAAGCCCTCGATAACCTTGGCCGCCGTTCCGCGCGACTTTTCTTTCTGGAGAGCACTCAGGTAACGCTCCCGAAATGCCGGCGTCTTGATTGCTTGCTCGACAATCCTTTCTGCGGCTTCGAGATAACGCTCCATCAACAGCGGCGACAGCGTCAACACGTCGCCGATGTTATCGAAGCCGTAGCCGACGTCATCGGCCGGAAAATCCTCCGCCGGCTTGAATTCGATCCCGACCAGGTCGCGGATCGTGTTCTTGTATTCGACACGGTTGAGCCGGCGAATCGTCACGCGCCCGGGGTTGCGAGCCTTGGTGCAATCCACCTGGGCGACGTGCTTGTCGATCCAGCTGGTGATGATCTGCTGCTCCTGTGATGTGGGCCGCGGCTTGCCGGCCGGCGGCATGTCGCCCGAGCGCAGGTTTTGCGCTACCTTGTCCCACACGCCTGGCTGCTTGCGGGCGTCATCGTCGCTCTTGAACTGCTCAAGCGACAGTTCTCCCTTGGGCCGCTTGCCGCCATGACACTGGTTGCAATACTTCGCAATGAGCGGGGCGACGGATTGCCGGAAGGCCTCTGCCTTTTTCGCGGCAACAGCCGAATTCTGGCTAAATGCAGAAGGAAGAGGCGCAATGGCCCCGCCGACCAGGACGAGCAGAAGAAGCGCATACCGCGGCATGTAGCGAAAGCTCCGAGAAAGTGGGCGTTCGGGGCAAGGGGAGAAGTCGGCCCGCGGGAGGTCCTGCCAAGGTAGTATATCCGAGAACTACGCAGAAAGCCACAATCATATCTTGCCTGGGAGCCCGTTGCGATGTACGACGAGCCAGTCTTTTTTCGGTTCTCACCAAGGGGCAAAAATCTCTTCCCCCGCAGAACTCTCGACTTCGTAAGAATAAGCCCGCGGTTGCAGTTTTTTTCAGAATT
>VGYC01000156.1 GCA_016873095.1 Planctomycetota bacterium | reverse complement strand
GCCCGCGCGTCCTCCTTGAGTCGCTCGATGTCCTCCATGCTGCCAGACTATCAAACCGATCACCGCGCAGCTGCGCCAGTTTCGAAGTCTCTGCAGACGCTCGCTGTCGCAGAATGGGCAACTACGTCCGCGACAACATGGCCATCGCCCCGTTCGCCACGTTGACCGTCAGCGACCCGGACATGCACGTTTTGACGGTGATCGTCACGATCACCAACGGCATCCACCGCGGAGACTTCACTGTGGGCTCCAGGACCGGTTGGGTTCGCACCATCAAGGGCAGCGACATCGTCTACAGCCGTACTTTCCCGACGGCAGTCAACATCGGCTCGATCGCCCAGGCAGCGGTCCGGGGACTGAAGTTCCAGCCGCGGAAAAACGCCATCACTCCCGGCCTGACCGAAACCACGACCTTCGTGGTATCGCTCAACGACGGCATCGCTGCGGTCGTCAGCGACGGCACGACGTCGGTGGTGAGCCGATCGGTCAATGACAGGCCAACCGGACAGGCGCGGACCTACCAGGTCCGCGTGAATGCCGTGCTTCGGGTTTCTGCCGCGGCCGGGTTGCTCCGTGGTGCGCACGACCGCGACGTCGGCCAGCATCTCCGCGCACGGCTGTTTCGCGGTCCAGACGTGGGCACGCTGGCGCTGAATCCGGACGGCTCGTTCCGCTTCGTGCCGCCGACGGGCTTTCTCGGCCGCGTCACGTTCACGTTTCGCGTATTCGATGGCCAGAGTTACAGCCAGCCGATCACGATCGCAATCAACGTCGTCATGCCCGCCGACCCCCGGGCGCGACTGGGCCTCCGTCTGGCATTTCCTGAAGTCCTGGTAACGTAAGCTTGCCCGAACGGACACGTGGTCACTTGCTCTGCTGTTTGATGAGAACCTGCGCCACGCTCTTCATTGCGTCGTATCGTTCCGAATACTCGCGACAGCGTTGCTCGGCCTTGGCAGTGCCGCATTTGACGCGTCCCGCTCCCTTGCCGGTGAACTCGAACCAGCGGGAATCCGGGTCATCGATCTCGCGCCGGCCGTCGTAGCAAATTGTCACCTCCGGATACTGCGCACGGATGACTGCCTCGGGAAGATGCGCTCGAACATCCGTTGATGGGACGAGCATCGAGGATGCTGAAATCCAGTATGGCCCCCAGGTCGCGCCTTCGACGCCCGCGAGCACTTCTTCCAGCAGCGCATACTCTTCGGCAGCCAGGTAGCTGGCATGGATTTTCAGTCTCTTCAACCGTTTGAGGCTCACTGCGGGAAGCAACGCCGGGTAGTCCTTCCTGGTGATCAGCTGCCACATGGCCAGCACCTCCAGGCCCGGCAAGCCGCGAAGAAACTCGAAATCTTCGATGGGCTGTTTCCAGTCCAGCGTGCCGTAAATGGCAAGGTAGCGCAGGCTGTCGATACCGGACAGACCGCTGAAGTCGGACACCGCGCGCAGGTTCTCCATGTGGAGGGCGCGCAAGCGTTTCAGTTCGCACATCGGAGACAGATCGCGGACCCCGGACACATACTCCAGGACCAGTTCTTCCACGCCGCGCATGGATTGGATGAACTCCATGGTCCGTGGCCTGGTGTGTGTGATCCGGAGGCGCTTCACCCGGTGCAGTTCACCGATGGCCTCGAGCTGCGCGTGCGTCGGAGCATGCAGCGTCAACTCCGCGAGGTTGGGCAGAGTGAGCACTCGTTCCCAGTTCTTGTCCTCCTTGCCGATCGTGACAATCGTGACTTCCTTGCTGCCGCTGGGCACGTTGCCGATGCGGTAGGCGTGGCGGTCGCGATTCGGAACAATCGTCCAGTAGTCTCCGTCACGGTCCAGAAAGTCACCGAAGTGATGGCGCATGCAAACTCGATCCTCTTGAATGCGCAAGCTATTCCTTCTTCGCGCTCGGCGTCGCCTCGGCGGCCAGGTCGCCCAGCGCGTATTGGATGCCGGCCAGGTAGTGGCGCAGGATCATCGGATTCCAGAAGATCTCCTCGCGGTGTCCGAGCGAGCAGTAGAAGGTCCGTCCGTCGCCGAAGGTCGAGATCCAGGCGACGGGAAAGAACTTGTCCTGGCGCTTGCCGGCGCTGACGTCCATGCGCTCGCTGTCGAGAGCCAGCAGGATGCGACGGTCAGTAGGTCGGGCCGTATCCGCGCGGAACTGATAGATCTCGTCGGTGATCTCGAAGTCCTTGCCGTTAAAGGCGGCGTTGATCGGGTTCTTTGGCTCCATGTTCTTGACCGGAACCTTCTGATGCCAGGGATGGCTGATGAAGGCGCCGCCCATCATCTGGTTGTAATCCTTCCAGCCCTGATACGTGTCCGTCGCGGAGTGGCAGCCCATGAGCCCCTTGCCGCCGCGGACGAAATCAGCCAGGCTCTTCTTGAGATATTCCTCGCGATCGACTGCTTCCTTGCCGGAGAGGCCCTTTGGCTTGAGGCACGAGCCGGTCGTGTTGAGCATGAAGACGCCGTCGAAAGCCTTCAACTTCTCCGGCTCGAAGAAGGACTCGTCCTCGGTGTGGTGGGCGGTGTAAGCGCCGGTCCTGTCTCCCATGAGGGTGAGGGCGCGGACGCCGATGGGGATGGAGCTATGGCGAAAGCCGGCCGTCTTCGAGTAGATCAGGATCTTGCGCGGCTGCTTGGGCTTGGCCGGCGCCTCGCCCGGCAGCGCCGCGTTGATCTTCTCGTTGATGTCTTTCTTTTTCTGGGCGCGGACTGAATCGGCGCCAAGAAGAAGCAATCCTGCCACGACCGCCGCCAGTGCAATTCGAGCCCGCATGTGGTCACCTCTTTGGGGATGGTTGCCTGTTTCAGTGCAATGACACGGAACCATGTCTTTTCTATCCCGGCGGCCATCCCCGAGGTAGCGCGAAGCGGGAACTGGCGCGCTCCTGAACATGAAACGGACGGGTTTACGTTTCGCGTTCGCACACTTCACCTTGCATGCCTTGCAGGGCTTGCACGGCTTGCACGGTAAACTCGAGCGCGAAACGTAAACCAAGCATGCTACCCCACCGGCCGCTGTCCCCACGGGATCGGCATGGTCGGTTTCTTGCGGTGGCGGTCGCGGCGCGGGTCGAGGGGGCGGTCCTTGAAGTAGGTCACGAAACGGACGAGTTGCTTCACCGCCTCCTCGTAGGCGCGCTTGCCCTTCTCGGAGGTGGCCAGCTCGGCCTCGCCGAGCACGCCGGTTTCCGAGTAGCTGCTGGTCCAGGAGATGATCGAGGCCGGGCCGGCGCCGAACAGATCGACCCAGTTGAACGGGCTGTTCTCCTCGTTGAAACTGATGACGCCGTTCTTGATCTTGTCCTTGCGGACGTTGTCACCGTCGAGATAGAGGTACAGCGATGTCTCCAGCTCGCAAGCGTGAGCGCAGCCGCCGGGAAACTTGCTCTGCCGCCAGCTCGGCATGAAATCTGGATCGACCGTCAACAGCCGCCACCACGCGGCCAGGATGCACTCGGCGTCCGTCTCCAGGCAGGTTCGCCGGGCGACCAGGTCGAGATTCGGCATGTTCGAGCCGTGGCCGTTCAGGAGCAGGATCTTCTTGAAGCCGTGATAGGCGAGCGACTTGGTAATGTCGAGCACATGGTGCATGAAGTGCTCGAAGTCGTTGTTGATGGTGCCGGGAAAGTCCATGACGTGGCCGGTGTAGCCGTAGCACACCGTCGGCAGGACAAGCATCTTGTCGGGGACGATCTTGCCGGCCCCGCGGGCGATCTCCGTCGGGCAGATCAGGTCCACATCCAGCGGCAGGTGCGGCCCATGCTGCTCGACGGCCCCGCAGGGCACGATGCACACCTTGCCCAGTTCGACGGCATCGTTGATCTCCGGCCAGGTCAGCTTCTCGTAGCGATACTCGGTGGCGGCGCGGCTGGTCATGGGTGTTACCTCTTGGGTCGGGTGGGTGGCTTCTTTTTCTCGCGTTCCTTCTTGCGCCGACGCAGATCGAAAATCCAGATGACGGCGACAAGGGCGGCAAGCAGCAGGATGACGACAGCAATGGCGATAGCGATGGGATCGCCCTGGAAGAGATCGCTGAAGAAATCACGTAATGCTCGCAGCAGCCGCATGATGCAATGCTCACTTGGATTCTTCATCGCGCCGGCGACGAGACCTTCCCAGATGAGAATAAGCCGGCGATTGGTTTCGCCAAGGGAGAGCTTGTTGGGATTGGACAGAAGAGTGACGCTGATCGAGACTGCCGCAAATTCGTTGCGTTGCCACCCCCCTCTCGAGTACCCCGGCAACGAATCCGAGGCTGGTTTGATGTGACAGATCAGGTCGCGCTCGTTGCCATTCGTTGCTGGAGTTGCCGGCCAATTGGAGGCGAACGCAAATCGGGCTACCGCGTGAAGCGCTTGTCAAAGGTGCGTACTTGATACTTGAGCCGGTTGGCTAGCGCCTGGATAAGGCAATCGCCAAGGTGTCGCGGCTTGCCGTCGCGCGGGATCCGCTCGGCGAGCTTGCGGCTCTCGACCCAATCTTCAGCAAGAATTTGGCCACCGTCAACGATGCGGAATCGTCGCAGAAAGGCACGCGTCAACCGAAGCTCATGCTGGCTGCTGACGCCCGCCAGCATCTCGATGCTAATGGGAGAGAGGATCGCGTCCGTATCCTCGATTTCGACGAGCTGGTTTGCCCAGCGAACGGCATCGGCCGGTTTCTTGTCCTCGAGGCTATCTCCGATACATTTGCGCCAGTGTCGCACCAGGACGCTGGTGTCAAGGATTACTCGTCGCATGGGCTGGCTCAGGAAGCAATGGCGCGAGCCACGGGCAGGCGTCGGATCGTATCCTCCCAGGAAGCACTGATGCGTACCAGCTCCTTGCCGATCTGTAGCGCAGCGGGACGGCGGACCGCAGAACAGACGAGCCGAATCTCCACTCCCTTGGGAGCGCCGGGCAGGGCTCGTTGCAGCGGGTACGATTCAACGTCAATGCCGGCGCGTAAGTCAGCCGCCAGGCTATCCAGCCCCTGTCGAATGATCTCGGCATTGGCGAGCAGCCAGGAACGTGCCTTTTCCGCATCAGCCGGCAGGCTTTTTCCGCGGCAGCGGACATCGGCGAACCACACCAGCGCGGGGTCTGACTCTTCCGCGCTGCCTTCATAGCTCTCGAAGCTGGTAGTGTCATTCACCTCGATGCCGGTGCGAACGCCGCCGTCCTCACGGACTTGCTTGTAAAACACGATTTTCGACATGGCAGTGCTCAATCAAGTTAACTACGCATTGCGTGGTTCATCGAAGCGTCCATCCCGGCATGATATCCGCTTTTCTCGGCATGGCGAATACCGTTTCAGCTCGACAGCCGGGAATTGACCATTACCGGACCGCTCAGGAGAGCCGTCCTACATTTGCGCTCGCCATTACAGGCGGCCCTCTTCTTTCCAGATGGTTTCCTGCATCTACAATCTCCCCACCGGATCAACTTCCCCGTATCACCTTGGAGTCGCATCATGCGCGTGCCTTTTCTCGGCAAATCCATCCCGGCGGCCGTGTGGTTTCTCGCTGCTGTTTCGCTAGGCATCGTCCTCGGCGGCTGGCTGCTTCACGACGGCGGCGCGGCCCAGGTCAAGGTTTACGAGAGCGGCATCGTCTGGCCGGAGCCGAAGGTGGTGACGCCCGGGACCAACGGTTCGCCACCCTCCGATGCCATCATCCTTTTCGACGGCAAGAACATGGATGCCTGGAACGGCGGCGAGAAATGGAAGATCGAGGACGGGGCCGCGACGGCAGCGAGCTTCGTCTCGACCAAGCAGCCGTTCAGCGATTGCCAGCTTCACGTCGAGTTTGCCTCGCCGGCCAAGGTGCGTGGTTCCGGACAGGGTCGCGGCAACAACGGCATTGGCTTCATGGAGTCGCGCTACGAGATCCAGGTCCTCGACTCGTGGCAGAATCCGACCTATCTCGACGGCATGTGTGCGGCGCTTTACAAGCAGCGGCCGCCCATGGTCAGCCCGTCGCGCAAGCCGGGCGAGTGGCAGACCTATGACATCATCTTCGAGGCGCCGCGCTTCGCGGGCCAGAAGCTGACCCGTCCTGCCTATGTCACCGTCATGCACAACGGCGTGCTGGTGCACAATCACGTCGAGATCCAGGGCGTGACCGCCTACGACCGCCCGCCGGAATACAAGGCGCACGCGGCGAAGCTGCCCATCACCTTGATGTACCACGGCGACCCGGTGCGCTTTCGCAACATCTGGATTCGCGAGTTCAAGGAACTGGAGGGCAAGAAGCCGGCCCCGAGGTAGGGATTTCACGCGGGTTCGACCGGGATGGTCATCTCCGCCGGTACGAACTCGACGCCGGACATGGGCAGCGAGAGGAAAGTCCGCACGCGGATGGAGTGGACGCCGGCGGGCACGGTGAAGGCCTCGACCGAGGCCTGGTAGGTGCCGTCGCTTCAGCAGTCAGGCGTCAACACCACCGAGCGGGCGGATGATTTTCCCTTGTGGTGCAACAGCGTGATCTCAGCTCCAGGGGCTCCAGGGATACTTTCCGGCGAAACAAACGCCTCCTTGAGGTAGCCGCGCTCGGCGCCCTGGGAGTCGATGATCTTGAAACGCACGCAGAACTGTGCGAACTGCTGGGCTTTCCAGGGCAACGCGGGAATGATCTCGGCGACCACGCGATCGCCGGCCATCGGGCCGCGGTCAGGAACCGTACGTTCGCCGCAACCGACGACGGTCGCAAAGCCGACGGCGAAGACGATGGCAAGGGCGAGGAAGCGAGTCATTTTCATCAACAGCTCTGCGAAAAGACCGGCCCGCGTGCGAGCGGGCCGGTGAACCACTGACTCGATCCGGACCTCAGGGCAACGCTGTCAACGCGTCATGCGTGTCAGTACGGCGCGACCACTTCGCCGGCGGCAGGACTTTCCGCGGCGCAGAACCGCTCGTCGTCGTTACTGGACGAAACCATGCGAACGCTGCCATCGCCGAAGCAGGCCAGCATGCCGCCCGTGGCGAAGCTCTGGGATTTCAGGGGATGAGCGTTCTGATAGGAAGGCTGAAACTCCGCCTTGCGCATGCAGCGGCAGTCCCAGTTCTGGGTCCAGGGCCACGCAGCGGGAACGGCGCCGGCGTTGTTGACAAAGCCGGTGCGCGCCCAGTAGCCATTGACATAGATCGAATCCGGCGGCAACTGCGACTTGCCGAACTTGGCCATCACAGCGGCGAGCGAGTAGTCCGTGGTGATGGGCAGATCGCCATAACCCCACAGGCTGGCCCCGAAGCGCGGCGTTCCCGCAGGCCGGGACATGATCGAGTAATGCTCGTTGAACATGATGGTGTTCGACGTGCCGTCCATGATGGAAGTCAACTTGATGCCGTTGTCGCCGAAGAATTGCCAGTTGGCCGAAAAGCTGCTCAGGCCCCAGAGCGTGTTGGCCTGATTGGCCCACGACGGATACGGATTCAGCGTTCCGGTGGCAGTGGCGTTGGCCCAGGACGGCACCGAGGTCTCCAGGTTGAACACGCCGGCTCCGTACGACTGATCCATCGGATGATTGAGCACTTCCAGTTGCTTCGAGCGAGCGCCGTCCGCGCCCAGGTTATACAGGTTGTTCTGTTCGAGGTAGGGGAGGATGTGGAAGAACACCGAGCCGAGCGTGCCCTTGTAGTTGCCGAAAATCATGGGCGTGATCTTGTTGACGTCGTGGGTGTTGTGCGTGGCCAGGCCTAGCTGCTTGAGGTTGTTCTTGGCCTGGGTGATGGCGGCGGCCTCGCGGACCTTCTGGACCGCGGGAACCAGCAAGGCGATCAGGATGGCGATGATGGCAATCACCACCAGCAACTCGATGAGGGTGAACCCCTGGCGCTTGCGCAGGATGGTATGCATGATCTCTTCCTTTCGAGGGAATGTGCAAATATCGCGACCGACGCTCTGGCGAGAAAACTGCTCAACCGCGGCGGCAGGCGCCGCGGAAGCCAAGGTGGGTAAGGACCGGCTCACGCCGGGACCAGATCCATGGTCACGTAGTCAGCAAGGCAGTGGAAATCCGGAACACGCCGTCAAATGAGATGGGAAAGTCAGGTGAACCCCGTGCCCCGGTTGGCCTCGCTGGCGCGCACGCTCGCTCGAACGCGAAGTTTTGCCGCCAGCGGTGACAAGGAGGAACTCATGGGGCTACTCTTGAAGGCAGTCTCGTTCTAGGCAGCCGTCCTCATGGCGTCAAGAAAATCTCAAAAAAAAGGATCGCGGGCCACCAGCACCTTGCCGCTGTCCTTCCTGGCATTCGTCTCGTAGACCACGTCTTTTTCGCTCTGCGGCCCGTCTTCGTCCTTGAGCTTCAGCTTGACCCGGAAGCGCGGGTTGGTCGGATGGTCGCTCTCGGTGCCCGTGATCTGAAAATCCAGCAGCTTCATGCCGCCGGTCCAGTCCGGGTCGTCGACGAGGATGGAGTGGCCTTTCAGCTTGCCCGGCGTATCGCCCTGTTTCCACGACGCCAGAAAGGTCTCGACGGCCTTGCGGCCCTGATCGATCTCGTCCTTCGAGGGCGCGTTACCGCCGCAACCCACAGCCAGCGACAGGAGCAAGACATGAGCGAGCAATCGGTAACAACAGCGAATCACAGGCGAATCCTCATCATGGCGAGAATCAGCGACATATAAGACGAACCTGGCGACCAACTTATTCGCCATCTTATTGGAGAAATCGCCGATCTGACAATGGCCGGGCCACGCGGCTTGCCCCGCCGTGCCGGGCCGGGTAAGAAAACAGCATGACGTTTCTGGACGCGCCGGACGAACAAGAATCATCAGACAAGGCGGCAGCTCTCCTTCGGGAACTCGAGCGCTGGAACGGTAGCGGATGCAGCCGTTGCACGCGTGCGCTGTGCGGGCACGAGGTGCTTTTCAGCGTGCTGCTGGGGGCCATGGATGCGCCACGCTGCCTGCCGTGCCTGGCGGGCGAGCTGGATCGCCAGCCAGCCGATTTGCGTGATCAGCTGGCCGAGTTCGTGCAGCATCGCGACTGCTACAGGCATGCCTGGAACGTGGCCTCACAAAGGGAAGGCCAGGCCAGCGGGGCCCGGCCGAAGTGCCTTTGGCCCGATGGAGCTCCAGGTGTGAGTGAAGGTCCAGGTGGGCGTGAAGGGCCGGCGCTGGAGCCGGCGGCAGCAGATTCCGGACCAGACCGCGTTTCGACAACGGCCGAGTGGGATGCGGGTGACATGGCATGTGGCGAACTGCTGCTGAGTCTTCGCGGCCGGCTGAATTCCATGGCCGCCGGCGCCGTCTTGAAGGTAACGGCCCACGATGCGGCCGCGCCCATCGACCTGCCGGCCTGGTGCCGGCTCACCGGGCATCGCTTGCTGACGGCCAAGCATCCAGAGTATCTCATCCAGAGAAAGGAACCATGATCCATGCCTGGAAAATTCTGCATCAGTCTCACTTGCGGCAATGACGATCCCGACCGGGCCACCGTGGCCTTCGTCGTGGCCAATGCCGCGGTCGCTTCCGACAAGGAAACGATTGTTTTTCTCAGCACCGAAGGAGTGCGCTGGTCCCAGCGCGGCAGCGCCGACGCAGTTCATGAAGAAGGCTTCGCCCCCTTGAAGGAATTGATGGCCAATTTCGCCTCGGCCGGCGGCAAGATCCTTGTCTGTGCCCCATGTTTCAAGAAACGGAAGCTCGACGAGGGCCGCCTCGTCGACGGCGCCGTCATCGTCGGCGGCGCCAAGCTTGTCGAATTCTTGTCAGACGGCGCGCCCAGCATTTCCTACTGATCTGTCGCCTGTGCCTGGATGCCTGGATGCCTGGAAGGTCGCTGCAATGCAATGGCTCAGTCAACACCTCGTGCTCGCCGATGCCAGCTTCGACGGTGGCAACCTCGATTGCGGCAACGGCTTGCTGCTGCTCCTTCGCAAGCACATGGATCCCCTTCGCCCCGGACAGTTGCTCGAAGTGGTTTCCAACGAAGTCTCGGTGGAGGAGGATTTGCCAGCCTGGGCACGCCTGACAGGCAACGAGCTGGTATCGTGCACGCGCGCCGGGGCGCGGCGAAGTTATCTGATTTGCAAGGGGCCTCGATCAGCGCCGGCGACCGAGGCGTCCTTCAGCAGTCCCGCTGTGTCCCCTGGCGTGCGCAGCGCGAGCGCGGACAGTGTTCGCATGATGCCGAGTCCTCAAACGGAGGTGCTGCCGATCGCGCCACTGTCCGTGATGGGTGTTGGCAGCTGGCCCCGGCCGCGCTGGATGCTGCAGGCCATCCACGAGCACCTTGAAGGCCGGCTGGACGAGCAGGGCTTTCAGGAAACGGCTGACGATGCCGTGCGTCTGGCCGTTGACGCCCAGCTTCGCGCCGGCGTGGACGTGGTGACCGACGGCGAGCAGCGCCGGGACGGCTATGCCAGCTTCGTCGGCAGCCGACTGGACAATTGCCAGCTCGTACCCATCACGGATCTCCTTCCCTACGTGGACGATCCCGAGGAGTTCGAGCGCGAGCTGCGGGCTCTGGATGTGCCGGCCCAGCGCGTCCGGCACCCGGCAGTTCTGGGCAAGCTGCAAAGAAGCCGGCCGATCGCCGTTCACGAGCTATCCTTCGCCAGGCGGCTGACGGACAAGCCGATCAAGGTGGCCCTGCCCGGTCCATACCTGCTGACCCGGACAATGTGGCTGGAGTGTGTTTCCGATCGCTTCTACCGTGAGCGCGAGCAGCTGGCAGGCGACGTGGTCAACGTGCTCCGGGAAGAGGTCAAGGCGCTGCTGGCGGCCGGAGCGGCGCTGGTGCAGCTTGACGAGCCGGTCCTGACCGAGGTCGTTCTTGGCCGCCCGGCGAAGAATCGCAGTTTCATGTGCGGCGCACTGGGCGCGCGACGCCCGCCCGAAGAAGAGCTGGCATTTGCCGTTGGCTTGATCAACGAGGTGATTGCCGACCTTCCTCGCCACCGCCTGGCGGTGCATATTTGTCGGGGCAACTGGTCCCGAGACGAGGGCGTGGCGCTGGCCGGCGACTATCGACCCCTGCTGCCTTCCCTGTGCGCCATCAAGGCCGGCACCTTCTTCCTGGAGATGTGCACGCCGCGGGCGGGCGAACTCAAGGTCCTGGCCGACTTGCCGTCTTCTTGCCGACTCGGCCTGGGCGTCGTGAATCAAAAAACCGAGCGCGCCGAGACTGTCGAGGAAGTTCTGGCTTGTGCGGAGCGTGCGATCGCCGTGTTCGGCCCGGAACGGCTGTTGCTGAATCCAGATTGTGGCTTCGCCACGTTTGCGGACAATCCCGTGGCCTCTGCGGAGGTCGCCGAGGCGAAGCTGGCAGCCATCGTTGCGGCCGGACACATTCTGCGCCAGCGCCACGGCTTGTGAGGCCAGAAATCCTGTACAAGACCAGTGGATTCGTTTGCTCTTGGAGCCACACATGACTGACAGATATCTTGCCTTCCTTGTGGCAAGTCTTGGACTGCTGGGCGCCGCGACAGGTTCGGTTCCGGCCCAGGACAAGAGCGTCCGACCCGGGATCAACAAGCCGTTCGAGAGTCCCGATGTGAAGGGGTTCATCGGCAAGTTTGAAGGCGAGAGCCGAGAGGTTTTCAGCCAGCGGAAGGAGATCGTCGCCGCCTGCCGCATCAGGCCAGGAATGGCGGTAGCTGACATTGGCGCGGGTACCGGGCTGTTCAGTCGCTTGTTTGCCAGGGAAGTTGGGCCGAACGGCAAGGTCTACGCCGTGGATATTGCTCCGGATTTCGTCAAACATGTTGAGTCGACCTGTGAAAAGAGCGGCATCAAGAACGTTGTTGGCGTCGTCTGCGCGGCGGACAACGTGAGGCTGCCTCCCCGGTCCATCGATCTGGCATTCATTTGCGATACCTATCATCACTTCGAGTTCCCGTACAAGACCATGGCTTCCATTCATCAAGCGTTGCGCCCTGGTGGCCGGGTCATAGTGATTGACTTTCATCGAATCGCAGGCAAGAGTCGCGCCTGGGTGTTGAATCACGTTCGAGCCGGTCAAGAGGTCGTGACCAAGGAGATCGAGTCCGCCGGATTCAAGTCGATGGGCGAAGAGAGCTTGCTCAAGGAAAACTACCTGGTGAAATTCAAAAAGATCGAAGCGACCGGCAGCAGGGACGAGCAAGAGAGAATTGTCGCGCGTGCCGTGATCATCCCGAAGGATGTAGTTCGATTCACCGTCGAGAAAAGCGACCTCGTGCGCCTGGCTGGCAGAGGCATTGTCGGCTCCAAGGTCGAGGCGAAAGTAGAAGGCCCAGCGAGGATCACCGCAATCCGCATCTTGAGAGAACTGAAAAATGGTCGCCCGCTCATCGGGAGTCACGCCAAAGAATTCGAGCTAGCGCCCACGGGCACCGGCAAGGTCAGGGTCACGCTTACAGTGACTCCACCACAACCCGATGCCAAGCCGCTTGTGACGACCTATCAGTTTGAAGTGAAATAACAGACCAGCCATTCCTGTGGGGCCCGATGGGAAGAAGGCGTCATGCATTGCCACATCTGCCAGCAAGAAGCCGTGGGCCGCTGCTACACATGCGGCGGTCTATTCTGCGCGGAGCATGGCCAGGTGGATTGCGCGCGCTGCGAGACGGCCATTGCTGCCGGCGATCCCAGACCGGACCGCTTCACGCGCTCACCCATGCCGGCATCGACGTATCGTCCTGGCTGGTGGCGTCCGCAACTTGCCGAGGATTATGAGCCGCCCGCCTGCTACCATTGCAAGGGGCTGGCTCGCCGCGTCTGCCAGAATTGCGGCAGCCGCTTTTGCCCCGACCACGCGGGCAAGAACAACCTCTGCGCCGACTGCGGCCGCTCCTCCTGGCTGGGCCTCATCATCCTGGGCGTGATGTTGCTGGTCATGGGCTTCGCTGTCCTGCTCAACATGCTTCCGAAGATTTGACGTGCCTGCAGATTTGACGTGCCTGCTGGCCACGCAAATGTCCGGGCAATCCGGACGAATAAGCAGTACGGTGTCGCAACGTCGAATCTGGTTGACCCGGCCGGGGCAACCGATATGACAGCCAATGACCGAATTTGACCTATCCGGCCCAACTCCAATACTTGCAGCGGGAGCAACCATGAAGACGCACAGGCAGTCGGCAAGAGTCGCGGTGTCGCTGTTGGTGATGCTGGCGTGGTGCGGCGTGGCCGCACCCCAGACGCCCGTGGTCAAGGATGATGCCGGGATGTTCTCGGCCGCCGCCGTCAGCAAGGCCAGTCAAGCCGTCCGTGACATCAAGAGCCAGTTCAACAAGGACCTGTCCATCGAGACCTTCAAGGCAATTCCGCCCAGCAAGGTCGCGGATTTCAAGAAGGCAAATGAAAAGCAGAAGCAGAAGCTCTATGACGACTGGGCAATCTTCCGGGCCAAGACTCTCAAGATCGACGGCGTCTACGTGCACATCGTGAAGACGCCCGGCCATCTGGAAGGGCTGGTAAACCCGGCCACGCTGAAGCAGGCCTTCACGCTGGCCGACCGCGACAAGCTGCGCGAGTTGTGGCTGGCCCGTCTCAAGGCCGGCGAATTCGACAAGGGACTGGAGGATTCAATCGCCCTGGTGCGCGATCGACTCGAGAAAAACCTCGGCCCGGTCGTATCGGCCCCGGTGGCGAACACCGTGCGTGATGACGCGGGCCTGTTCACGCAGGCTGCCCTCGGCCGCGCCATGGCCACGCTCAAGAGCATCAACGACAAGTGGAAGATTCCCGTCACGGTCGAGACCTTCGCCTCGCCGCCGCCGGCGGTGAAAGCGGCGGCCAAGAGCGATTCGGCCAAGGCCTACGCCGACTGGCTCCGCGACCGCCAGCGCGACTCGAAGGCGGACGGCATCCATGTGCTCCTGTGCAAGGATCCCAAGCTCATTCGCATCGGCATCGGGCCGCAGACCGAGAAGAAAGCATTCACGGCCGAGGACCGCAAACTCGTCTTCAAGCTGATCGCGGACAAGTTCTCCAGCAAGGACTTCGACGCCGGCCTGGAGGGCGCGCTGTCCCTGGTGCGCACGCCGGTGGACAAGAACCTGACGCCGCCCAACACCCCGGCCCTGGTGCTGAACGCGGTCACCGACCACGCTCGACTGTTCACTCCGGGTGTTGTCGACCGGCTGAACAAGCAGATCAAGGAGTTGACCGGCAAAAACAAGATGGACCTGACGATTGAGACATTCGCCGCGCCGCCGCCCGAGTTGTCCGGCCGACCCGAGGCGGCGTGGCCCATGGTGCGCACCGCAACCGCCAAGAGCAAGGGGATTTACATAGCGATCATCAACGGCCGTCCCCATGTCAGCGCCGTTGACAGCGACGCCATCTCCGCCGCCGATCGCGACAAGATCGGCGCCATTCTCAAAGCGAATCAACGTGACAAGGCGCTGGAAGAGAGCATAACCTTTGTCGCCGACACGCTGGCGGCAGTGCCCATCCGCGATGACGGAGGATTCTTCAGCGCCGACGCGCTGGCCAAGGGCAACGCCGCCATCCGCAATCTGCGGCAACGTTACCATCGCGACGTGATCGTGGAAACCTACCAGACCGTTCCGGCGGACCTGGCCGCCGGCGTGGATCTCAAGGACAGCGCCGCCAAGCAGAAGCTGTTCCAGTCCTGGGCACGGGATCGCTTGAAGGCGTCCGGCCGCGACGCCGTGCTGGTCCTGATCTGCAAGGACCCGACGATGCTCGAGGTCGAGGCATCGCCGGACAACAAGTGGTTCGGCAAGGCAGACGTGGTCGCGCTCAGGGACGGCTTCCTCAACGATCTCAAGAAAAGGAAGTTTGACGAAGCGCTGGCTGACGGCCTGACCGTGGTTGCCGCGCGGCTGGAGGGGCAGCCCATCGCGAAGGTTGAGCCGCAGCCGAAGAAGAATGTCACGGACCCGGCACAGGCAAAAGTGGATGGATCCAAGACCGAGGTGAAGGGCACGGCCGCAGTCAAGGGCAGGACGGAGTTCAATCCGATGTGGATTGTGTACGGTGCCGGAGGCTTGCTGGTTTTGATCGTGTTGATCGCGATGCTGCGCGGCAAGTCCAGGGACCCGGGCCCGCAAGCCGCGTATCAGCAGCAGCCCTATCCAGCGCCGCAGGCGTACCAGCAGCAGCAACCGTATCCGCAGCAACAGCCGCCGCGACCGCAACAACCGTATGGCGGCCGGCCGGCGAACTATCCGCAAGGACAGCCGCAGGGGAACTATCAGCAGGGCTATCCGCAGGGCGGCTATCCGCCACAACAGCCGCAACCGCAGGCGCCCGCGCAAGGCGGCGGCGGGGGCGGTGGCTTCGTCGCAGGCATGCTGGGCGGAGCCGCAGGCGCCGTGGCCGGCAATATCCTGTATGACAAGTTCGCGCGTGGCGGCGGGCAACAGGCCGGAGCCGCGCCCCAGCCTCCCGCCGGGGGCCGACCGCCGGCTTCCAGCTACGATTCCGGTACGCCCGCAAGCGATCACGGCAAGATGCCGGGAGGGGCTAACGACCCGGGCTATGTCGCCTCCGGCGGCGACTGGAGCAGCCAACAAGAGGCCACTGGAGGGGGCGGCTCGGCGGGCGGCGACTGGGGCGAGCAACCGGCTCCCGCCCAGGACGTCGGCGGTGGCGACTGGGGCGACCAGCCACAAGAAGCACCACGCCAGGACGCCGGCGGCGGCGACTGGGGCAGCAGCGATCCCGCGCCGCAGGACACCGGCGCTGGCGGTGACTGGGGCGGCGGCGGAGACTCCGGCGGTGGAGATGCCGGAGGCGGCGACTGGGGTGGTGGCGGCGACTCTGGCGGAGGCGACTCCGGCGGCGGCGACTGGGGCGGCGGTGGAGACTCCGGCGGCGGAGATGCCGGCGGCGGCGACTATTAAGCGTAGTCACCGCGTTGCCGGTCCACGGCCGTCAAGGTGAAGCGGTCCTTCGGCAGCCGCCGCCTTGTTGCGGCGGTCGGGGTCGGTGCTGACGCCTCATTCGATCTTGCACTTCGGCAGCGCCTTCCGTAGCGCGGCGACGCCTTTGGCCGTGACCTTCGTGCCGCTCAGGTCCAGCTCCTTCAGGCTCGTCAGGCCGTGCAGGTGAATGAGGCCCGCGTCCGTCAGGCCGCTCTTGGCCAGCGATAGCCGCTCGATACGCTTCAGCCCGGCGAGAATTTTCGCTGTCAGGTCCGAGAAGGTCGGGCAGCCCAGCGACAGGTCGGTCAGCGCGGGCAACCGTGCCGGGCCGGCCACGCCCTGGCCGCGAATCGGGTTGCCGTCCAGAACCAGCCGCCGGAGCTTCGCCAGCTTCGGCAATCGGGCCAGGTCGTCGTCCGACAGGCCGACCTGCGCCAGCGACAGCTCCGCCAGCTCGGTCTGCCTGGCCAGGTTCTCCAGGCCAGGACCTCTGATGGCGTTGCCTTCCAGCACCAGCCGCTTGACCCTGGGCAACCCCGACAGCTGTTGATCGGCGATCCCCGTTCGCGCCAGCGTCAAGTCCTGCTGCCCGTGAATCGCGGCCAGGAAGCCGATGTCCTTTAGCGGCGTCCCCGAGAGGTCGATTGCCTCCAGGCGGTCGAACTCGGCGAACCGTAGCTGGCCCAGAGTTTCAGGGAGCTTTCCCAGCGGCTTCTTGACGTCCTTGACAACGATGCGGCGGAGCTGGAAGAACTTGTCCGGGAGCACCTCGCCGGGCTTGACCGGCCGGGCTTCCTTGCCGGGCAGACCGATTGCGACAGTACCGCCCATGGCCAGCACCTGCTCGGCGGCGACGCGGTTCGGCTCAGACCAGTCGATCTGGCACTTTGGCAGGGCGGCCTTGAGCTGCTCGATGCCGTGTCGCGAGATGCGGCTGTTGCCGAGCGCCAGCGAACCCAGCTTGGGGAACCCGGTCAGCGTTTCCAGCCCCGCGTCGCTCACCCGCGTGCCTTCTAAATGGAGGTGCGTCAGGTTCTTGCAGTGCTCGAAGTGGGCCGGCCACGCGTCACTCACGTGCGTGCCACGCAAGTCGAGGTACGTCAGGTTCTTGCAGTCCTTGAAATGGGCGAGCCCCGCGTCTGTCACCCGCGTCCCGTTCAGGTCGAGGTGCGTCAGGTTCTTGCAGTCCTTGAAGTGGGCCAGCCCCGCGTCGCTCACTTGCGTGCCACCCAGGATGAGGTACGTCAGGTTCTTGCAGTCCTTGCAGTGGGCCAGCCCCGCGTCGCTCACCTGCTTGTTGACGAAGAGGTCTACCCCCGTCAGGCTGAAGCGGTCCTTCGGCAACTCGGCCGCCGCCTTGATCTCGCGGTCCTCGCCATTGACCCGCACTGTTCCGCCGATCGACAGCACGTACACCGCCGCGCGGCGGTCGGGGTCGGCGGTCACCGCGGCAATCGTGCCGCCGTCATGTTCGATGTTGCAACCGGGTGCCGCCGCGTGGAAGTCTGTGAGTGCCTTCGGCGTGACCTTCGTCTTACGCACGTCGAGATTCGCCAGGTTCTTGCAGTCCCTGAAGTGGACCAGCCCCGCGTCGGTCACCCGCGTGCCGGCAAGCCAGAGATTTCTCAGATTCTTGCAGTCCTTGAAGTGAGCCAACGCCGCGTCGGTCACCTGTGTGACTGCCAGGCCAAGGCTCTTCAGGTTCTTGCAGTCCCTGAAATGGGCCAAGCCGGCGTCGGTCACCCGTGTGCCGCCCAGGCCGAGGCTGCCCAGGTTCTTGCAGGCCTGGAAATGAGCCAAGCCTGCGTCGGTCACCGGCGTGCCCTTCAGCTCAAGGTGCGTCAGGTTCGTGCAGTCCTTGAAGCGGGCCAGCCCCGCGTCGGTCACCTGCTGGTTACCTTGGAGGTACACGTAGGTCAGCCGGAATGGCGCCCTGGGCAGTGCGGCGGCGGCCTTAGTGTCGCGCTCCCCGTCATTGACCCGCACCGACCCGCCAATCGACAGCACCCACTCGGCGGCGCGGCGGTCGGGGTCACCGCTCGCTGACGGTCGCGGCTCGGACTTGGTCTTGCGCGCCTGGGCCAGCTCTTGCCAGGTCACCGTCAGCGTCGTCTTGCCGCCGCGGGTCAGCTCGAACTTCTTCGTGGCCAGCTTGATGCCGTCCTTCTCCCAGACCTCGATCTCGCCCTTGCCGGCGGTCAGGGTGAACTCGCGCTTGCTGGTCTTGTCCTCGATGACAACATTGTTATGGGTGATTTTCACTTCCACCTTGTCGTCGGCGACTTCGATCTTCAGTTCGCCCTGGTTGGTGGCGAAGCGAATGACCGTGCCGCCGAAGAAGTAGCCCAGTGGGACCAGGGCCAGCAGGATGGCGGCGGCGAGGGCGAGGCGGCGGCGCATTTTCCGGACCGGGCGCGGAGTCTTCGGAGGAAGCGGTGTGTCGCCGGCAGCGGTGACAGTCGTGACCGGGCCGCTTGCTCCGCCCGCAAAATCTCGCTGCCTGCCCATCTCGGATGCGCTGTCTTGCTGGGTGCGCGGCTCGGACATGGTCGATTCGAGCGCCCGCAGCGCGACGGCGACCTCATGCGCCGACGCCGGCCGTTTCGTGGCGTCTTTCTCCAGCAGCTGCATGATCAGCTCGGACAGCTCCGCCGGCATGTCCTCGTTCAGCGCGCGCGGCGCCGCCGGCGTGTCCAGCGCCAGCGACGTGAGGACGGCCATCGTGTTGTCGCCGCGGAAGGGCGTAACCGGTCACGGGTCGATATAGCTCGGAATCGTGGTTTCGGGTACTGTTGCGGTTGGCATGGATGCTCCACCGACAGTATCGGCAGAAGTGTTGGCATCGCTGCCGCCTGAAGTCCTTGCTTTGATCAAGTGGCAGGCGGAGCAGATTCGCGTGCTGACCGCGCGCGTGGCGGAACTCGAAGCCAAGCTCGGCAAGAATCCCAGCAACTCGTCGAAGCCGCCATCGACCACGCATCCGCATTACAAGAAGCCAGCAGCCAAGCCCAAATCGGGAC
>VGYC01000155.1 GCA_016873095.1 Planctomycetota bacterium | reverse complement strand
GTCCCGATTTGGGCTTGGCTGCTGGCTTCTTGTAATGCGGATGCGTGGTCGATGGCGGCTTCGACGAGTTGCTGGGATTCTTGCCGAGCTTGGCTTCGAGTTCCGCCACGCGCGCGGTCAGCACGCGAATCTGCTCCGCCTGCCACTTGATCAAAGCAAGGACTT
Source organism: Planctomycetota bacterium (assembly GCA_016873095.1). Lineage (GTDB taxonomy): Bacteria > Planctomycetota > Planctomycetia > Gemmatales > Gemmataceae > VGYC01. The sequence continues at coordinate 18,694 of VGYC01000155.1, read as the reverse complement.
CAGGCGGCAGCGATGCCAACACTTCTGCCGATACTGTCGGTGGAGCATCCATGCCAACCGCAACAGTACCCGAAACCACGATTCCGAGCTATATCGACCCGTGACCGGTTACACATAAGTCTCTTCCTCAAGAAACGTCACTCTGTCGATCGGCAACTCCACCAGCGGCGCGGCAAAGTGAATGGTGTTGTAAACATCGGACACGGCCGTCAGCCGGGCGACATCCCAGCGCGGCGGCTTGCCGTCGGGGACGTAAAGGTGTGCGGGGGATAGGGCGGCGGCGGACATCAGGGCATCATGGCTGGCGGGTAGCTTGCCGGTTTCCCAGGCGGTGAACAGGGCGCCGTGCGTGAGCATGCTGAGGCTCGTCAACGCCTCCAGGCGGCGCATCTCCTTGATCTTGCTGGCTGGGCCGACCAGTTGCCGGATGAACGCATCGGACAGGAACGCGAAGCCGTCCTCCGCCTTGTCTTCGGCCCGGAAGACGGTGCGCATGTACTGGAAGTCGAGCGACTTCGCCAGCGACATCGCCTTGCCCTTGTGGACATCGAGCACCCGCCGCAGGCCGACCGGCGAGTTCGAGTAGACAACGAAATCGGCGAACGCCGCCCGGTGTACGCTGACCTCGCGCAACGGCGTGACGAAGCTCTCGATGGCGATGCCGAGGTGCTGGTCCTTGCCGGCCCGCAGGTCGTCGCCGAACTCCTTGCGGGCTTCCTTCAGGAACGGCTCGACGCCGGCGAGGAACGCCTGCCGGTTGTTGACGTGAAAGATCACGGTGATGTCGGAGCCCTCGCGGAGGTACGGATCGTTGCCGGTGACGGCGACGCTCTTGACGAGCAGCGGCCCGAACTGCCGGCCCAGCCAGGTGCTCTTGAGGCAGAGCTGACGCTCGTAGCGTTCCTTGAGGCCATGTTCCCGGCTCAGCACCTCGTAGGCCCGCCCCGCCGGCGTGCCCCACTGGTCCAGGAAGTCCTGAATCTCGGCGAACTTGGCGAAGCTCTTGAAGCGGAAATAGTAGTTGTCGTGCGGGATCAGCGTCGCCAACGGCTCGGCCGCCGGCTTCTTGCCGGCCATCATCTTCTCCCACGGATGCTCGGCGATGGTGATGCCGGGGATCAAGGCCGCGTTCACCCAGCGTTTCGCCGGCTCGCGTGCGCCCTTGTTCCGCAGCCGTTTCAACGCCAGCGATTGCGTGATGGCCGTTGTTCCGGTGGTGAGGTCGAGCATGCGGCGATGGATGTGTTCTTCCGCTTTCTTGCGTTCGCCTTCGAGAACGGGATCGGCGACGCCGTACTTGCGTGCCGTGGCAGCGCAGGCGAAGCCGTGGAAGCCGAGCTCCGGGGCGAGCGGCTCCTGCAGGGCAAGCCAGTGCGCCTGGGCTTGGGCCCATACCGTAGCCGACGCTGCCAGCGTCGGCGACTTCGCCCGGGGGACGGGTTTGGCGACGCTGGCAGCGTCGCCTACGTCAAGCTCCACTTCGACTTCGGCCCAGCGCACGGGGCGCAGCAGTTCGGCGAGTTCCTTGTCGCGAATGCCGGCCGGCGCTTTTTCTTTGACCGATGTGGGATACAGGAGCAGGAAGCGCGCCTTGCCCTTCTCGCGAACCTTGCCGACGAATTCGAGTCCGTCGATGGCGGGCAAATCCATCTTCGCATCAAATTGCACGGCCGGCTTGAAGTGCGGCACGTCGAGACGCGGATAAACGGCCCACGTCTTGCCATCCTGCGGGACCAGGCGCGGCTGCAACGCCAGCCGGCGGCGAGCGTACTCGCCATACGGCCCCGGCTTGACAGCCGGCCGGAGCATGTCCTGCGGCGAATCGAAGCGGACGTGGAAATACGTCGTGTTGCCGCTACGTCGGACGGCCAGGTGCTTGACGGCCGGCGCATCGGCGATGGCCAGCGCAGCACATGCCAGAAACGCGATACCGACGAGGCAAGCGCGCATTAACCCCTCCTGTCAGCCTCGGCCCGTCCGCTGAGAGATGATACTCGTGGAACGGATGCCTTGCTTCAAAATACTCGGTTTCCCGCTGCCCCATTCGCTGGACCGGCGACACCATTTTCATAAGCCAATCTTCGGATGTAGATCGGTCACCACACAGGATGTGGAACGGGCATGGCAAAGGTCGCATTTCTATTCCCCGGCCAGGGGGCTCAGAGCGTCGGCATGGGCCGGTCGTTGTATGACACCGTCCCCGCGGCGAGAAGACTCTTCGACGAGGCGGCCGAGGTGCTCGGCTACTCGTTGATCGACGTGTGCCGCGACGGCCCGGCCGAGAAGCTCAACTCCACTGCCGTCAGCCAGCCGGCCATCTTCGTGTGCAGCCTGGCGGCCCTGGAAAGCCTGCGCGGCAGCGAGCCGGAAGCCGAAGCTTCTTGCGTCGCAGCTGCCGGGCTGAGCCTCGGCGAGTACACGGCCCTGGTCTTCGCGGGGGCGCTGTCGTTCGCGGACGGCCTGCGCCTGGTGCAGAAGCGTGGCCAGGCGATGCAGGCCGCCAGCGATGCCACGCCCAGCGGCATGGTCAGCATCCTGGGACTCGACAAGGAGCAGGTCGCCCAGATCTGTCTGGACGCCCGTCAGCATGGTGTCATCGAGATTGCCAACCTGTTGTGCCCCAAGAATATTGTTGTTTCCGGCGCTAAGGCCGCTTGCGATGCGGCGGAGAAACTGGCCGAGCAGCGGCAAGCGTTGAAGACCATCCGCCTTGCGGTGGCAGGAGCGTTTCACACCGATATCATGAAGCCGGCGGACCAGGCATTGGCGCAGGCGCTGGCCGGCATGTCGCTTCAGACATGCCGGTTGCCGGTTTGGTCGAACGTGGATGCCCAGCCGCACACCGAACCGGCGGAGATTCGCCAGTTGCTCGTCAAGCAGGTCTTGCAGCCAGTGCTCTGGGAGAAGACGCTGCGCAACCTGCTGGCCGCCGGCGTGGAGCGCTTTTATGAGATCGGTCCAGGTCGAGTGCTGGCAGGATTGCTGAAGCGTGTGGAAAGGAAGGTGGATTGCCGTAACATTGGAACATGAGTGCGGTCTGCATGTTGGCGCTGCCGGCATTCATGAATGCCGTGAGCGGCTTTACTTTCGATACAATCCGTATAGTTTTTCCTTTTTGCCGTTGCCGCGTTGTTTGCCCAGATTCCCAGGTTGGGCAAGTTCGGCTTGCCGGCACGCGGCAGCTGTGGTACATAACCGGGGGCGCAGGACGCCATCGGCTGCTTTGGGAGGATCAGTTGTGGAAGGTTCCATTGAGCAACGCGTGATCGAAATCGTCTGCGAAAACCTTGGCGTCAACAAGGAGCAGGTGACCCGCAACACGTCCTTCACCGAGGACGTCGGGGCCGACTCGCTCGACATCGTCGAGCTTGTCATGGAGCTGGAAGAGGAATTTGAAATCACTATCCCGGATGAGCAAGCCGAGAAGATCAAGACCGTCGGCGAAGCCATCGACTACATCGAGAACGAGTTGAAGAAGAAATGACGCGGCGGGTGGTCATCACGGGCATGGGGACCGTCAATCCCCTGTCGTCCGACCTCAAGGTGCTGTGGAGCGACTTGTGCGCCGGGCGGAGTGGTATTGCGCCCATCACCCAGTTCGACACGACTCCCTTCAAGGTCCGCTTTGCCGGCGAGGTCAAGAACTTCACTCCAGAGGATTACCTCGACCCCAAGAGCGTCAAGCGGTTGGATCGCTTCGCGCAGTTTGCGATGATCGCGGCGCTGTTCGCTGTCAAGGATAGCGGCATCGAGCTGTCCGCGGAAGACACCTATCGCTGCGGCGTTGCCCTCGGCTCCGGCATCGGCGGGCTCAACGAGTACGAGGATCAGCATACGCGATTCATCGAAGGCGGGCCTGGCAAGATCAGTCCCTTCACCATCCCCAAGATGATGGTCAACGCTGCCCCTGGAAACATCTCGATCCAGCTGGGCATCTGCGGTCCCAACACCGCAGTGGCCACTGCGTGCGCTTCGGCAGCCAACGCCATCGGCGAAGCCATGCGCACCATCCGTTACGGCGACGCCGACATCATGATCACCGGCGGCTGCGAGGCGGCGATCACGCCCATGGGCCTGGGAGGATTCATCTCCGCGCGGGCCCTTTCGATGCGCAACGACGAGCCCACGCTCGCCAGCCGGCCTTTCGACCGCGATCGCGACGGCTTCGTCCTCAGTGAGGGTGCCGGCTTGCTCGTACTCGAGGAACTGGAGCACGCCAGGCGGCGCGGCGCTCGTGTCTACGCCGAGGTGCTGGGTTGCGCAAGCACGGCCGACGCGCACAACATCACCGCGCCGCACCCCGAAGGCAGCGGCGCCGCCACCGCCATGCGCCTGGCTCTCAAGGACGCCAGGCTCAATCCGGACGACATCCAGTACGTCAACGCTCATGGCACCAGCACGCCGCTGGGGGACGAGGCCGAGACGCGCGCCATCAAGCAGGTCTTTGGCAATCACGCGCGCAAGCTGGCGATTTCCAGCACGAAGAGCATGCTCGGCCACTTGCTCGGCGCCTCCGGCGGCGTCGAGTTGATCGCCGCCGCCCTGTCCATCAAGACTGGCGTCATCCACCCCACGACCAATCTCGACAATGCCGACCCGGCCTGCGACCTGGACTACGTCCCCAACACCGCCCGCGAGTCGCGCGTCCGCAACGCCCTGTCCAACAGTTTCGGTTTCGGCGGCCACAATTGCAGCCTGGTTATTGGCGCGCTGAGCTGAATCGAGTGGCTGGCAACTCTTGCCCAATCCATAGCTCAAGTCTTGACCAATACTGCCGCTCTCCGAGTGCAGCGTTAACGCGGGGCACATCAGGATCTTGGTGTAAGCTGCGTCGCTACAATCATTTAAGAAATCCGATCAGGTTGACGGGCCAGGTTTGGCGACGGCGCAAGACTTGCACACTGTTGTAAATGCGAGGCACGAAGGGAGGAAAAGGGAAAGGAGAGGGCAATGCTTAAGCTAATTCGAATTGCCCTGTTCGCCTTGTTGACTCTCGGGATGGCAGCGCCGGCACTGGGGTTGTCGCCGTATCTGGCCATCGGCAGTCGGGGCACCTTCGCCTACGGCGGACTCGGTTACGGCTTTTGCTCGCCGTACTATGGCTTCGGCAGATTCGGCTTCGGCGGCATCTACGGCTCTTGCTACGGCCCGTTCGGCGGCGGGATTCTCGGGTCGTCCTACTCTCCTTACGGAGCCTTCAGCAATCCGTACAGCTACGGGGGTTCCGGCTTCGGCGACTACTCGTACGGCTACAGCAACCCTTATGCGACATATAGCAACCCCTACGTGGCGGCCGACCAGGCTGGCGATCCAGGAAGCGCCCGCCAGGGCAAGACGGAAAAGGACAGCAGCGTCCTGTTTCGCGCCGCTGGACTTCCGGCGCACGGAGACCGGCTGATCTGGCCGCTTGGGCTGCGGATTCTGCCAGGGGCAGCATACTTTCGCGTGCGCCTGGAAGGTCTTGTGCAGCTGGCTGCTGCGCGGGCCCTGGATGGCGCGCCGACGGAGTCCATCGCCAATCAGACCGCCGAAGTCATCCGGGACTTTCGCAGGCACCTGGCCGAGGATGAGCGCTCTCGGGTGAGCTTGAATCTTTCCATGTATCGCGAAGCCAACCATTACCTGGATGGACTGCAAGCCGCGATGACATTCTTCGGGTCGGTGAGCGAATCCAAAACACGCGAACCGTCAAACTGACAAGGGCGGCTTCACGAGTTGAGGCTTCTGGCCTGGGTGCCCCGTTACTTGATTTGACGCGCCCGCAGATTCTCGATCGCCTGCCGCGCCGCTTTCGCCTCCGCAGCATCGGCGGCTTCGCGCGAGAGCCGTTCCAGGCGCGGAATGGCTGCCGATACGTTTCGTTCAGCGATTTCGCGAATGACTCCAAGACGAAAGGCGGCATCCCTGGAGTCCAGCCAGCCTAGCAGCCGCCTGGAATCGAGCGGGTAATTCTTCAATGAGCGGATGAGCGACTGCTTCTGTTCGGCGGAAAGGTGATAGTTCTTGAGCAGTTCTGGAAGACCATCCGCGGCGGCGATGGTCCGCATCGTGACAAAGACTTCGGCGACGAGGTCGGTGTCCTTCTTCTCGCCCGAATCGGCGAGGGCGAGCAGCTTGGCGATGCCGGGCTTGCCGAGGCTGTCGATGGCCCGGACCAGGGCGGCGCGCTGGCCGTTGACCTTGCCGTCGTCGAACTGCAGCGTGGTGACCAGGACATCCGCCGCTCCCTCGGCATTGATGCGGGCGATGGCCGCGTACACCGCCTGGCGAACCAGCCGGTCCTCGTCGCGCAGGTGCAAGAGCAGCGATTCGTGCGTGTCGCGATCGCGTGGGCGGCCTAGCCAGCCGGCAGTCTCGACCGCGAGCAGCCGAATGTCGGCATCGCCCGAGTCGAACAAGGCGACGGCGTCTTTTTGCAGCTTGTCGTTCCAGAATATGCGGAGCATTTCGATGCCCGCGAGCCGAGCATCGGCGTGTAGCTTCTCACAGGCTTGGACCTTTTGTTGATTTTCTCTCGGCGGCGGCAGACGAAACCAACGCGCGACCCCAGAGGCGGTCCTGTCCACCAGCCACTCAACGGTGGGTAGCAGATCAGGATCCGGCATCTGCTGGGCCGTTTGGCTCGGGGATGCGGTCAACAGCATGAGCGCGAAAACGAGCTTGACCATTGCCGAGTCTCCCGAGGTGTCATTGCTCACGCCGGTTGCACCGCTGGCGCCGGCCGGCTGGCCACGATCGCCTCGCTGTGATTGGTCCCCACGCGCGGCGGCCTCGTGCCCAGGATGGCGTCGATCTCCTCCTTGTGCAGTTCTTCCTTCTGCAGCAGGGCCTCGACGAGCTGCTCGAGCTTGTCGCGATGGCGCTCGAGTTGTTGATAGGCGCGCTGGTCAGCCTCGCGGAGCAGCTTTTGCACTTCCTCGTCGATGACCGAGGCGGTCTCTTCGCTGAAGTCCTTGGCTTCCTGAATTTCCTTGCCGAGAAAGAGATGCTCCTCGCCGATGCGAAACGACATGGGACCGAGGCGGTCGCTCATGCCCCAGTGCGTGACCATATAGCGGGCCCGGCGGGTGGCTTGCTTGAGGTCCTGTTCGGCGCCGGCGAAGATCTGTCCATAGACGAGGCGTTCGGCGGCGCGGCCGCCCATCATCGTCGCCAGCTCGGCCTTGAAGAACGACTCGCCGTAGTGCAGACGGTCCTCGTCGAAGCCGAAGAAGGTCACGCCCCCGGCCCGGCCGCGCGGCACGACCGTCACCTTCTGCGGCGGCTCAACTTCGGGCTCCAGCCAGGCAACCAGGGCATGTCCGGCCTCGTGGTAGGCGATTTGCTTCTTGGCCTCGTCGGTGAGGATCTCCTCTCGGGCCGGGCCCATGAGAACGCGATCGGCGGCACGCTCGAAGTCGTTGCGGTCGATTCGACTCTTGTCGTGCCGGGTCGCCAGCAAGGCCGCCTCGTTGGCGAGGTTGCGCAGGTCCGCGCCTGTCATGCCAATCGTCTTGCGTGCGATCGCTTCCAGGTTGACGTCGTCCGCCAGTGGCTTGTTACGAGTATGGACCTTGAGGATATCGAGCCGGCCTTGCCAGGTGGGGCGATCGATGGTGACGTGGCGATCGAACCGGCCGGGACGCAACAGGGCCGAGTCCAGCACATCTGGGCGGTTGGTGGCGGCGATGACTATCACCGACTCGTTGGGCTGGAAGCCGTCCATCTCGCTGAGGATCTGATTGAGGGTCTGCTCGCGTTCATCGGAGCCGCCGCCCACGCCGGCGCCGCGCATGCGGCCGACGGCGTCGATCTCGTCGATGAACAGCAGACAGGGAGCGTTCTCCTTGGCGGTCTTGAACATGTCACGGACGCGGCTGGCGCCGACGCCGACGAACATCTGGATGAACTCCGAGCCGCTGATGCTGAAGAACGGCACGCCCGCCTCGCCGGCGACGGCTCGAGCCAGCAGTGTCTTGCCGGTTCCCGGCGGGCCGATGAGCAGTACACCCTTGGGAATCTGCGCTCCGAGGCGCTGGAATTTCTCCGGGCTCTTGAGAAAATCGACAATCTCTTGCAATTCGCCCTTGGCGGCGGACATGTCGGCCACGTCCTCGAAGGTGACGCGGCTCTTGTTTTTCTCGTAACGCCGCGCGGGGCTCTTGATGTAATTGCCCAGGAAGCCGCCGCCCAGCGGATCGCGGAAGCGGGGCAGCAAGAAGAAGAAAAAGATTGCCAGCAGGATCAGGCCGGGCAGGAGCAACATCATGAGCGGGCCGATCCAGGTGCCCGGTTCCTGCTCCTGGCGGTAATCGACCTTGCCATCCAGTTCGGCGGTCATTCTCGGAATGGCCTGAGCGCCGCCGGGTATGCTGGTGGCCAAACGGCCGCTGCGGACTTGCCGCTTGATTGCTTCGCCGAGCTTGTCCTCGGCCTTGTCGTTCAGTTCGCCGATGGCACGCGTGTCGCCGACGATAACGACGCGCTTGAACGCGCCCTCCTTGGCGAGTTTCATGAACTGCGAGTAGTCAATGATGCCGGCCGACGGAAAGCCTAACGCGAAATAGAGAAAGCCTGCGAGCACCAGCAGGATGACCAGCCACAGCCAGCCTCCGGGCATGGTATCGGGTCGTCGGCGATTGCGATTGGCAGGCCCTGGTTGCTCGCGCGGCGGAGGCATTAATTCTCCTCGATTTCAATTCCGTTCCGATTAGGATAGCAAATGCCAGAAACGCTGACTACCTGGTGAAGACCGGCACAGTGCAGTACGCCTGTTGCTCAGTCGGTGCGAACGCGAAACGTAAACCAGTAGAAGAGACTCTCAGAATGCACTTTCTTGTATACACGCGCACAGGCTGTCATCTCTGCGAGGATGCCTGGACGCTGCTGGAAGATGCGCAAGAATCGCACGGCTTCTCGCTGGAAGCAATCGACGTCGATTCCGACCCGGAGCTGGTAACGCAATTTGGTGAGTGCGTGCCGGTCGTGGTGGTGGACGGCAAGGTGCGGTTTCGCGGCCAGGTCAATCCGGTCCTGTTGAAGAGATTGCTGAATTGATTCAAGTGGCAGCGGGCCATGGGCCGAAGAGGCGGGCATGTCCACTCGAACCGCCGCCCTTGCCGAGGATGTGTCGGCTTTTCGCCATTACCTCCTGGCCGAGCGCGGCTTGGCGGAAAACACCGTCGTCGCCTATCGCCACGACCTGGAGCGCTTCGCCCTCTGGGCCGCGCAAAGCTTACCCGATTATCTCAATCCGACCATTCGTCAGCTGACCGGCTACATCGCCCACTTGCGTGATGAGAAGCTGGCGCCGTCGTCCGTCGCCCGCCACCTGATCGCTCTCAAGATGTTCTACCGCTACCTGCGTCTGGAAGAGAGGGTCGAGCGTACCACCGTGGACCTGCTCAGCTCGCCGAGCCTGTGGGAAAAGATCCCGCAAGTGCTCAGTCCCAGGAGCGTGGAAAAATTGCTGGCCTCCCCAAAACCGAAGGAGCGATTCTACTTCCGCGACCGCGCCCTGCTCGAGACGCTCTATGCCACGGGCAGCCGGGCCTCGGAGGTCGTCGGCCTGAAGATGATGGACCTGCATCTTGATTCCAGGTTCATCAAGTGCGAGGGCAAGGGAAAGAAGCAGCGCATTGTGCCGCTGGGCGGTCCGGCGGTGGACGCGATCGGCCAGTACCTTGAGAAGCAACGGCCGCTGCTGGTGCGAGCCGGCAGCGACTCGCCGTGGGTATTTGTCAGCCGCGGCGGCCGGGTGCTGACACGCGAGATGCTCTGGATATTGGTGAAGAAATACGCGCGCCGCGCCGGCCTAGCGGAGCGCGTCAGTCCGCACACGCTACGGCACAGCTTCGCGACGCACCTGCTCTCCGGAGGCGCCGACCTGCGCACCGTGCAAGAGCTGCTCGGCCACGCCTCCATCCGCACCACGCAGATCTACACCCACGTGGATCGCGACCGGCTCAGGGCGATTCACCGGCAGTTTCATCCTCGGGGGTGAGACGGGGCCTCTGCACTCAGATGGCGTGCGGTGCCGAGATGTTTCCCTCACCGCAGATTCAAATCGATCTTGGCCGTATACAGGCGTTGCCGGTCGCCGCGCTCGCAGAAGTTATCGATGAGAACACGGAGGCTCGGCTGCACGGTGCGGCGGCGGTCGGCTGAGCCGTTGATACGGAGTTGCACCGGCTTGGTGAAGTCAATCATCTTGGAGCCGAACCAGATGGTGACCTGCTCGACGCCGCGGGTGCGCAGGTTGATGTGGTTGTAGATGTCGGCCTTGTTGACGACGCCGTCCTTCTTGACGGAGACGTTTTCCGGCAAGGTGATCTTGGCATGGAGCGTCGCCGGGTTGACCGGCGGGTTCTTGCGTCCCAGGTCGGCATAGGTCGCCTGACAGCGCTCGGAAATGGCGCTGGTCGTGAGCCAGTAGAATGAATTGTCGCTGGAGCGCAGCGTACAAAACTCCTCGCCCCTGCCGCCGCCCAAGTGCGGCAGACCCAGTTCCTTCATCGGATTGGCTCGGACTTTCTTGTTCATCCACTCGAACATGACGGGCAGTTCGGCGGAATACCATTCGGAGGCGCGACCCTTGTATTCCACGCACAGCGAAGGATAGCCGCCACGGATCCAGTCCTTGAACAACGCGCGATGCGCCTTGGGGCCGTTGCCGTTCATGTCGCCTTCGATGCAATAAAAGGGCAGGTACTGGCCATTGGCGGCATAGCGATGCCCGAAGCCGGTCGGGTTGCCGCTCATGGTGACGACGCCGGCGAACAGGTCCGGATGCGACAGCCCCACGTCGAACGCCATGGTGCCGCCGGCCCGGAAGCCGAACAGGAATACCCGGTCGGAATCCACCTGGTAATTGCGGCGCAGCTCGCGCAAGCAATCGGTGACGATGGCGTGCTCGTCGGGCGAGTACTGGTATGAGTAACGCAGGCCCTTGCCCCAGGTGGGAGCGACGAGGATGTAACCATGCTGGGCACCCAGTTCTCGGAACCGGGCCAGCATGTGCTCGGTCTTGTCGCCGACAGCATGCAATAGGAACAGCACCGGATACGAACGCGAGGGATGATACTCGGGTGGCAGCTGCAACAGGTACGGCGTGCCGCGTGCTTGTCCCTCGCTGATGGTGAGCTTCTGCAGTTCCATGCTCACAGACTCCGGCGGTTCCGGCGGCGGCAGAAACGGGATCATGCGCTCGAAGGCATCGACTCCCAGCTTGTGGTTCTTGGTGAAGGCATCGACCAGGCGTTGACGCGAGGTCGAGTCGCCGATCTTCTGGCATTCGACCAGCAGCGCGCGGGCCTGCACAAGGGATTGCGCGGCCTTGACATCCGGCTCGGCAACGGAGTCGCCTTGCAGCCAGCCGGAGATCGCCAGCGCCGCCACCTCCTCGACGCTCTGACTGGTCTTGCACTTTTTCGCGGCGATCTCGCGCTCGTGCTGGCGGGCGTAGACCTGGAACGTATCCAGCCGCGACACGGAATCGGCGTGCAGTTCCTCCAGGATCGTGCCGATGGCCTCGCTGAATGACTTGCGCTTTGCCTCTTCGAGCCGCGCAGTGATGGTCTTGAGCAACTCGCGCGCGGACTTGACCTTCTCGGTGCTTGCCTGCCGCTTGTTCTTGATCTCCTGTACTTGCAGGACCTGCTTGGGCGACACCTGCCGCGCAAGCTTGGCCTCCTGGTAGTAGCCCAGCGCCTTGTCCACGGCCACGAACTGGCCGGCCTTCATGGCGGTCGCCAGATTGTCGACGAACCGGCCGGCCTTGAGCTTGTCGAGCTTTTCCTTGTAGTCCAGCGCCTGGGATTTCACATCCGGGTGCGCTTTCATGATCTCGTCAAGTTCCATGCCAGCGTGCTCGAGCCAGCCGGCCTGATAAAGGAACCGGAAGATCTCCAGGCGTTTTTCGCCCGCATTGAGGCTCTTCGCATCCTTGTCGCTGGCATAGTGGTTCTCGAGCAGCTTGCGCAGCGTGTCCGGACCCAGCTCCTTGGTGAAGTAATAAGGCACCCAGTTGATCCGCAGGGTATCGACGCGGCAATACTCCGGCGTCAGCAGCGTCATGCGCTGCACGATATCGAAGCGGCTGTCCCGATCGCGAACGTAGACGCTGATCTTGCGCTCCCAGCGCTTGTCCCAGTCGCTCATTGACTCGAACTCCCAGCCGGGCAAGATGCTGTCGCCGATGAGCGAAGTGCCGTGCTTCTTGAGACGGATGAGTTTGTTGGGCTCTTCCTTGATGAGGCCGTTGGGGGCGACCTGGCGTGGGCTGAACAGGGTGCGCCTGACGGCATCCTCGATGTAGTAATGGCTTCCGGCCAGCGGGACGGGAAGGGCGGCGCCGCTGGGATCGAGCAGCAGGTCCTTGGGTTGCTTGACGTTGCCGCGAATGAAGAACCCGTCCTTGAAGACGATGATCGTGGCGCTGGCCTGGCCGGCGAGCGCGAGCAAGAGAAGAGGAAGAATGCCCGCACGGAGAGCCTGTTTCATGACCCATCTCCTGATTGAGTATCAGTGTTCAGTTTCCAGCCGGAAGTGACGACGCGCCGGGTGCAGCACAGTAACGCACGTCGCCTTGGCCGAATCCTGATCGCTGACTGCTCCTCGTTTCTTCCCCGCCTTGAAATGGCAGCTTCTATTTTTCCCCGTTTCAGCGCCGTCGTCAAGTAAGAGTTGCATATGGCGGCACGAAAGGCCACAATGAAGTAAGCCGCTTGCGGATTAACCAGGCTCAGACGTGCAGTGCAAGCGGCTTACAGGGTGCGACATGCCGATTCGCTTTCGTTGTGCGTATTGCAATCAACTGATGGGGATTGCCCGGCGGAAGGCAGGGTCTATCATCCGCTGTCCGAAGTGCGCCGGGCAGGTGATCGTGCCGTCGCCGGTGCCGGAACCATCCAGCGCCGGCGCGCAACCATTGCCGCCACCGGGAGGGGGCCCGGCCCTGTTCGAGGGAAGCGACATCGAAAAGCTTTTCGGCACGCAGCCTGCCGCTGCTCCGCCGGCGCCGCTGCCACCGTTGCCGAACCCTTCGCCGTTCGCCCAGCCGCAGCCCTACATCGACATCGAATCGCTACCCATGAGTCCCGCGCCATCGCGCACGCCGGGAATTTTTCTCACGCCCGGCAAGCTGACCGTGCTGAGCGTGCTGATGGTGCTGCTACTGGGTATGGCGTTCTTTCTGGGGTTGATGGTGGGGAGGTCGTGACGGCCAGAAGCCCTGGATTTGAGTTGCGGCTACCAGATCACAACAAGCGTGCGTGGATGAGGCCCTTGAGAGAACTACCCAGGCGTGACAGGATCTTCGCGAGCCTGGGCTTGTCGGCGGCGTCCACTGCATCGTGCTTCATGACCAGGAACATGCCGTCGCAGGCCGCCAGCAATGCCGGTAGCTCCGGGTAATCGCCGAGATGCGGCCCATCCATGAGAATGAGGTCGAAGCGGTCGCGCAAGCGCAGGCCCAGCCAGCGCAGCGCATCGGCCGCCAGGATCTCCGCGGGATTGGCGGTCATCTTGCCGGGGAGAATGTGCAGCAACGGATACAGCGTCTTGCCGAGGCCGCCATCGAGCGCGGCGGCGCCGGTCAGCACGTCGTTCATGCCGACGCTGGCGGTGATTGACAGGCGATCGGCCAGGACCGGCTGTCGCAGATTGGCATCGACGATGGCAACTCGCAGCTTGTGCTTCAGGCAGGCAGTGAAGGCCAGGTTGAGCAACACCGTGCTGGTACCCGACTGACTTGCCAGGCCCGCCATCAGCACCACGGGCGGCTTCTCGCGCGGCAACGATGTCAGCATCTGCTCCAGCAACGCAACGTATTGCTTGCTCGCCGGATGTTCCGGCTGGTGATAGCAGATGATCTCAGTGCCGGGTAAGCCGTGCGCCGGCAAAGGCGGTGACCAGGGTTCAAAGTCCACGGCCAGCGTCAAGTCGCGGCTTGTGGCTGCGTTCTGCGTAACCTGAGGTGGTTCGACGTTGGCAATCGGCACGGACTTTCGTGGGACGGGGGCGGCGAGCACCGCCGGAGAACCGTCGATCTTCTTGTTGGGCGCGCCCACCTCGATGTAGGCGTATTCCTCATCGTCCGGCGTGGCCTCGACCTCGCGAACGGACTGCTCCGCCAGCAGTGCCGAGGTCGGCGCGGCGGCCGACGGCGAAGCCGGCGTCGCGGCGACCGGCTTGTCGTGGCCGTTCCGCGGGCTTTCCGCCTGTCGCAGCGAGTCGAGGATCCGTCCCATCGTCGCGTGCCTCTCGTTGGAATCGTCTGAGTTCGCGTCAAGTTCGCGTAGAATTCGCGTCAAGCCGATCGCGGCGAATCGAACAGCCGGCAGCCGAGACTTTCTCCGGGCACAACGCCGGCCGGTTCGTTGTCTGCGAGATCGAGATCGATGGCCGGGCGTGCGTCGGCTGTCACCGATTCGGCGCTTTCCGCATCGATGTCGTCGCCGGCCAGGCCGAGGTTGGCGAGCGCCTCGAGGGCGGCCTCCGCGTCCACGCGCGTCATCTCCGCCTGCTGCGCCAGCGCCAGCGCATGATGGGCGACCTGGTTGAGCAGGCGCGGCACGCCAGCAGCGCCACGCGCCAGGATTTCCAGCGCCGGCTCTTCCCACAGGTCGTCTGGCTTGCCTCCGGCGACTCGCACATGATGCAGCAAGTAATCGATTCCCTCCTCGACACCCAGCGCATCCAGTTGCGCACGCACGACCAGTCGCTGGCAGAGCGCTTTCAGTTCCGCCCGTTTCAGCGTCTCGAGCAACTTCGGCTGGCCCACGAGGACGACCTGCAACGTTTTGCCGTGGCCGGCCTCGAGGTTGCCAAGCAGCCGTAGCTCTTCGAGCAAGTCGACCGAAAGATGCTGGGCTTCATCGACAAGCAAGATGGTGCGTTTCCCGGCCGCACGATTCTGCAGCAACCGTTCCGTCAGCCGCAAGCGCAGCACTTGCTCGCCGGCGTTCTCGTAGGGCAACCCCAGGTCGAAAAGAATGGCTTGCAACAGACCGAGCCGATCGCCGAAATGACCGTTGACCAGGAAAACGCAATCAACCTCGCCGCCGTGGTTGCCAAGGCGATCGACCAGACAGTGGCACAAGAGTGTTTTCCCGGTGCCGGGGTCGCCGGTCAGGACGGCGAAGCCGTCGTCGTCCTGGATGGCTTGCAGGAGGCGGTCGAGGGCGCGTTCGTGCGTCGAGGCTGGATAATAGTAGGCCCGATCCGGCGTTGCCGGGTACGGACGTCGCTTCAGCCCGAATTCCCTTCCCTGCATGGAACCTTCCCCCAGGTTCGTCAAGGACAAAGCGTCCCAACATTCCCATCGGCAAGTGCCCAAGCGCCACTTGAAGCGGAGTGATTCATTTCAAAATCGTCGCCGGGCCCTGCACAATCGGCAAACTCCAGAGCGAAAGCTAGGTAGGATAGGTGAAGGCGGCGCTTGCCGTGAACCAGCAGATTCTTGCAACGGAAATCGCCATGGCTGGAGCGCTCGGCGGACTCTTGATCTTCTTCTCGTCCCTGATCGCCGTCGTGATCTTTGGGCTGCTGACGCTGTCGTACGCGGCGCACGGCTACCTGGCGATCGTCGAGGACACCGGGGCGGGCAGCGACGACGTCCGCTGGCCGGACGAATCGTTCACTGACTTTATCTGGAAGCCCTTCTACCTGGCCTGGGTCGTTGCCGGCCCCGTGGTAGTAAGCTGGTTTGGCGTCATGGCCATCGTGCCGCAACTTCTCGACGGACCGTTGGGGATGTTCGTGGCCGTCGCCGCCGCTCTGTGGCTGCTTTTTCCCATTTTCATGCTGTCGTCACTGAGCGGGCGCTCGGGCATCCTGGTCTTGCATTTCGCCCTGCTGGCGCGGCTCATTCGACACCCCGGCGTCCTTTTGCTGTTTTATCTCCTCTCCGGGCCGGTGCTGGCGGCGGGATTGGCCCTGGTGTATTTTGGGCTGTTCGGCAGCGTCCTGATCCTGCCGGTGGCCGTGCCGGCCTGCGTCTCGTTGTTCTTCATCCATGCCCGGCTGCTCGGCCGGCTGGCCTGGTGCATCAGCCAGGGCGCCGCGCCCAAGAAGGCGACCAGCAAGAAGCGGCGCAAGCGCGTCAAGACGAAGACAAGCGACCCGTGGGCTGTCCCCGACGAGGAACTGGAGGTCTTCGAGGAAGACGAGAACGCCCAGGCGGTGGCGGATCCATCGACGCACATCACGGCCCGCGATCCGCGCACACTGCCTAGTCCGCATGCGCTCAAGGCTGGCCCGCCGCCGGCGCCGGTCGAAGAGGAAGAAGACGAGTGGGCCCCGCGCAAGAAACCGTACGCTCTCGCCGCGGACGAGGCGTCCATCCCAAGGTCTGAGCAACTTGCGGAACGCGTCATCGCCGCCGAAGACGTGATTGCCGCCGCCGCGCCGCATGTCGCCGATGCGGACGCGCTCCCTAAGACGGACACGCTGTTCCCACCCGATCCGCGCTTCCTGAAGCCGCCGGAGCCGCCGCCGCGCTTCACGCTCTTCAGCAATGTCTGGAGCTTTCCGGTGAACGGCAGCTCGCTGCGTCCGTTCGTCCAGCTCATTTTTATGGGAACGATTCTGGTAATATTCCTGCGACTGATGCTGATGACGCGGCCCACGTGATGAACATCAGTTAACACCCCTGGCGGTTTACGGTTAACCCGCTGGGGATCGTGCCGGTGTCGATTTCCCATTGCCCCATTTGCTCGCTTTTGCCTATCATGTGGGCGGCACCAGGGCATTTGGATAAGAAAAATGTTGACCGGCCACGTCCTGGCCGGACGTGTGAACCGGACCCTCAGGAAAGGAAGATCAATGACCGTCACCGCCAAGAAAGCCCCGCCGCGCAAGGCCAGCCAGGTCAAGTCCCTGTCCGCCAAGCTGGATTACATCGTCGCCGACGAATCGCTGGCCGATTGGGGCCGCAAGGAAATCACCATCGCCGAGCACGAGATGCCCGGCCTGATGGCCATCCGCAACAAGTACGCCAAGACGCAGCCTCTCAAGGGCGCGCGCATCGCCGGCAGCTTGCACATGACCATCCAGACGGCGGTGCTCATCGAAACCTTGCAGGCCCTGGGTGCCGACATCCGCTGGGCGAGCTGCAACATCTTCTCGACGCAGGACCACGCGGCGGCGGCCATCGCCGTCAAGGGCACGCCCGTCTTCGCCAAGAAGGGCGAGTCCCTGGAAGAATATTGGGAGTATACGCACAACATTCTCAAGTGGGGCGACGGCGGCACGCCCAATCTGATCCTTGACGACGGCGGCGACGCCACCCTGCTCGTCCACAAGGGCGTCGAGGCTGAGAAAGACCGCAAGGCCATCGGCAAGCCGGAGAACGAGGAAGAGGCCGTCGTCTACCTGTCCATCAAGAAGACGCTCGACGATTGCCCGAACTTTTACAGCAAGATCGCCCGGAACATCCTTGGCGTGTCCGAGGAGACGACTACGGGCGTGAAGCGGCTCAACAAGATGGCCGCCGAGGGGACGCTCCTGTTCCCCGCCATCAACGTCAACGACTGCGTCACCAAGAGCAAGTTCGACAACATCTACGGCTGCCGCGAGAGCCTCATCGACGGCATCAAGCGCGCCACCGACGTCATGGTTTCGGGCAAGAAGGCCGTGGTCTGCGGCTACGGCGACGTGGGCAAGGGTTGCGCCCAGGCCTTCCGCGGCTCGGGCGCCACCGTCTTCGTCACCGAGATCGATCCGATCTGCGCGTTGCAAGCCTGCATGGAGGGCTTCCAGGTCGTGACCATGGACGAAGCCTGCAAGTGGGGCGACATCTTCGTCACCTGCACCGGCAACGTCCACGTCATCACCCGCCAGCACATGGACCAGATGAAGCACAACGCCATCGTCTGCAACATCGGCCACTTCGATAGCGAGATCGAGATCGCCGGCCTGGACAACCTGACCTGGGAGCCCATCCAGACCAAGATCCCCGTCGATCACGTAATTTGGCCGAATGGCAAGCGCATCATCATCCTCGCCAAGGGCCGGCTCGTGAACCTCGGCTGCGCCACCGGGCATCCGAGCTTCGTCATGTCCAACTCCTTCAGCAATCAGGTCCTCGCCCAGATTCGCCTCTGGCAGGACAGCAAGTCGCTGAAGAAGCAGGTGTATCTGCAACCCAAGGAGCTCGACGAGGAAGTGGCCCGGCTGCACCTCGACCAGCTCGGCGCCAAGCTGACCAGGCTCAACAAGGAGCAGGCCAAGTACATCGGCGTCAAGGTAGAAGGCCCGTTCAAGCCGGAGACTTATCGCTACTAAGCGGGGCCGCTCCGGCGCCGAATTCGCGGAAGCGGAGCGTGAACTCTACGCCGCAGGGTGTAAAGTCCACGCTCCGCTCGGTTTCGGGAGGGCAAGTTGCCGAGCCGCCGCCTGGTTCTTACGACCGGGGCAGAGCCTTATCCGGCGGGAATTTTTCCAGAGATTCGTCCAGTATTAGTCCAGAAAGAGACATACACCCCCTCGGCAAATGTTTACGAAGTAATACCACTTGATGCCAGGGCGAAATCGTCAAATTCTCTCCAGCTTGGCTGCGCCGGCCAGCGTTTCTGCGAGAAAATCTGCATTTAGGGCGGCGGCTTTGCGCTTGCGGGCGATGCTGTCTTTGCGCGGATGCTGCTTGAGCAAGCTCAAGGCCATCTTTCGCAACAAAGCAAAGTTCTCGGCGGCATTGCGCTGTTGAATGCGACTG
>VGYC01000154.1 GCA_016873095.1 Planctomycetota bacterium | reverse complement strand
GGTTCGGCGAGGCATGACGATGGGACATCCGTGTCCGAATTTCGCCGCCTCCATGCCGGCGACCAGGGGGCTCATTGCCGCCCCCTGGACCCCCGCTAGCCTTTCTCTGTTCCGCGGGAAGAGAAGCAACTTGTTTCGCACCGCCCGAAGACTCACACAAAACCGGGCTCAACGATTCCACTTGAACCCCGTACCAAGACAGTATTGCTCGCCTCCAGTTCGATGGTAGGCGCAACATCCACGGCTGGGAACGAAAGGATCGCTATCGCCAGGCAAGCGGTCACGTGAGCGGCCTCTATTGGGCGACCCTCATGATTATACCGACAATCGCCGGGAAGATGCAATCCTGGCTGGGAGTTTGAATCGACTTGCCGAATAGGTTACAAAGCCGCTGTAACTTCTCAATAGGTCTGGGTGAAGGGGGCGCCTCAATATCTGTGCGCGTTTGCAAAACCCGCAGGCGCAATGCAATCCATCGCGACGTTTACCCAGGGTTATTGAGAAGTTACAAGCCGCTTGCTCTCCCTCATGTTCGCGAGACGACTCCGGCAATCGCGTCGCCGAGTTGTGTCGTTGTGCCCGAGCCGCCCTGATCGACCGGCAAGATCTTTCCTTCCTCCAGGACGCGAATCACCGATGTCTCGATTGCCTGACCGGCGTTGACGAGATCGGCGTGCCGGTGCCGCTTGCCTAGCCAGTCGAGCATCATGGCGGCGGACAGTATGGCGGCGATGGGATTGGCGATGCCCTTGCCGGCGATGTCGGGTGCTGTGCCGTGCGCGGGCTGAAAGACGGCATAACGGTCGCCAATGTCGCCGGACGGAGCCATGCCCATGCCGCCGATCAGCCCGGCCGCCAGGTCTGAAAGGATGTCGCCGAACATGTTCTCCGTCACCAGCACGTCGAATCGACCCGGCCGTTGCACCAGGTGTAAGGCCTGTGCGTCGATGTAGGCGTGCTCTGCGTGAATGTCCTGGTAGTCGCTCGCCACCTCGTCGAAGATCTTGCGAAAGAAGGCGAAGCTCTTGAAGATGTTGGCCTTATCGACGCAGGTGACCTTGCGCGGCCGCTGCTGGTTTGCCTGGCGATCACGGGCGAGCTGGAAAGCGAATTCGCAAATGCGACGGACGCCGGGCCTCGTCATCACCAGCGTTTCGGTGGCCACCTGATTGCCAAGCACGACGCCGCCCGTCTGCGAGGCGAACAGGCCCTCGGTCTGCTCGCGCAGGACGACGAAATCGATGCTGCCTGGCCGGACATCGGCCAGCGGCGTGCGTGCTCCCGGGTAGAGCTTGGACGGCCGCACGCCGGCATAGAGATCAAGCAGCACGCGCAGCGTCACTTGCGGCGTCAGTTCGGTGCCGTCCGGCTTGCGGATATCGGGATGGCCCATGGCGCCCAGTAGCACGGCGTCGGCGGCACGGACGGCGTCCAGCGTGGAAGGAGGGAGATCGTCGCCGGTCTCTTGATAGCAGATCGCGCCGCACTCGTGACTGCGTAGATTGAGGGAGAACGAAGCGAAGCGACGCTGCGTGGCTTGCAACACCTTGACGGCCTCGGCGGTGACGTCGATGCCGATGCCGTCGCCAGGGAGGACGGCGATTTCGAAAGTAGACCCAGGCGGATTCACATGCCCCATCATTTCTTCGGCGGGTCGGTCAAATCCCACAGTCGAACCGTTTGGTCGGCGCTGACGGAAGCCAGGCGGGTTCCGCGGTTGGTGAAGACCACACCCTCGACCCAGGCTTCGTGGCCTTCAAGAGTCTTGACGGCGGCGCCGTTCTGCGGGTTCCAGAGGCGGAGGGTGCGATCCCTGCTAGAGGAGACGAGCAGGGTTCCGCCCGGATGAAAGGCAAGCCCGGTGACGGCGCTGGAGTGACCGGGCATGGAGCGGACGAGTTTGCCGTCGCCGACGCTGACAAGGTGGACAACCCCGTCACCAGCGCCGATGGCGATGGTCTTGCCATCCGGCGCAAAGGCCAGGGCGCTGGCACGAACCGGATCTGGCGGAACCTTGGGAGGCGGCATCGGGCGAGGTGTCAGTTCGCGAATTTTCTTGCCCTCGGTTACGTCCCAGAGCAATACCTTGCCCTTGAAATCGCCCGATGCAAGTTGCTTGCCGTCCGGCGAGAACGTCACGGCGAGAATCCACTCGGCGTGTTCTGCAAGCTTGCCCTTTGGTTTGGCGGCCTCGATGTCCCAAAGATGGACAAAGTAGTCTTCACCGCCCCCGGCCAGCAGCTTGCCATCGGGGTCCATGGCGATGGCATTGATTGGATGCTCGCTGGTAATGGTCTTGCTGATAACTCCTTCGAGCGGCGACCAGAACAGGATTTTCTTGTCGGCGCCGACGGATGCAAGGACCTTGCCGCCGTTCCAGGCAAGGGAGAGCACTGGTCCCTCGTGGCCGCGAAGCTTGTTGGCCGAGCCGGTGCCATTGCGGATGCCCAGCAGCACGTCCTTCTTCCAGCCCTGGATCGTGCCGGTGTCGCAGGCGGCGACCAGCAAATCCATGTCCTCGCCGTAGGCGATGGCAAAGCCGGGACCGTCCAGACCGCCAATTGTCTGGTCCAGTCGGGCCACGGCGGGATTGATGGGCGGGAATACAGGTCCCTTGACGGGTTGCTGGCCATTGACACTCAGGCCGAAGCCGGCGACGACCATGGTCGCGAGCAGCCACAACGCGTGCTTGATAGCCATCGTGTTCCCCCCCCAACGGCGACTATTTCTTGTCGATGCGACGAATTGAAACGATGGTAACCGCCTTGACGGGCACGTCGTCGTGCCCGGCCACGGTGGCAGTTTCCACGAGACGAATCTTGTCCACCACGTCCATGCCCTCGATGACTTTACCGAAGACGGCATAGCCGACGCCGTCCATGCTGGCGGCACGATTGAGGAAGCCATTATTCTTGACATTGATAAAGAACTGAGCGGTGGCGCTGTCGGGTTTCGACGTTCGGGCCATGGCCACCGTGCCGGTGTCATTCTGCAAGCCGTTGTAGGATTCGTTGATGATCGGCTTGCCGCTTGGTTTCTCACGCATGCTTGGCTCGAAACCGCCGCCTTGCACCATGAAATCTGAAATGACGCGATGAAAGATCGTACCGTCATAGTGCTTGTCATCGACGTATTTCAGAAAGTTCTTGACGGTGACCGGCGCCAGCGCTTCATAGAGTTCGATCTTCAGCGGCCCCATGGAGGTCTCGACGAGAACTTGCGGATGTTTCTTGCCCTTGAGCAGTCTTTCGTGCGCCTCCTTCATGGCTTCCGCCACCTTGTCCTGGCTGAGCTGGGAAGCGCTCTCCATGCGGTCCACGAAATCCTTGATGCGCTCCTTGGGCATGGTACGAACGGTCTCGATGATGGCGGCGCGCCGCTTGGCGAATTGCCCCATGGCATTCTTGATGCCGTCGAGATCCTCGGCCTTGGCGAGATCAGCCGCCAGAGCCTCCAACGCAACCTTTTGCTGGTTGACGGCACCGTCTTCTGATGGTTTGCAGCCGCCCGCCAGAACCAGTACGAACCCGGCCACTGATGCAGCGGCCAGCACAGAGATCCTCATGTTCCGTCCTCAGTCAAAGAAGAGTCACTTCACCAGCTTCACCGAACGGATGACCACGTCCTTGACCGGAACGTCTTCGTGGCCGCCGCGCTCACCAGTTTCGACGGCGCGGATCTTGTCCACCACATCCATCCCGTCGATGACGCGGCCGAAGACGGCGTAGCCGACCTTGTCCCGTGCGTTTTCCTTGTCCAGGAAGGAATTATCCTTGACATTGATGAAGAACTGGGCCGAGGCGCTGTCCGGCTGATTGGTCCGCGCCATGGCAATCGTGCCGCGCTTGTTGCGCAGCCCGTTGCCCGATTCGTTCTTGATGGGGTCGCGCGTCTTCTTCTCCTTCATGCCGGGAACGAAGCCGCCTCCCTGGATCATGAAGTTCGGAATCACGCGATGGAAGATGACGCCGTCGTAGTGCTGGTCGTCAACGTAGGCGAGGAAGTTCTTGACGGTGATCGGTGCTTTCTTGATGTCCAGTTCGATCTTGATCTTCCCCATGGACGTGTCCATCTCGACCACCGGCAGCTTGTCCTGGGCCAGGACGAACTGTCCTGCCGGGATGGCCATGGCACCCAGCAACAATGCTGCACTCGCGATTCGCGTCATGTGTCATACTCCATGAAAAGTGGGGCGACTCCTCTCCCGAGAGGCTTTTTTAAGTATTACGCCGCCGGGAGGAAAGGGCACAAACATTGACCTTGTTCCTGTACGTCAGCCAGAGCAGAATGGTTGGGTTCAGTAGGCAGCAGTCAGGAGTCAGGGATCGCGATGATCAAGAACAAATACGTCATCGGCGTGCCGCGCGAGATCAAGACGGACGAATACCGGGTGGCGATGATTCCGGTCGGCGTCGAGGAGTTGACCCGGGCGGGACACACGGTGTTGATTCAGTCCGGGGCCGGACATGGCAGCGGCATCGACGACGAGAACTATGCCGTCAACGGCGCCGAGATCGTGGAACGCACCGAGGACATCTGGAGGCGTGCCGACCTGGTAGTGAAGGTCAAGGAACCACTACCCGCTGAATGGCCGTTGCTGAAAGCCGGGCAGATTGTTTTCACCTACTTTCACTTCGCCGCCGACCGAGCCTTGACCGAGGCGGTGTTGCAGTCCGGCATCACGGCCATCGCCTACGAGACGATCCGGGACGCTCGCGGCACGTTACCGCTGTTGACGCCGATGAGCGAGGTCGCCGGCCGCATGAGCATCCAGGAAGGGGCCAAGTTCCTGGAAAGGCCGTTCGAGGGGCGTGGCATCTTGCTCGGCGGCGTGCCGGGGGTGCTGCCCGCGAATGTCGTCATCCTGGGCGCCGGCGTCGTCGGGGCCAATGCGGCCAAGGTGGCCGCCGGCCTGGGTGCCAATGTCGTGATCCTCGACATCAACCTCGATCGCCTCCGCTATCTCGATGATGTCATGCCGCCCAATGTCACGGCGCTGTTCAGCGATCGCCACAATATCCTGGATAGCTTGTCGCGGGCGGATCTGCTCATCGGCGCGGTGCTGATTCCCGGCGCCAGGGCGCCGTTCCTGGTGCGGGCCGACGACATCAAGCGCATGCCGCGGCGGGCCGTCATCATCGACGTGGCCATTGACCAGGGCGGTTGCGTAGAAACCTCGCGGCCCACGACTCACAGCAAGCCGACGTACATCATCGACGATGTCGTGCACTACTGCGTGACCAACATGCCCGGCGCCGTCGGCCGCACCAGCACCTACGCGCTCACCAATGTCACGCTGGCATATGTGCTCCAACTGGCACGCAAGGGCTACGACAAGGCGGTGCGCGACAATCCGGCCCTGGCTCACGGCGTGAACATTCATAAAGGCAAGGTCACCAATCCCGCCGTTGCGGAAACGTTCGGTTGGCCGTGCATTGCAGTGTGCGAGTAGGGCAGTTCGGACCAGCGACTCGCTTGTCCGACGCGCATCGCACCGTGCCTTACCGTGCCTTACCGTGCCGACGCAAGCAGCAGCATTTCCAGATACGAACGCCGTTCCGAATCGACCAGCTTCAGGGCGTGGGCGACATCTTGCAAGACTGCACGCGCCTTGTCGAGCGCTTCTTCGGGTGCCAGGATCTCGAGCTCGACAAATCGGCCGACGCCGTCAACCTCGTCCAGGCAGGCTTCCATGTCGAAGCCGTCGCGATGCAATTCGTAGCCGGCCCGGCGCTTGGACACCACGGCCACGGCGCGAAACCCCAGCGAAGTGAGTATCCGCGCGAAATCGGCAAAGGTCTCGTCGCCGTCGCCCAGGGCCACTTCGATCTCGCTGCGGGTCTTGTCCGGCCCGGGTCGGCGCGGGCCCTTGTATGTCACCCGGTTGCTCGTGCCGATGCGGCGGATGCGCAGGGCCTCATCCGTC
This sequence comes from Planctomycetota bacterium, assembly GCA_016873095.1. Classification (GTDB taxonomy): domain Bacteria; phylum Planctomycetota; class Planctomycetia; order Gemmatales; family Gemmataceae; genus VGYC01. The sequence goes on along the minus strand of VGYC01000154.1, from coordinate 13,113 downwards.
TGCGCAAAATCCCGGTGCGGGGCGTTGAAGTAATGATCTGCCTCTTCGCGGGTCGCTCCAGGTCTGGCGCCCAGTTCAACCAGCCGTGCCACGACAGCGGCGAGATCCGTTACCGGAAACTTCATTTCGATTTCAAGCATGGCCCGCGTCCTTTCCTTGTGACATGCCATCCTTGATAGAATAGAAACGATGGATGGCACGGATACCAAGGACGAATCGAAGAAAGAGAGAATCAGCGTGAGCGAGTTTCGGACGGTTTGCAAGGTCGGCGACGTCGTGGAAGGCGAGGGCCAGACTGTCGCGGTGGGGACCAAGCTCGTCGCCGTGTTCCGCCGGAACGGCGATTTCTTCGCGATCGACGATGTGTGCCCGCACATGGGCGCGTCGCTGTCCGGCGGGCACGTCGAGGAGGGGATCGTCACCTGCCCCTGGCATGCCTGGCGGTTTCGGCTCGCCGACGGCGCCTGGGCCGACAATCCGCGCATCAAGATCGGCTGTTATCCGGTGCGCATCGTGGACGACCAGGTTCAGGTGCAGATTCCAGTTGCCTGCCCCAAGGCTGCGGGAGAGCCAACATGAGAAAGCCGTGCCGGATGCTATTTTTGATCGGATCGTTGGCCGCCGGCTGGCTGTCATGGAGCGCGCCGGCGGCGTCGCAGGGCGGCCGCAAGGTAGTCCCCAAGCTGGTGCCGATCGCCGAAACCAAGCTGCTGATGGAAGGACTGGCGCACGCCAACTTCCGCGGTCTGGAACGCCATTTGAAGCAAAAGCCCACCGAGGACCAGGCCTGGACCTTTGCCCGCGGTCAGGCATTGCTGCTCGCCGAGACGGCCAATTTGCTCATGCTCCGGCCGCCGCGCAACGAAGGCGAGTCAGCCTGGTTCGAGAGGGCGATGGATTTGCGCTCGACGGCGGCCAGGCTAGCCCAGGCGGCCGGCAAGCGCGACTACGCCGCCAGCCGCGCCGGTTTCGTGGATGTCGCCAATGCTTGCAATCGCTGCCACCAGACTTTCAAGGTCAAGGTGCTCATCACGCCGTTCGAGGAGGCAGAAGGCTCGCCATGACGTCGGACGATTTCCGGCGAGGTGGCGAATCTGGCTCTCATCTGCCTTTTCGGTTTGCCGACGAATCTGCCGATCCTTCGATGACGCGCGTCAAGTCCTCGCCGAGGATGGACGGGCACCAATGCTTCTCGATGTGCTCGACGACCATCTCGGTGCCGCGGGCGTGGCTGACGTAGGGTGGTTGCCGCGGGTCGTACATGGCGTCGGTGAGATCGCGGGCCAGGACGACGTTCTTGCCGAGCTTGACCATCTGCCGGATGCCGAACGGCCGGCCGAGCACGCACATGTTGGTGTGCACACCCATGAGGACGATATTCTTGATGCCTTCCTGCGCGCAGAAGTTGTAAATCTCCGGTCCGCTGTCGCTGATGCCGTCGTAGCCGATGATATCGAGCGCCGGATGCTGCCGGCTGAAACGGCGCACGGCCGGGCCGACCACCGGATCGTCGCACGAGCACTTGGAGACATCCACCGGGATCTCCGGTTCCCTGGCCGGGTCGAGATAGCACCAGCCGGCGATGGGCACGGGCGGCTTAGCTTGCTTCGCCTGCTCCATGCGCTTGCGATAAGGCGTGGCCGCGTACTCCTTGACCGTGCCGCTGGGGGCATGGATGATCATGACGCCGTGACTGCGGGCAGCGGTCAACACCTGGTTCATGCGCGGCGTCATGTCTTTCACACGCTGGGCCGCGCTCTTGCAATAGTGGTCGTCCCACATGTCGCAGATGATGATCGCCGTCTCGGAAACTTCCCAGTCGGCGACACGCTCACGAGCCTGGAATTGCTTCGAACCTGGGGCGATCTCCTTGCGCTCGCGCATCTTGAGCCGCAACTTGCCGGCGACCTTGGGCCGGTTGGTGATAACCTCTGGCGCCTTGTCGTCGGAGATCAATTCGGTTAACGCCAGTCCGGCACCCAGCAACGCGAGCAGCAACATACGGATGAAGAGTTTCATGTCATGGCCCTTGAATTGAAGGAAACGGCCCGCCCGACATTATAGCAGCGAGAGAGCTAGCGCGCAGCGCGGCACGCGGACTGTGCCGCCCGTGCTGCCCGCTGGCGCGACTTGACTTGCCATCCTGGCCGATCCTGGTTTATCCTGGTCCACGAGGTGAAGCGATGGAGCGCTGGCGAAGGGAGCAGGTTTTTCACGATCGGCAAGCTTGGGAGCGCGCTACAGATCAGCGGCGCCGCGGCCGGTCGCTTGCATTCGACGACGATACCTATCTGGACCACGAAACGTGGGTGCGCCCGGCGTTGGCGCGACTCGGCAACGTGAGCGGCCGGCCGGTGCTGGACTTCGGCTGCGGGCACGGCATGGCCGCCGTCGTGCTGGCGCGCCGCGGAGCGCGCGTCACGGCCTTTGACCTGTCGCACGGCTATCTCGATGAAGCACGCAACCGGGCCCGGCAAAACCACGTTGCCATCGACTTCGTGAGGGCCGACGGCGAACGTCTGCCCTTCGCCGATCAGGCATTCGAGGCGATCTGGGGTAGCGCGATATTGCATCATCTGGATCTGGCGACGGCAGGGCCAGAGTTGCGGCGCGTGCTGCGTCCCGGCGGCGTTGCCGTCTTCTGCGAGCCATGGGGCGAGAATGCGTTGCTCAACTGGGCACGGCGGTCGTTGCCGTACCCGGAGAAGGGGCGAACTCCGGACGAGCAGCCGCTTGACCAGATGCACGTGCGCCAGTTGCGCGCGATCTTCGCCGGCGTGGAGATTCAAGGCTGCCAGCTTCTGGGCATGGCCCGGCGCGTCCTCAAGAATTCACGTCTGCTGTCTGGACTGGACTGGTGTGATCGCCAGTTGCTCGCGCGTGTGCCGCGGCTGGAAAGATACTGCCGATACGTTGTAGTCACGCTGCGGCGTTGAATCACGACGGGCACCTACCCGGAGAATCCGAGCAAGCTCCGCGACTAGACCGTAACGCCCAGCCCCGCCCCTTGCGGCACCCACAGCCGATCGGCCTGGTAGCGCAGGGGCTTGATGGAAAGCGGTTTTTCATAGTAGATGGGCCCGATCAGGTCGCCAGGGAAGCGTTCGCAGTGGATGTTGGCAGTGCAGGCGGTGACGTGAGCCATGGCGGCGGTGGCGACCTCGCGCTCCAGGTTGCTGCCGATGGTGCAGGGGATGCCGGCCGCCTCCGCCAGCTTGGCGATGTGCTGCGTGACGCGAATGCCGCCGTGCTTGCCGGGGTACAGGCTCAGCACGTCGGCCGCGTGATGGCGAATCACTTCCAGCGCGTCCTGCGGCGTGAACACACTCTCGTCGGCCATGATGGGGATGCCGCTGCGCCGCCGGACCTCGGCCATAGCCGCATGATCGCCGCGCCGCGTCGGCTGCTCGAAGAGCGCGACGTTCAGCTTCTCCAGACGCGGCGCGACCCAGACGGCCTGCTCGACCGTGTAGCCGCCGTTGGCATCGACCGACAGCCACGTGTCGGCGCCGATGGCGTCGCGGACGGCGTGCAGCCGCTCAATATCGATGCGTGGATGCTCATGCCGGCCGATCTTGACCTTGATTGACTTCCAGCCCTGCTTGACCATGCGCAGGGCTCGCTGCGCTGCCAGTTCCGCCTCGACGGCGCCGACGACGAACTTCAGGCGAATGCCGGGGTCCTCCGATCGCTCACGCTCCCGGATCGCCATGCCGCCGAGTAGTTTGTAGATGGGGACACCGAGAGCTTGCCCCTGGAGGTCAAGCAGTGCCATCTCGATGGCGGCCTTGGCGAAGCTGTTGCCGAACGCGGCCCGGTCCATCTGCCGGCCGATCCATTCCAGATCGAAGGGATCGGCTCCGATGACAATGGGTGCGAGCACCTGCTCGATGAGGGCGATGGTTCCCGCCTGCGTTTCGCCGCTCCAGACGCTGGTGACGCTGGCTTCGCCTAGCCCGACCCGGCCATCCGAATCGTGGACGCGCACCAGGACGTACTGGCCGCGCAAATGCTCGCCCAGCGAGCTGATGATGGCCAGGTCGCGATGAATGTCGCCGTGAATGGGGACGGCTTCAATGGTGGTGATCATGTTTTCAGTGTTCGGTGTTCGTTTTCAGCAAGTATCGGTTCACGGTTTGGCTTCGATAGATTATTGGTCCGGTGTGCGTCAGGCCGAGTTTTTGCAGGACGCGGATGGAGGCGATGTTGTCCGGTTCGACCAGGCCGATGATCTGCGTCAGATGCAACTGCTCGAAGCCGTAGTCGATGATGGCGCGGCCGGCCTCGGTCGCCAGACCCTTGCCCCAGTAACTGGGCAACAAGCGGTAGCCGATGTCCACTTCGCGCAGCTCGTCAAGATACTTCAGCCCGGCGAAGCCAATGACATCGTCCGAGTCGCGGTCCACGCAGGCCCAGCGGCCGAAGCCGTGCTGGCGGTAGTCGGCCAGGGGGCGAGTCCGAAGTTCCTCGCGGGCCTGCGCGACATCGCGCAGGCCGCCGTCGCCGGTGTAGCGAGTGATGGCCGGGTCGCTGCCGAGGATGAGAAATGCCGCCGCGTCGTCCTCGTCGAACTCGCGAAGGATGAGGCGCCCAGTGGTTAGGATAATCTTGCCCGGCATGTGCGAATATCGCTGTGGTTGGCCAGGTCCAGTCTACTGGATTGATGGAACGTCGCAATCACGGGGTTGCATAATTCCCGGCCAGGCTTATACTTCCCATCCCGGCCAGGTCGTGCTCAGCACCGCCGAGGCCGGGCAAGCCAGGCCGGCGAGGAAAGGTCGGCCGACGAGGGGAGCCATGGGCCGGCCGATCTCGCAAAACCCGTTGCATCGTCCGGCAGGCCTGCTCCTGCTGCGGGCTTCTGGTGTGTTCCTGATTGCCTTGCTGGGTGGCTGCAACCTGCTGCAACTTCGGCCCACGCCCGGCGATCGTCCGGACAAGGACACAACCGCCGGCACGCCGGGGAAATACTCGCACCGGCTGGCACCGTACGTCTTCCTTGCTGACTTCGATATCCCCCGCAATTCCCCGGTTTTGAAGGATCTGGCCGGCTTGCGCGACCAGGTCTACAAGGAGTTGCGGCTGTCGCCGTCGAACAACATCATCCAGGTGTACCTGTTCGCTGACCGTGACAAGTACGAGAAGTTCATGGAGGCGAAGTATCCGAACCTGCCGCGGCGGCGCGCATTCTTTGTCGCGCAACCTCGACGGCTCGGCAACGCCGAGGACCTGCTCGTGTACACCTACTGGGGCGATCGCATCCAGCAGGATCTACGGCATGAACTGACGCATGCTCTTTTGCATAGCGTCCTCAAGGACGTGCCCTTGTGGCTCGACGAGGGCCTGGCGGAGTTCTTCGAAGTGCCGGCGAGTATGAATGGCGTCAACCAGCAGCATCTCGAGCAACTTCGCCGCGGCAGCCAGGCTCCGCGTTTCAATCTGGATCGGCTCGAGCAACTCAGCGAGGTCCAGCAAATGACCTCTGCCGAGTATCGCGAGGCCTGGGCCTGGGTGAGCCTGATGTTGCGCGGCACGCCGCAGGCGCGCAAGGTGCTGCTCGACTATGTCCACGAATTACGGACGAATCCCCGACCTGGACCGCTGCGTCCCTGCCTGGCTGCCGCCTTCCTATCCCTCGACGACGCCATGGACCGCCATCTCGCCAGCCTCGATCGCAAGTAAGCGTCATAGTTTGTTCTTCAGGCGCGTGACGATCATGCCAAAGTCGGACCGGGTGCGCAGAGATTGCAAGCGTGGATCGTCAAGGAGCAGCGGGTTGGTCAAGCCGTTGTCAACGGCCTGCTGGAGAAAGCGGATGGCCTGGTCGGCGTAGGCGCGTGCCAGGCCGGCCTTTCGCTCGGCTGACAGGCGATCGTCGGTCTTGGTGAAGTCAGCGCAGCGGGCAAAGCAGCAGGCCGCTTCCAGGTGATCCTGCCAGGACGACGGCATGAGTCGCGGCAGGCTCGCGGCGGCTCGGGCCAGCACGGCGTGGCCCTTGCTGGTCAGCAAGGTGGCCAGCGCCTGGCGGTAGCTTTCCCTGGCCGCGGTGTTCAGTCCCTGCCTCTCGAGCAAGGCACCCAGCTCGACCAGCGTCTCGGCCAGCTGGCGTTGATGCAGCGGACGCTTGGGAAATTCTGCGACCAGCTTCTGGCGGAGAGCCAGCGCGGTGCGGTACGACTTCTCGGCATCTGCCGGTCGATCCATGCGGCTCAGGCGCAAGCCAAGGATGTGATGGCTGTTGGCCAGGTCTGTCTGGTACACGAAGTCGCGCGGGAATTCGTCGGTTAGCTTCTGGCGAATCGCCAGTGCCTTTTGATATTCGTCGTAGGCCTGCTGGCCCTTCTTCAGGTTGGCGAGCTGGATCCCCATACCATAGTGGGCCGTGGCCAGGTCGCGGCGCAGGTCTGGATCGCCGGGCCGGGCCTTGAGCAGCCGGACAAGCACAGCGTGCGCGCTGCGAAAAGCGTCATGGGCTGCCTGCGACTTGCGGGCGCGCTCCAGCGCTTGCCCCTGCGTGATGTGGAGTCCGGCAAGATCATGCTGATAGTCGAGCCGATGCGGATTCCGCTGCGTCAGCCCGCTGATGATCTCGAAGGCGCGGTCATGCTGGACACGAGCCTCCGAGGCCTTTCCGAGGGCGGCCAGGCGATTGCCCAGGTTGATGATCGTGTTGGCCAGTTCGGCCTGGAGGTCCGGTTCCTCCGGAAAGTCGCGCACCAGTTTTTCCATGACAGCCAACGACCGCTCGTATTCCTGGATCGCGTCCTTCTCCTTGTCCTGGCGGGAGAACAAGGTGCCCAGGTTGTTGTGGCAACGAGCCAGATCCTTGCGAACCTGCGCATCGGTCGACTTCTCGAGCAGGCCCTGGAAGAGACTGATCGCCCTGACGTAGTTATCGTGGGCCAGTTTTTCTTCGCCGAGCCGTTGATAAATGTCGGCAAGGCGCGCATGTGCCTGCCCGGCATTCTGCCGGACTTCCGGGTCATCGCTCTTCTCCTTGCGGAAGCCCTGGTAGAACGTCAGGGCCTTCTCCAGAATCTTGCGGCGAATGGGCTGCATGTCGGCGCCGCGCGGCAGACTCTTGTCGGTCTCCGCCAGCATCTGATCGACGGCGTCGCGGGCTTTCTGGAAGTTGAGCCGCGCTTGCTCGCCGTGCTGCTCGGCGAGATTCTTCAACAGCAGGGCACGAGCGGCGCTTGCGTCGGCGAGCTTTTTCTGGGCGCGGGCCGCAGCCGCCTGCTCCTCGGCCCGCTGCCGCTCGCTCTGCGCTTCCTTGAAGTTTGTTTCGGCGCGACGACGTTGCTTCTCGGCGGCTTGCAGGTTCGTCTCGGCGCGAGCGCCTTGCTTCCTGGCTTCGAGAAAATTGTGCTCGGCGCGCTTACGGGCCTTCTCGGTCTCAAGCTGTTCCAGGCCGATAAGGATGGTGCTGACGGACAAGGCCACGGCACAGACGACAAGGATGATCGCCGCCGATGCCGCCCGGGCCCGATGTCGCCTCAGCCAGCGCCCGGCGCGCGCCAGGACCGTCTCGCGATGCGCGCTCACGGCCTCGTCGCCCAGCCAGTGCTCGATATCGGCCGCCAGCGCCAGCGCCGATGTGTAGCGATCTTCCGGTCTGGTGGCCATGGCCTTGAGACAGATGGACTCCAGCGGCCGGGGTACGTCGCGATGCAGCTTGCGCGGCGGGGGGAAATCGCCTTCGCGCACCTTGGCAAGCAGCACGTTGATATCAGCCTCCTGGAACGCCGGCCGGCCAACCAGCAGGTGATACAGCGTCGCGCCTAGGCTGTAGATATCGCTGGCCGGGCCGACGTCGCCGCGGCCGGCCGCCTGTTCGGGGCTCATGTACGCCGGCGTGCCCATCGCCTGGCCAAGCTGTGTACCCAGTGTGTCGCTGTTGCCGGCGAGACGCACATGCAGTGTGGACTCGGTGGTATCGCCCGGCGGAGGCTCATCGCTGCGGCCAACAACCTTGGCCAGACCCCAGTCCACCACCAGCGTCTCGCCGTACTTGCCGAGCATGATGTTCCCCGGCTTCAGGTCGCGATGGATGGCGCCCCGGCTATGGGCGTAGGCGATCGCATTGCAAACAGCGACAAACCTCGCCCGAAGCTGCCGCAGCAGCAAGGGCCGGTCGCGCGCCGGCGCGGACCGATCGTGATACTGCCGGATTGCTTCCTTGAGGTTGTCCCCCTTGATGAAGCGCATCGCGTAGTAGGGCCGGCCGTCGGTGTGGCAGCCGAGGCCGTAGACCGGGACGATGCCGGGATGCTCCAGGTTGCCCTTCGACTCCGCTTCCTGCTTCCCCGCCCACTCCAACCACGGCTGCTGGGTGCGCAGTGCTTCCGCAAGAACCTGGGCTTCATCTTTTGTCAGCGGCCCCTTCGTTGCCTTCTCAAGAAGTTCTGGCAACTTGTCAGCCTTGCCGCTGGTGTCGAAGCGAAGGACGGGCGGACGGCGGGGACTGTACGAATACTCGATCTTCGGCATCACCGGGACCATGCCCTCGGCGGCGATCTTAGCGGGCGGGTTGTTCTTCCGCTTGGCCCCGGAATGCCGATAATCTTCGACGTTCAGGCCGTCCACGTCCGTCTTGGGCTTCTTCTTCGCCATCGCTTGCCTCGTGTTGTTCGCCGTTGTCTGTGTGTCGCTGTTCCCTGTTTCCAGTCCCATCAGCCGGTCGATCAGGAGTTGTTTCTCCCGACCTGATTCATCGAGGCTGAGAGCTTGGCAGAGTCCCTTCAGGTCGTCTCTGCTGAACAGGGTCAGGAACTCATCGGGTTGTACCTTTCGACTTCCGGCCAGAGCGTCCACGATGTTCGCTTTGCTCTGGGCCGTCAGCCCTGTGATTTCGTAGTGTTTCGCAATGTCCAAGAGGCCAGATCGGGTCATGGCCTCCAAAATCTTCCGCTTGCTCGCCATTTCCCTGCCTCATCAAATGTCGTACTTGCTGCATTGGGCGTGCTTGCAAATCGCCCGCATGTCGCACGCTCGGCACTTGGAAGCCTCTGGCCGTGGCGGGAACTCACCTGCCACGATCCCTTCAATCAACGTATCGGCCCGCTTACGAGCGACGCTGATGGCCACGTTGTCCACCGGCACGTTCTTCCTCACGCTTTCCTTCAACGCATGAAGGTAAGCCGCTTTCACGTCCAGCCCCTCACCCTTCCCGGCAGCGGCGTAGATCGCCAACTGGAAGGCGAACACATCGTCGGTCTTCGGGTCGTTCGCTGTCTTGTAGTCCACGATCCCCAAGTTGCCGATGACGCCGCCTTCCCGGTCGAGGATCACGTCGGCCCGGCCATTGACGGTCCCTTTCTCAAGGTGAAGCTCAAAGGGGCGCTCCGTCTCCCAGACCCGCAACAACTCGCCGCTGTAATCGGAGAGATACTTCCCGACCAGCGACCTTGCACGATCCAGCAAGTTGTGGAAAGCAGCGTTGTTGGCGAACGGGAGGTAGAACTCCTTGGTGAAAATCTTTTCCACGTCCTCAACGGTCGGCAGTGCTTGCTTGGCCTTCGTGATTTCAGCCACATGCCGCAGGATGTGGTGAATCGCACGACCGTAGCCGAGTTCTGCTACGAGTTGCGGCTGGAACCCCAGCGACGAACTGAATCGGTCCTTGAGAGGGCATCCTTCGTAAGAAGCCAACTCGGAGAAGGAGACAGTTGGGAGTTCGTCACCCGATTCTGCTGAGGGCGTGAACGTCGGCGGCAGCGGCAATTCCGTGGCAAGATCAGGGTCTTTCCCCACAATCTCCAAGAGGAACGGCGACGGCTTGAACTTGTTCGTCTTGCGCCGGAAGCGGGAGAGGTAGACGGCATCCTTGGCACGAGTCAGAGCGACGTAGAAGAGCCGGCGCTCCTCAGTCTCGCTTCCTTCATACCGCCTGCGAATGGCGGGCGGGAACACGCTGTCGGGCAAGAGCCAATCTTGGGACTGACCGGCGTATCGGGACGGGAACCGGCCTTCCACCAAACTCGGCAGAAAGACAACCGGCCATTCCAGCCCCTTTGATTGATGCACCGTGAGAATATCCACGGCGTCCAGATCGAAGGTGTCTTCCCCCTCGAAATCTTCGTAGGCATCGAGAGCGTAGTATTGCAGGTAGTTGTAGAGTCGCTGGTAAAAGTAAATGCCCCGATCCTGACCGCCACGGAAGACCTGCTGGCCTTGCTCGTCAACGTAGCGTGCCCGGCGTGTGACGTGTTCAAAATCAGCGAGAATCTGGGAGAAGCGGGCGAGCGTCCCCATACGGGCAGAATCTGCCGGGGCGTCCAGATCAAGGGTGTGGACACCCACCAGCCGCAGCAGCCGGTAGTAATCACGGACAAGGTTCACTTGCGCCGTGTTGTCCTTGACCATCGCCTGCCAGTCTTGTAGGTAGGGACGAAGATCAGGGATCGTCTCACCGCCGTTGAAGGCAGCAGCGAACTCATGGTCCACGTCGTCTATGTCCACCGACTGCGATTCGCCGTATCGTTCGTTCTTCCACTCGTTGCCGCTGAGGAAGGCGTACAGCTTGCCAAGGGCCGATGCTTCGGGTTGAAGGAACAATCCCGTGCGTCCGGCACAGCGGAAGGGGATGTTCCTATTCTTGAACTCTGCAATCAGGGGCGGGGATGCCGTGCGAACCGAGCGGTAAAGGATGGCAATGTCCTTGTACCGGAAACCTTGTCCCCGCAGGCGCTCGATGGTGTCGGCAATCGTGACCGCTTCTGCTTCATCGGTTTCAGCGGCCCAGCCATGCACTTCGGGACCGCCCGGCTGACGATGCGGTTCCATTTTCTTTTCAAGGCGGGGAGAAATCGAAAGTGCAAACGAGTTGGCCGAAGCGATGATCTTGGGACGGCAGCGGCGGTTGACCGAGAGGGTGAGCGTCGTGGCGGGTGAGTACCGCTTGCGGAAGTCGAGCATGTTCGACACGTCTGAACCACGCCACTGGTAAATCGACTGGTCATCGTCAGCGACGACGCACAGTTCCACGGGCGGCTGGGCGAGCAGAGCGATCAGCTTCTCTTGGGCAGGGTTTATGTCCTGATACTCGTCCACGATCAGGTTGCGCAGGTTCTTGCGGACTCGACTGGCCACTTCTGGTCGGGCCAGCGCCTTCACCGCTGCTGAGATGAGCAGGCCGTAAGTGAGGAAGTGGTAGCGGTAAAGCGTGTGCTTGAAGGCGAGGTAGCAGTCTCCAAACGGCGTACCCTTCATCAAGTCGCCGTCGATCAGTTCGTTCTCCACAACGTCGGCGTTGCGGAGGAAGTCGAAGATCGGTCGCCAGTGCTGGTTGCCGATCTTGCTGAGTTCGAGCCGCTTGTGTTCCCGGCTCAAGAGGCCCGCCAGTCGGTTCTCGTCCAAAATGTCGTAGTTGCCGAATTCGGGGACGTGATCCTGAAGCATCCGAAGGCAGTAGGCGTGAATCGTGCCGACGAACATCGGGCCGAGGCGGTCGAGGAAGGCTGGTCCCTTCGCCTCGGCAACTCTTCTCGTGATGCGGGCCTTGAGCGATTCCGCCGCCCGTTCGGTGAACGTGAAGGCGATGATCTGCGATGGCTCGGCTCCCTCAACGATCAGGGAGGCAACCCTACGGGAGATGGCTTCGGTCTTTCCGGCACCGGCACAGGCGATGACCTGAAGATGCCCGCTACGGTGGTTGACGACCTTTTCTTGCTCTGGGGACAGCACGAAGCCGCCGCTCCCGGTGGTGCCGGGGCCGGAGACGGCTGCGGTTGTGGTCGTCTGGCCCGTCATCGCTCCCTTCCTCGTCGCCGCCCGCATGGGGCTGGATGTTGTCTGTCGAGTGCAAGTATCCTACGATAGCGGGATGCGATCAGCAACCAGTACCGCCCCGGCGGGAGCCGCTTCGATGAAATTCGGTGATAGGGTTCGAGCGTTACGGAAGGCGAAGGGATGGAGCCTTCGGGTTTTGGCGGAAAAAGTCGAGGTCGGGTTCACCTACCTCAGCCGTGTCGAGAACGAGCGGTTGAACTTTGGCGACTACCCCAGCGACGCCTTGATCCACCGGCTTGCAGATGCCCTTGAAGCCGACGACGAAGAACTTTTGATGCTGGCCGAGAGAGTGCCGGATCGAATACGGAAGCGAGTTCTTCAGCGACCAGATGTGTTCGGGGTGCTGGCCAATTGCGATGACAAGATGCTGGACAAAGTGATGGGAACGATAGGCAGGGATGCGACGAGGAAACGAAAGTAACGTGGCTTCACTCGCTCAAAGCCGGGGACTATTCCATGATTTCTTTCCGCTGTCGAAAGCATCGCCAACCCGCACAGCAACTGTGGCAAGTCGCCAAAGATGGTAAAGGGCGTGCGGGACGGCCCCTGACGGGCAACTTCAAGGACGGGCTTGCTACCGGTGGTTGGATCAAGGAAAAGCGGGCGCTTGAACCCGGCTTGTATTGTCAGCATTGCCTATCTGATGGCGACGATTCTCCGTTGCCCGACTACGACGAGCAGGATTTGGTTGATGCAGGTTTGAACGACACGCCCCATGTCGGCCAAGGTGCCGATGATTTCCGACTCGATACCGCTTGGAAGAAACTGTCCGGTACTCTGTCCGATTTGGTAGTAGCCACACGGGATCGAGAACCTTCACCAGCGAAGTTCGATACCCGGCTCCGCACCGACTCAAGGCTTCATCCCGACCTTCGATCCGCCCTCTACGACCGTGTTCTTCACGGCGGCGATTTATGGTCACATCAAGCCGCCGCCATCGACGCTGGGTTGGGCGGCAATGATGTGGTTATCGAAACGGCGACGGCCAGTGGAAAGAGCCTTTGCTATTGGGTGCCTGTCCTGAATGAATTGCTCCAAGATCAATCCGCCACAGCACTCTACATTGCACCGCTGAACGCATTGGTCGAAGACCAGCTTCAGGCTGTGGAGCGATTCAGTTCTGATCCGCCAGCGAGCAACTTCAAACCGGGATCGTACACGCATTATGCAAGGAATGTCCGCATCGGCTCACGCCCAATGCTAGCGAGGCTTCGCCTCAGACCGACGAGGCGTGCCCCGATGCAGGTCAATATAAAAGGCTCCGGTCGAGCCTATGATGGGTCTGCCGAAGCAGGCCCGTTTTACCGCATGGCGGTGATGGTC
>VGYC01000153.1 GCA_016873095.1 Planctomycetota bacterium | reverse complement strand
CGAAACCTGTCGTCGCCAGTCACACAATGCTTTTGCATGGCTGACAACCGCCGTCGAAGCCCAAATGGCTGGAAAACCAGCACCATTGCTGGCCAAGGCGTGAACGGTTACGCCTCGAGTCAATCCAACGCGGCAGCTTGATGTGATTGCGTCCGGCACGCAAGTTTTTCCTGGTAGAATTGAAATCGCATCAGCAATCTTGCTTCCAGGGATTCGACGACCCAGGCCATGAAGAAGAACCACATACTTGTGGTGGACGATGAAGAGGCAGTCTGCTGGACATTGCAGCGGGCATTGTCGGCCGAGGGGCATAGCGTTGCCGTGGCCCCGTCGGCTGAGCAGGCGTTTGTTCAGGCACGCCAGCAGACGCCGGACGCCATCGTTCTCGACGTCCGTTTGCCGGGACTGGATGGCCTGAGCGCGCTCGGCAAGCTCCGCGACCTCACGGATGACGCGCCGATCATCGTCGCCACGGCATTCGGCAACCTGGAGACGGCAGTGCGCGCTGTAGAAGGGGGCGCGTTTGATTACCTGACCAAGCCGTTCGATCTCGACAAGGCGCTGGAGAGTGTCGCGCGTGCCCTGCAGCGGCGCTCGCTGCGCGAGCGAGTCTCTGAAGCGGAGGCCGGTGAACCGGTGCCGGTTACAGGGCCGGAGGAAATCGTCGGCACCAGCCCCGCCATGCAGGCGGTCTTCAAGCGAATCGCTCTCGTGGCCGCGCGCGACTCGTGTGTGCTCATCACGGGCGAGAGCGGCACGGGCAAGGAGCTTGTCGCGCGTGCCGTGCATCGGCACAGCGCTCGTCGCGATCGACCGTTTCTGCCGGCCCATATCGCTGCGCTCAATCCCAGCCTGGTGGAGAGTGAACTGTTCGGGCACGTGCGCGGCGCTTTCACCGGAGCCAACCAGCCCCGGCCGGGGCTGCTCTCACTCGCCGACGGCGGCACCATCTTCCTGGACGAGCTGGCGGACATTCCGCTGCAAGTGCAGGTGAAACTGCTGCGCGTGCTGGAGCACAACGAGATTCTGCCGGTGGGTGCGAACCAGTCGCAGCCGCTCAACATCCGCATCCTGGCAGCTACACATCAGGACCTGGACCGCCGCGTCGCCGAGGGGGCTTTCCGCCACGACCTTTTCTTCCGCCTGAACGTTTTTCAGATTCATCTGCCGCCGCTGCGCGAGCGCCGCGAGGATGTGCTGCCGCTGTCGGATCACTTCCTACGGCGCTTCGATCCGCGCTGTCTGCCGCTGTTGCCGGCGACGGCGACATTCCTGGTTCAGCAGCCGTGGCTGGGCAACGTGCGCGAGCTGCGCAACGCCCTGGAGCACGCCGTGATCCTGGCACGCGGCGGGCCGCTTTTACCGGAGCATTTTCCGGCCGCCAGCGCGCATGGCCCGCTTTCGCCCGGGAAGCAGCTTTCCGACGCCGTCATTCGCTGGCTGGCCGACCGGGTGCAGAATGCCGGTCCGGAGCCGCCGGCGCACCTGTATCAGGAACTGCTCGGCTGCATCGAGCCGGCGCTGCTGGAAGAGGTCATGCGCCGTCTCCAGGGCAACCGCTGGACAGCCGCGCAATGGCTAGGCCTCAACCGCGCCACCGTCCGCAAGAAGCTTGCCGCCTACAAGCTCGAGGACGCGTACCGTGACAGGAAAGCAGCGGAACCAGACGCGACCTGAGGCTTTTCCTGGTCCGGAAGCGAGGCCGCCCCGAGGAAGGGCCTGCATATTTACTGTGACATCATGTTGACAATGACATACTGATGTCATAACATACACACGCCATCGGAGCCTGCGATCCCAAGGGACTGGGTGTAGTGACGCGCCCGTAGCATCCGTGATGTGACTTCTGGGATAAAGCGAGTCGATGGTGACACCCATCCGATCGGTGCCAGCCACGTCGGCATCCACCCCGTCTGCGCCTGCCTCTTTGTTGACAGCTGCGCCGGCGGCACGGGAGCTGCCGATCACGCGCGGCCATATTCCCGACCTCACGCGCGATCCGTTTCGCTGCATGCGCGCCCTCTATCGCGCCCACGGCAACATTGCCGCCCTGGAGGAAACCGACGGTCAGCGCGTCATCTTCATCTTCGGCCCACACTACAATCAGGAAGTGCTCTCCGATACCGAGACCTACCACGCTCGCTTCTTCTCGCTGCGCGGCTCGCGCAACTCCGCCCAGCGCCGCCTCACCGCCGCCCTCCTGAGCATGAACGGCGACGAGCACAAGACGCAGCGGCGCATCGTGCAGGGCCCCTTCCAGAAGCGGGCCGTGGAAGGCTACCGCGACCAGCTCGCGCTGCTTGCCGAGGACATGGTCGCCGGCTGGCAAGCCGGCCAGGAGCGCGACCTGTTCCGCGATCTCACCCGCTTCATGCAACGCGTCAGCGGCCGGGTTCTCCTCGGCGTCGATGAGCCCGAACTCATCGAGCACATCGGCGACCTCACCGAACGCTGGGTGGCCATGAACCACGAGCTTGGCCTGGGCGCCGTGGTCCCGCACAAGAAGATGGATTCGTACTACGATTGCCTGCTCGACATGGCGGAGGAACTCGAGGCCGAGATCCGCACGCTCATCGACCGTCGCCGCGAAATGCCGCCGGGGATGGATGTCACCTCGCTGCTCTTGCAGGCCCGCGAGCGCGCCGATAGCGGCGTGACCGACACGGAACTCATTGGTCAGACGGCCATCTTGTTTGCGGCCGGCTACTTGACCACCGCCAACACGCTGGCCTGGACCTCATTCCTGCTGGCGCAGCATCCCGAGATCACGACGGCACTGGTCGCCGAGCTGCGCCGCGAGCTCGACGGGCGCGCTCCGACGCTCGCCGACTTTCCGCGGTTGCCGATGCTCGATCACGTCATCAAGGAAAGCATGCGCATCCTGCCGGCGTCGTTTTACTCGCAGCGGATCAACCCGGAGCCGGTTCAGCTGGGGCCGTTCTACCTCATCCGCGGCACGCCCATCGTCTTCAGCCAGTACATCACGCACCACATGCCGGACCTGTTTCCGGACCCGGAGCGGTTCCTGCCGGAACGCTGGCAGACAATCGCGCCGTCGCCATATGCGTACCTGCCGTTCGGCGCCGGCGCCCGCCTGTGCATGGGGGCGCCGATGGCCCTGATCACGCTCAAGATCACTCTGGCCGTCATGCTGCAGCGCTTCACGTTTCACCTGCTGCCGGGCAGCGAGATCAACGGCCGAGTCACGTCCACCATGTTCGCGCCAGCCAGCGGCATCCCCGTCCGCATCGCGACGCCCGAAACGCCATGGCAACTCAAGCCCGTCACCGGCTCCATCCACGAGATGGTGACGCTGGATTGATCTGTTCATTCTTCCAACGACATTACTGGGAAACATGTGACGCCGCGCGCAAGCTGGTCGTCCCCGCCCCCCACCGGCAACGAATCTGCCTCAAGCCACGTCGCCGTAAGAAACGTCTCTGCAATGCTTTCCGGCGAAAGCCTTTGATGAGAATTCGTTGCCGGGGTTCTCAGAGGGGGGTGGCAAGGCAACGAATACTCATCGCGGTCGGTACGTATTCCGGCGATCACCACCACCAAACACATCGCATGGCGTTTCGGCGTCTTGCGTTCAAACCCTTAGGTTGATCATGTAGAATGACACCATGGACAGCTTTCTCTTGCGCGTGATGCAGGCGCTGATGCCGGAGGCAGCGGGCGTGTCCGGCGAGGCGGCGTGGCGGCCGGCGGCGGATGTGTATCGCACCGCGCACGGCTGGCTAGTCAAATTCGATCTTGCCGGCGTGAAGGCCGAAGAGATTCAGCTCACGGCCAAGGGCAGCCAGCTCACCGTCCGCGGCAGCCGTCGCGACTGGTCGATCGAGGAAAAGTGCCACTGTCACCAGATGGAAATTGCCTACAGCCACTTCGAGCGGACCCTGGGATTGCCTTGCGATCTGGAACGGGCCGACATAAGCGCCGATTACAAGGACGGCATGTTGCTGGTGCGCATCCGGGATGGCAGCGGGCCGGAGGGGACCGCCAATGGATGATCCCCGCTTCGCCCCCACTGCAAGCAAGCAAATTGTGCCCGTCTTGCCCATCAAGAACACGGTGCTGTTTCCGCATCTTTTCATGCCGCTCTCGGTGGGGCGGTCCAGTTCGGTGATTGCCGTCGAGGCAGCGCTGGCCGACGAGGAGAAGACGCTCCTCGTCGTCGCGCAGAAGGAGTCGTCCAAGGACGAGCCAACGCCCGACGACTTGTTCCGAGTCGGCACGCGCGCCGTCATCAAGAAGATGGCCCGTTCGCCGCAAACGGTCGATATTCTCGTGCAGGGAATGGAACGCGTCGAGATCGTGTCCTTCACGCGGACGGAGCCACATCTGGAAGCTGAAGTGCGCGTGCTGCCATTGCCGACCGATGAAGGCGCCGAGCTGGACGCGATCTTCCGCACAGTGGTCGATCAGGTCGGCAAGATCATGGAGGTCGCACAGGCGGAAGGTTCCGTCGCGCAGCTCGTCAGCCAGGCCGGCGATCCGCTGCGCTTCGTCTTCCTGGTCGGTTCGATGCTGGGGCTGGACGTCGCCAAGGAACAAGCGCTGCTGGAAGCAGGATCGCGCCTGGAGGCCCTGCAGCGCTTGAACGATTTTCTGGCTCATGAAACCCAGGTGCTGGAGTTGCGACAGAAGATCGCCAGCCGGGCCCAGACGGAGATGAGCAAGGAGCAGCGCGACTACATGCTCCGCCAGCAAATGCGCGCCATCCAGGAAGAGCTGGGCGAGGACACGCCGGAGAAGGCCGAGGTTGCGCTGCTCCGCAAGCGGCTGGCGGAAGCGGACTTGCCCGACGCGGTCCGCAAGGAGACCGACCGCGAGCTGAGCCGGCTGGAGCGCTTGCCGCCGGCCGCGCCGGATTTTCAGCTCATCCGCACATATGTTGAGTTCATCCTCGAGTTGCCGTGGCGGAAGACGTCGCCGGAGTCGCTCGACCTGTCCGCCGCCCGCCGCATCCTCGACGAGGACCACTTCGATCTCGAGGATATCAAGGCGCGGATTCTCGAGCATCTGGCGATCTTGCAGCTAAACCCGAACGCCAAGGCGCCGATCCTGTGCCTCGTCGGGCCGCCGGGCGTGGGCAAGACGTCGCTGGGGCAATCGATTGCCCGGTCCATGGGCCGCGCCTTCGAGCGCGCCAGCCTGGGCGGCATGCACGACGAGGCGGAGCTGCGCGGCCATCGCCGTACCTACATCGGCGCCATGCCCGGCCGCATCCTGCAGGCCATCCGCCGGGCCGGAGTCAACAATCCGCTGCTGATGCTGGACGAGGTGGACAAGCTGGGCCGCGACTTTCGCGGCGATCCGGCGTCCGCCCTGCTGGAAGTCCTCGACCCGGAGCAGAACGCCAACTTCCGCGATAACTATCTGGACCTGCCCTTCGACTTGTCGCGTGTCTTCTTCATTGCCACCGCCAACGCGCTGGACACGATTCCCCGCCCATTGCTGGATCGCATGGAGATTCTTCGCCTCGCCGGATACACGGTGGAGGAGAAGGTCGAGATTGCCCGACGGTATCTCGTGCCGCGCTTGCTGAAGAACTCCGGCCTTACGGCCACACAGTTTGCCATTCCGGACGAGACGATCAAGGAAGTCGTCACGCGCTACACGCGTGAGGCGGGGTTGCGGCAACTTGATCAGGCGCTCGGAAGGCTCGGCCGCAAGGTCGCCATCCGCTTCGCCGACGGAAAGAGCGATGCCGTCACCGTCCGGCCAGAGGATCTGGCGGAATTGCTCGGCCCGGAGCGCTTCTTTCAGGAGAAGGCACGACAGAAGTTGCCACCAGGCGTGGCCGTCGGCCTGGCCTGGACGGAGAGCGGCGGCGAGGTTCTGTACGTCGAAGCCACGTTGCTGCCCGGCGCCCGTGGCTTTCGACTCACCGGCAGCCTCGGCGACGTGATGCGCGAGTCGGCCCGCGCCGCCCAGAGCTATGTGTGGTCGCACGCCAAGGAACTGAACGTCGATCCCGCAATCTTCAAGCATGCCGCCGTGCACGTGCACGTTCCCGCCGGCGCCGTGCCCAAGGACGGCCCGTCGGCCGGCGTCGCCATGGCGACGGCCCTCACCTCGCTCTACAGCGGCATTCCCGCCCGGCCCGACACTGCCATGACCGGCGAGATCACGCTCACCGGCCTGGTGCTGCCCATCGGCGGCGTAAAGGAGAAGGTGCTCGCCGCCCGCGCCGCCGGCATCCGCCGCGTCATTCTTCCCAAGGCCAACGAGAAGGATGTGCAAGACGTTCCAGAAAGTGCCCGCGGCGAGATCGAGTTCATCTTCGCCAAGACCATCGCCGACGTGCTGGCGGCGGCGCTGAGCAATTCTGCCAAGACTGCTACGCGAAAGCGGTGAAGAGTCACCTCAACGCGACAACAATGACAGGATGAAAGAAAACTGATGCCACGCCATCAGAGGCAAATAGAAAAGTGCGAGTAGTTCGCGAGATCCACCGCTCATGGGCAGATGGTAAATACAGAAGGCTCCGGCCGCGACGCTGCTCAGCCAGATGAGGCCCAGTAGTTCCCCGAGAATCTGCTCGGGAAGGATCGCCACAAGACATCCGGTCAAAATGAACGGTGCAAACATTACCCCAGCGAGAAAAAGCCATCGCAGCGACTCAGCCGCAGCCGGATCGATTGACTTCGCGACGATCTTCTCTGGCTGGCTCAAGTCTTACTCTGCGCGAATCGCGATCACGGTGCTGTTGGGAAGTCGGATGCGAACGTCCTTGCCTGGCTTGATCCAGAATTCCTCTTCAGGGGCCATCCAGCGATACTGAGGTGCGAGCCTGACGGTGCCGTTGATGGGGGGCCGGATGCCGCCGCCGCGGCGCGGGACGCCGTTGATGAGCACCAGGCCAAAGTTGACGCCGCGCAGCATGAAATGGCCGCGGCTCACGGATAGATCGGTCCCAGTCCCACCCTGTGTGAGCACGGATTGTCCCGTGCTGGGCACAATTTGCGTGGGGGTGAAGCGCGGATCAAGATAGGGCACCTCGCCTCCTTCTGCCCGGCCGATCACGGCGCACTCCTCCGGCTGAAGTTGGAAGCGCATGGTCGCAAGCGGATCTTCCGCTGTGCGCCCTGTCAGCGACCAGAGCGTGACGCTCGGACCGCCTTCCACGGCAATGCTGCCATGAGAAATGCCGGCGTCGAGTGCCTGGCGATGATTGGGAATCGACATATCGGACGAGATGCTGGGGCTCATTCGTTTCCCTCCCGCGACATCATCTTCACGGTCGAGGCGCTACCTTGATGCTAGCTCATTCAAGCGAGCAACGCAAATGATGGTCGCCTGTCGGCTCCCCGCTAAACGGCAGCGCTTGCTTCCGGTATCATGAACTCGATGAACCTCGGCTTGATCCAGATGCGTTGTCAGATCGATCCGGCTGCGAACCTCGAAAACGCGGTCCGGCTCATCCGCCAGGCGGCGGCGAGCGCCGATGTCATCTGCTTGCCGGAGTTGTTTCGCTCGCAGTACTTCTGCCAGCGGACCGACCCGAGCATCTTCGATCTCGCCGAGCCGATTCCCGGGCCGACGACGGACCGGCTTGGCAAGCTGGCCGCCGAGTTGGGCAAGGTCATCGTCGCCTCGATCTTTGAGCGGCGCGGGCCCGGCGTTTATCACAACACTGCTGCCGTCCTCGACGCCGATGGCCGATTGCTCGGCATCTACCGCAAGATGCACATCCCGGACGATCCGCTCTATTACGAGAAGTATTATTTCACGCCGGGCGACACCGGCTTTCGCGCTTTCGACACACGTTTCGGCCGCATCGGTGTCCTGGTGTGCTGGGACCAGTGGTTTCCCGAGGGGGCCCGGCTGACGGCGCTGCAAGGCGCGCAGGTGCTGCTCTATCCGACGGCCATCGGCTGGCATCCGCGCGAGAAGACGGAATTCGGTAAGTCGCAGCACGATGCCTGGGAGCTGATCCAGCGCTCACACGCGGTGGCCAACGGCGTCTATGTGGCCGCGATCAATCGCGTCGGTCACGAGGGGCCGGCCGATGGTGGCCTGGAATTCTGGGGCGCATCGTTCGTCGCCGATCCGTTCGGCCGCTTGCTCAAGCGCGCCTCGCACTCAGACGAGGAAATCGTCGTCGCTTCCTGTGATGTCAGGCAGATCGAGGAGACACGCCGCAACTGGCCGTTTCTGCGAGACCGCCGCATCGACGCCTACCGAGATTTGACGAAACGCCTGCTGGATTAAGCTTTCAGGCACTCTTGGCAAGACTGGTATTGGGAGGGCTAGGCGGGCTAGGCTCCCGCCGAGCCGTGAAGCAGCGGGCAGGGATGCCGCGCAACTCGGCAGGAGACTCGCCCTCTCAGTTTCTCGCCCGCAATCGGACGGCTAAACAAACCTGGCGTCCACAGTCATTGCCTGGCGAAGCCGCGCCAGGTATTGCGTCCGTGGCACTTCGATGGCCCCCAGCCGGGCGGTGTGCTCGGTGATCATCTGGATGTCGAACAGCTGAAAGCCGCGGCGCCGCAGACGATCGACGGTGCAAGCGAGGGCGACCTTGGAGGCGTCGCGCTCACGGGTGAACATCGACTCGCCGGCGAACAGCCCGCCGACGGCCACGCCGTAGAGCCCGCCCGCAAGCCGGCCATCGCGCCAGACCTCGACGCTATGCGCGTGGCCCATGCAGTGCAGTGATTCGTAGGCCTCAATCATGTCCGGAATGATCCATGTGCCCTCGTCACGATCCGCGCAACCACGGATCACGCCCGCGAAATCACGATTGATGGTAACCTGAAACCGGCCGGAGCGGACGGTACGCTGCAAGCGACGCGAGACATGGAAGGCGGTCAGCTCGAAGATGGCTCGCGGGTCCGGCGACCACCAGCAAACGGGATAGCCCTCGTCGTACCAGGGGAAGATGCCGTTGCGATAGGCGTACAGCAATCGGCGCGGCTCCAGGTCGCCGCCCATGCCAACCAGCCCAATGCCATCGGCCAGTTCCGGATTGAGAAAGGTCGCCATCGCACGCCCCGGCAAGAGGTAGCCCGGATCTCACCACAGAGTCACAGAAATCACAGAAAAAACGAAGGGAATCGCAGGAAGGCACATTGCTGAGGTTCCGGCTTGGCCCTTCTGATCTCTGTTACTCTTTGGTGACTATTTCGGCATCGTACTGTCTAGATGTTAGCACAGTCCAGTTGAGTTGGCGAGAGTTTCGAAGCCAAGCGAAACGGTAGCGAGGCGCTCGCTCGGACGATATAATCACTGTTCCACCGCTTCGAGGGCCCTCCATGCGATGTCGTTCGCGATCACTGCTGGCTTGCGTCATGGTCTTGCCGATTGCTGGCTTCGTTTCGGGACAGCCATCAAAAGCCATTGATTCAAGGTCTGCCAAGTTCGTCGAGGACAGGGTGCGGCCCGTGCTGTCCAACCGCTGTTTTTCCTGCCACGGGCCGGAGAAGCAGCAGGGTCAGTTGCGACTTGACTCGCTCGCCGGCATGTTGAAGGGCGGCCGCACCGGACCGGCCATCATGCCAGGCAAACCCGACCAGAGCCTGCTCGTCCGTGCCATTCAGCATGGCGAGGAATTGCAAATGCCGCCCAAGAGCAAGCTGCCGCAGGCGGAGATCGCCGTCCTGACCGCATGGGTGAAGATGGGCGCCCCCTGGCCGATGGCCGAGCCGATCAAGCCCATCGCCAAAGGCCCGACCGGCCCGATCTTCACGAAGGAACAGCGCGAATTCTGGGCCTTTCAGACGCCCCTGGCTCCGGCGCTGCCGGCGGTGAAAAACTCAGGGTGGGTGACTTCCCCCATCGATCGCTTCATACTCGCGAAGCTTGAACACAAGGGCTTGACGCCGGCGCCGCCGGCCGACAGGAGGACATTGCTGCGGCGCGCGACCTTCGATCTCATCGGTCTGCCGCCGACGCCGGAGGAGCTAAACGCCTTCCTGAAGGATGATGCTCCCGACGCGTTTGCTCGCGTGGTCGAGCGGTTGCTGGCATCGCCACACTATGGCCAGCGCTGGGGACGGCACTGGCTGGATGTCGCGCGCTATTCCGATTCCAACGGCATGGACGAGAACCTGGCCTTCGGCAACGCCTATCGCTACCGCGACTGGGTCATAGACGCCTTCAACAACGACATGCCATATGATCGCTTCGTCCGCGAGCAGATTGCCGGCGACCTCTTGTTGACGGGCGATGCCGAAGCGGATGCCGGCCGCATCATCGCCACGGGGTTCCTCGTCATCGGCCCGAAGATGCTGGCCGAGGACGATCCGGTCAAGATGGAGATGGACATCATTGACGAGCAGGTGGACACGCTGGGCCGGACTTTCCTGGGCATGCCGCTGGGCTGCGCCCGTTGCCACGACCACAAGTTCGACCCCATCGCCATGACCGACTACTATGGCCTGGCCGGCATCCTGAAAAGCACCAAGACGATGGACAACTTCCGCGTGGTTGCTCGCTGGCACGAACGGCCCATCGCCGGCAAGTCGGAACAGGAAAAAGCAAGACGTCACAACGCCAGGCTGGCCGAGGCACAGAACGCCATCAAGAAGCTCACGGCCGAAGCCGAGCGCGAGCTGGTCGCACAGGCCCGCAAGGACGTGGCCCGCTACGTCACGGCGGCGCGAGAACTCGTTGATCGGAAGGATGACGTCGACAGACCGCTCCTTGCCGACGCCCGCACGGCGAGCATGCCCGGCATCACCGTGATCGAGGCCGAGAACTACACGCGCGGCAACGTGCTCAAGAGCTTCACCGGCTACGGCGACAAGATCGGCGTTGTCTACAACCAGGGGCAGCTTCCCAACATCGCCGAATACGACATCCAGCTTCCGAATGCAGGCGCCTTCCAGGTGGAAATTCGCTACGCCGCCGCGGACGCCCGTCCGTTACAGCTTCGCCTCAACGATCGAACTGTCAAGGACGGCGCCGCCGGCCAGGTCACCGGCAGCTGGTATCCGGACACGCAGCGCTGGTTCGTCGAAGGCGTTTTCTCATTCAAGAAGGGCAAGAACACACTGCGGCTCGAACGGGCCCAACCCTTTCCGCACATCGACAAGCTCGCGCTGGTTCCCGCCACGATGGTGCCGAAGTCCGCCGAACGATTTGCAACCGAGCTTGGCCTCAATCAGGTGTTTCTGCGACAATGGACCACATTCCTGAAAAAGCTTGGCAAGACAATTTCCGCGACGGAGATCAACAAACTGGCAGCCGACGTCAAGGGGCCGTTCGCCGTTTCCGCCTCCCTCGAAGCAGCCTATCCGGAGACTCTCGCAGGCAAGCTGAAAGGCCTGCGTGCTGAGCTGGCGGCGCTCGAGAAAGCGAAGCCGCGACTCCCCGAGGCGATGGGCGTCGGCGAAGGCACAGGCGTCAACCTACGCGTCCATCTGCGCGGCAGTCATCTCAACCTTGGAGCGGAAGTGCCGCGTCGCTTCCCTAGCATCTTGACAGGAAAGCAGCCGAGCTTTGACGGCAAGCACAGCGGCCGCCTCGAGCTCGCGAACTGGCTGACCAAACCGGAGAATCCGCTGACCGCCCGCGTCATGGTCAACCGCATCTGGCTGCATCACTTCGGCGCCGCACTGGTCCGCTCGCCGGATAACTTCGGCCTGCTCGGCGACCGGCCCGCGCATCGTGAGTTGCTCGACTGGCTGGCGATCCGCTTCGGCGAAAGCGGCTGGTCGATCAAGGCCATGCACCGGCTCATCATGCTGTCAAGCGTCTATCAGATGAGCACGGCCTACAACGAGGCGTCGTTTCAGGCAGACCCGGAGAACCGGCTGCACTGGCGGATGAATCGCCGGCGCTTGGAGGCGGAAGCCGTGCGCGACGCCATTCTCGCCGTCAGCGACCAGCTCGATCAGGCCATGGGCGGCAGCCTGCTGGTCACCAAGAACCGCGCCTATGTCGCCAGCACTTTCTCAGTGAATCCGACCAACTACGACAGCACTCGCCGCTCGGTGTACTTGCCCGTGGTCCGCAGCGCCCTTTACGAGGTCTTGCAGGCCTTCGACTTCGCCGATCCCAGCGTGGCAAACGGCGAACGCGCGACCACCACCGTCGCCCCGCAAGCGCTTTTCATGATGAACAGCGAGCTGGTACAAACGCAATCGCGCAAGTGGGCCGAATCGCTCCTGCGCCGCCCCGGCAATGACGCCGCGCGGATCCAGGCGGTCTACGAGCGCGGGCTCGGCCGCCTGGCGACGGCGCCGGAAACCGAACGGGCGCTTGCCTTTGTCCGCGACGTCAAGCAGGCCTTGCCGGGGAATCTGCCAGTCGACGAACAACGCACCCGCGCCTGGGCCAGCCTGTGCCGCGTTATCCTGGCGTCGAACGAGTTCATATACGTTGAGTAGGCCAATGGGTCAGTCATTATCCGGATGCCGGTCGAGGCAGCGCGACCCCATACGGCACAGGAACATGCGCTTTTGATGCGTCGTCAACTCGTGCGAGTACTTCTTGCGGGCAGCGCTGATCCAGCGCACGGGACGCTTGCGGTAGTCGATGGCGACTCTCGTCAGGACCGGACCGGGATGCTCCAGCGCGCAGCGAACGCGCGGCTCGATGTCACCCGTGCACAGAATCTCTTGATAGGCAACGCCCCAACCCTGAGCGAGCGCGCGATAATCCAGCCGTGCCAGGATTGTCGCCGTCGTCCGCAGATACGCGGCTTGCTGCAACGCCTGCATGTAGTGATAGGCCTGATCGTCGAGGATGAAGAACTTGACGGGCAGACTGTCGCGGACGGCGGTGGAGATTTCCATCGCCGACATCAGCATGCAGCCATCGCCGGTCAGGCAGATGACCTGCTGGCCGTGATGTACCTTCTGCGCTCCCAGCGACGCCGGGATCGACCAGCCCATGCTCTGGTTGTTGGTTGGATTGAAAAATGTGCGTGGCCCCAAACAGGTGAACGCCTCCGTCGTCCAGTATTGCGATACGGTGACATCCACGAACATGAGCGCATTGGGCTGCGTGCAGCGCCGCAGAGCCAGGATCAGCGCCATCGGATCGGCCCCGCAGCGAGCGTGGATCTGTTGATGGCAGCGCATGTCGTCCTGCTTGCACACGCGAATGTTGCACTGCAGCCGCGGATTCGCCAGCCGGCGAATCGAGTCAGCGTGAGCGAGACACGTCTCCATGAACACACCAGCGTCGGCCAGCACCGCGACATTGGCACGCATCACCCGGCCCAGGTTTTCCGGATTGATATCCACGTGAATGAAGTACTGCGTCTGCGGCTGGGAGTAGAAGCCGGTCGATACCTCGCCGTACTTGACGCCGATGGCCAGCGTGACATCGACATCCTTGAAAACCTTCTCCGCGGCGCCGCAGCCTTGCGGACCGTAGCCCCAGCCGACGGACAGCGGATGCGTCTCCGGCATGCAGCCCTTCCCCGACATGCTGGTGGCGACCGGCGCCTGCAGCGTCTCAGCAAGCTGGATGAGTGCCCGCGGATAATCCATGCAGCCCAGGCCGGCATAGATGCCCACGCGCAGCTCGCGGTGTTGCAGCAAGCACAGTGCCCGCTGACATGCCGCCTCGTCGAACGGCAACGGAATCGGATCGAGTGGACCGCTGTGATACTGCGCGAAATCTATCAGCAGGTTGTAGGGTACGACGACACCCACCGGCCCCGGCTCACCCGCGCGGGCGAGTTGAAAAGCCCGCCGGACCGCCATCGGGATCTGGGCCGCCGTCTGCACCTCGAAAACCTGCTTGGTTACCGGCCGCAGCAGCGCCGCCTGGTTGAGCGAGTGCACCTGGAAGGGGCGAAAACGCTCGCCGTTGGCCACGTCGCCGACGATGCACACCACCGGAATGCTGTCGAGCAACGATTCACCGAGGCCGGTGAGCGAGTTGGTCAGCCCGGGGCCCGGGACGACGCACAGGACGCCGGGCTTGCCGGTGCTACGCGCGTAGCCGTCGGCCATGGCCGCCGCCGAGAACTCATGGGTCACTAGCAGGTAAGGCAGACGCTTGCTCTTGAAGGTGTCCCACAGTTCATTCTCCTGGGCGCCGGGAATGCCGAAAACGCAATCGGTCCCCTCGGCGATGAGGGTTTCGACGAGGGCTTCGGAGCCAGTCATGTTGCCGCTGACCCAGCCAGCCGCGCGTCGCGGGTGTGGCAACAACTCCGGCCCGCCACGCGCCGCCCCAACCGCCAGCCCCGCCAGTCCGGGAACCGCGAGTAACTTCAAGACATCGCGCCGGCTTACCCCTTCGCTCATAGACTCATCCGGGACAAGTTTTCAGTGTTCCGTTTTCAGTTTTAGGTGTTCAGCCAACAAAGCCGCGACACTGCAACTGAAAACTCCGCAAGAGTATCGACCGGCTCGACCTTGGCGGTTGAAGCGGGTTTTCGCAACCTAGGGATGAAGCAGGCACGCACGGTAAGAAATGATGGATAAGGCGTCATGAGTCAGTCCGACCAGCTTGCGCAGAACTCCGCTCCCGCCCGCCATGCCTGGCTTCGCTGGTTCTTCGCCGCCGCCGCCGGACTTTTCGCCTTCACCGCGATTACCTGGCTCATGCTGACCAGCGCCGAACTCAATCAACTCGACCGCGACTGGGCGCATGCCTGCAAGGACCACGCGGACGGCCACGAATCATTCGCGCTGCTCATGCGGCGCTACCTTACCAATCTCGGCGGGACCGTGTGCCTGGTCATCGTTGGCACGGCGGGCATCTGTCTGATGCTCCGCAATCACCGTGTGCTCGCGCTGACCTGGCTGATCGCCGTTGCTGGAGGCGAATTGCTCAATCTCGGAGTCAAGACGATCATCGACCGCCCGCGTCCTGAACCGGAATTGCGCGATCCAGGCCTGCACGTCTATCACGACAGCTTTCCAAGCGGCCATGCCATGGCTTCCACCACTGGCTACGGCATGTGGCTGTACGCCGCGTTCCTGTTCATCTCAAGT
This sequence comes from Planctomycetota bacterium, assembly GCA_016873095.1. Lineage (GTDB taxonomy): Bacteria > Planctomycetota > Planctomycetia > Gemmatales > Gemmataceae > VGYC01. The sequence goes on along the minus strand of VGYC01000153.1, from coordinate 4,375 downwards.
CGAAGAAAGAAACTCGCGTTCACCGTCGCGACGATTTTCCTTGTCGGCTCGATTGGCTTCAGCCGCATCTATCTGCGCGCCCACTGGTTCAGCGACATCCTCGGCGGTTACGCGCTCGGGTTCGCCTGGCTGATGCTGAGCATTGGCTTCGGGAGATGGCTGGCGGAGCGAGGCACGAGGCGCGACAACTTGCCGTGACTCGCCTAAGAGTTGCGACGCAGGCGTTTGCAGGCGTGCTCGGCTTCGGTCCGGACATTGCGGTCCGGGTCGTTTCGCAAGGCTTCAAGTGGCGGCAAGGCAGCGTCAATGCCGGGAGTGGCGGGCCCCAGCCGGCCCAGTTGCCAGGCCGCCAGGCTGCGTATCCAGTAAACCTCGGCGCCGGTGGCGTCGACCAGACTGGCCAGCGCCTGCGGAATGGATTCCGGCGCTACCCGTGCCAGAGCCGCCGCTGCCCAGACACGGACAAAGGGTTCGGCATCGCCAAGCGCCGCGAGCAACTCGGTCTGTGCCAGCACCTTCGCCGTCGGGCCGATCTCGCCCAGCGCGTAGGCGGCTAGCCGGCGCTCGAGTGCGTCATTGCTGCGCAGGCCAGCGAGCCAGTCCGCGGCTGAACGATCCAGATAGGCTGCCGGCGGCTGTGTTTGCGGCTCATGGCGGTCGCTCATTTTTCGCTCCCGAGGTTGGCATCGAGCTTGATGGCTGCTCTGATGAGACCGATGTGCGTGAACGCCTGGGGAAAATTGCCAAGCGTTTCGCCCAGCGGCCCGAGTTCCTCTCCATACAGCCCCAGGTGATTGGCATAGGTCAGCATCTTCTCGAACAGGAAGCGTGCCTCGTCGAGCCGGCCGGCCCTGGCCAGCGCCTCAACGAGCCAGAAGGTGCACATGTTGAAGGTTCCTTCCGTGCCGGTCAAACCGTCACAGGCGCCGCGACCGATCGCGTAGCGATGTACCAGGCTATCGGAGACGAGTTCCTCCAGGGTCCGTTCCAGCGTGCCGAGCATCCGCGGGTCGGCAGGCGCCACAAACTGCACCAGCGGCATGATGAGATTGGCGGCGTCAACGGCCTCGCTGCCGAAATGCTGTACAAAGCTTGCCCGCTCGGCATGGTAGCCGCGCTGCATGATCGTTTCGTAGATGCGGTCGCGTTCGCGTGCCAGGCGCTCGGCGTTGATGGGGAAGCTGCGTTCCTGTGCGATCTTGAGCACACGGTCCAGGGCAACCCAGCATTGCACTTTTGAGTAGACGAATGCTTGCTGTCCACCGCGCGTCTCCCAGATGCCGTCGTCGTCTTTTTCCCAGTGGCCTACCACCCAGTCAGCCATCTGCCGCAGGTGCTTCCACAGGTCATAGGAAATGGGGGAGCCGGCTTTGTTGTACAGATGAATCGTGTCGATCAGTTCGCCGTAGATATCGAGCTGAAACTGCTCGGCGGCGGCATTGCCGATGCGGACTGGCCTGGAGCCGCGATAGCCTTCAAGGTGAGGGAGTTCCACCTCGGGCAGTTCGCGGCGGCCATCGATGCCGTACATGACCTGCAATGGACCGTGCGCGCCGCCCTGCCGGGCGCGCTCCTCGAGCCAGCTCATGAATGCCGCGGCTTCCGAGGTGAAGCCCAGTCGCAAGAAGGCGTAGACCGTGAACGCGGCATCTCGAATCCAGCTATAGCGATAGTCCCATTTGCGCTCGCCGCCGATGGTCTCGGGCAGGCTGCACGTGGGCGATGCCACGATCGCACCGGTCGGCTGAAAGGTGAGCAGTTTCAAGAGCAAGGCCGAACGATAGACCATCTCACGCCAGCGACCCTGGTAACGGCAGCCCTTGAGCCAGTTGCGCCAGAACTGCAAAGTTTCGTGTAGTGCCTCCTCTCCCTGCAACCGGGTTTCTAGAAGTCCGCGCGCATGCACGTCCTCAATCTGTCGCAGAATGAACGTCGCGCTCTCGCCGGGATGAAGCACGAAATCGACCGCGACGCCGTCGCCCAGGCAGTGCAAGGGAAAGCGGCTGATGAGCGCGAATTTCTGCGGACCGCTGTCAAAGATCGCGCCGCGCCCATCGAGCAGCACACGATGAGGCCGCCGCGCAAAGTCGAACGCCGGTCGACACTCCAGACGAAAGCGGATGTGGCCGCGAATGGCCCGGGCCACGCGCACGATCTCGTGGGTTTTCGTGGCCCCGGCCGGCTGGACGGGCATGAAATCCACGACCTCGCCCACGCCGTCAGAGCCCAGGAAACGCGTGACCAGCACGTTGCTGTCGGGCAGATACATCTGCCGGTGCTGGCTTTCCTGCGTGGCAGCGATCCTGAAGCTGCCACCCTTCTGGTGATCAAGAATCGCCGCGAAAATACTCGGCGAATCGAAGTACGGCAAGCAACACCAGTCAATTGCGCCATCCATGTTCACCAGCGCGACGCTATGCATGTCGCCGATGACACCATAGCTTTCGATGGGTTTGTACACGGCCACGCCTTCCGAAAATGACGTTACAACGCCGACGATGAACGCATTCTAACCTACTGTCATGATAATGATGGCTTCTGCCGTCGAGGACCGCGGATCTAGCCGCTGCCGGTAGTTTCCACGTCAGCGTTGGTGCGCTCCGAATCCAGGTTCTTCAGCGCGGTGGAGCGCGAACCCGTACGAGTTCGGACGCGATTGCTGGAACCGCTGTTTCAGCATGACCATCCGCCGAATTGAACGCGCGGTGAACGGACGGTCCGACGATTCGGATTATTCTTCTCGAGGTCGACTCGGACGCCGTTTGGCATGGCAAGATGCCGTGCCCACCCATTTCTCAAGGCCCAGCGAGCATGCGAGCCCAACGCTTTCATGCCGCCTCAATAGTCAACGTCTGTGCGAGCGGAGGTAGTTGTCGTTGACGCACCGAGTTCGGGCAAGGAAGGACGAGTGAGCGGCAGGTAGACGACGAAGTGAGCTCCACGACCGGGCGAGGAAGCCACCTCAAAGCGGCCCCCGTGCTCGGCCACAATGCCATGGCTGATGCTCAGTCCCAGCCCCATCCCTTGTCCTTGCGGCTTGGTTGTAAAGAAAGGGTCAAAGATCTTGCTCATGATGGACGGGTCAATGCCGCAACCCGTGTCCAGAACATGAATCTCGACCCCATTCGTTCCGAGGCGCGACTGCACTATCACCTTGCCCCCAGCGGCGCAAGCTTCGACGGCATTGGCCGCCAGGTTGACGACGACCTGGTTGATTCTTCCCGGGCGACAACCGACGGGAGGCAGAGGGGCCAGGTCTGTTTCCAGGACGACCTGGCGCGCCTCGGCCTTGAACTGCACGAGGCCGAGGGCGGCCTCGATTTCGGCATTGAGATCCACTTCCGCTTGCACAGCAGGAACCACGGCATCGCGGGCAAAATCACGTAGACCTTTAATGAGGTGCTGGATGCGTTTTAGCCCGGAAATCGAGCGAACCAGCAATTGATCGAAGTTGGCCAATGTATATGGCAGATCCATCTGCTCAACGCATTCCTGAATGCGTTGATAAAGTGCGGAATCATGCTCGGCCAGAGCCGCATTCCCTTTCGCGTAGAGGGCGAGCACCTCACCCACGGCCTGCATGTCTCGTTGCAGCACGCTCATGTTGTTGTTCACAAAGGCCAGCGGATTGTTGATTTCGTGGGCCACGCCCGCGACCAGCTGGCCCAGCGCGGACAGTTTTTCGGTACGGATCAGTTGGGCCTGGGCGCGCTTCAACTCATCGTAGGTCTTTTTCAGCTCCGTGTGGGCTTGCTCGAGTTCGAGGCGGGAACGGTGTTCCGCGGACGCCAGTGCCTCAAGCCGGGCCATCAACTGCTGCCGCTCGATTGCGAAGCGCAGGGATCGTTCCAAGCGCGCCGCATCCAGTTCCTCCTTGGCCAGGTAATCGGCGGCTCCTGCCTTCATGGCCTGGACGTCGATGGCGTGCTCGCCCTGACCCGTCAGCATGATGATGGGGGTCCGGCACCCTTCGCTTTGTGCCTGGCGGAGCAGTTCGAGTCCGTCGCGCGCTCCAAGCCGGTAGTCCACCAGACAGGCGTCATGCCCGCCGCGCCGCAGCGCCTCGAGGCCTGCCTCGTAGTTGCCCACCCATTGCAGTCTGTATCTTGCATCGTGTACCTGCGCGAGCAGCCCCTGCGTGATGAGAAGACTATCCTCATCGTCGTCAATCAGAAGAATTTCGAGTTGTTGGGCGTTCATGTCACTCCCTCGCCACGCCGTTCGGCAGCTTGACCAGTTCGAACCAGAACATGCTCATGATGCGCATGGCAGGGCGAAATCGCCAAATTCTGCCTCAATTATCGCCGCGGGCTTGATTTTGACTACTGTACAGCCCCTACGATGCTCCGGAGTTTTGCCTGTCCCGTCCCATCTC
>VGYC01000152.1 GCA_016873095.1 Planctomycetota bacterium | reverse complement strand
GCCCAACGCCTGATACAGTAAGCTGGTGGACATGTCTTTCCCCTCGAAGCCTGTGTTTTGCTAACTTCAAGGGTGCAAAGCATGTCCACGTTTTCAAGGACAACAAGACGCTCGGCTCGGAAGATCCTCTATTTGCCTCGTCGCGAGATACCGGATAACGACCTGACCAGGGCATTCCGTGATCTCTGATGCACGCGATGACTGAAACCCCTCGGAATCTGCCTCTCGATGTCGGCAGCAGCCGTTTGCCTTTTCTCCGTTACCTTTTACCTTGTCTTCATGCGCTATTTCATCACCGGAGCGACCGGGTTTGTCGGCAGCCATATTGCCGAGGCATGTGTGCAGCGCGGCCATGCGGTCGTCGCCATCGTGCGATCGACGAGCGACACGGCGCTGCTCGACAGGTGGGGCGTGGTCAGCCTGCGCGGCGACTTGACGGACGCCGGCCTGATACGCAAGGCGCTTGAGGAAGTGGACGTCGTCGTTCACTGTGCGGCCAAGGTCGGCAACTGGGGGCCGCTCGAGGACTATCTGCACGTCAATGTCGAGCCGCTGCGCGTCATGCTCGAAGCGTGCAAGGGCCACGCTTTGTCGCGCTTCGTGCACATGAGCAGCCTGGGCGTCTATCCGGCCAGGCACCACTACGGCACGGATGAGACGGCGCCGCTGCCCGCCAGTCATTCGGACGGCTACTCGCAGTCCAAGGTCGAGGCCGAGAAGGTTGCATTGCAATATTACCGCGACTACGGCGTGCCGGTCGTCATCCTGCGGCCGGGCTTTGTCTACGGCCCGCGCGATCGAGCCGTCATGCCGCGGATCATCGAGGGCCTGCGGAACAAGCAGGTCCGTTACCCGGGCGGCGGTCGGGCAGCGCTCAACACCATCTTCATCCGCAATCTCGTGGATGCGGTATTCCTGGCCGTCGATCAGACACAGGCCGTGGGCCAGGTGTACAACTTGACGGACGGCGAGTTCGTGTCGAAACGGCGATTCATCGAGGCGGTGGCCGACGCTTTCGAGTTGCCGCACCCCACGCTGACGCCGCCGTTGTGGATTGCCCGGGCCATCGCCAGGACGTGCGAGAGCTACGCGCGGCTGCGCGGCGCCGCCGAAGCGCCACGCTTCAACCTCACCACGCTCAAGTTCCTCGGGCTCAACCTCGATTTCAGCATCGACAAGGCCCGCCGTGAACTGGGCTATCGCCCGAAACACAGCTTTGACGATGCCATCAGCGAGACGATGGCGTGGTACAAGCATGAATCAGACGTCATTGGTCAGGAGTCCGGAGTCAGCAGTCCGGAATCAATCAAACCGTAAAAGGAGGAGTTCATGGAACTACAGAACATGCGGGCGGCAGTGCTGGTGGAGCAGATGTACCAGGAGATGGAGGTGTGGTACCCCATCTATCGGCTCCGGGAAGCGGGCTGCAAGGTCACCACCGTGGGACCGGAGGCGGGGAAAAACTATCCGAGCAAGCTTGGCTATCCCGTCAAGAGCGACACGGCGGCCCGTGACGTGTCGGCCAACGACTTCGACATCCTCGTCATCCCAGGCGGCTATGCGCCCGACCACATGCGCCGCTGCGAGCCGATGATTCGCCTGGTGAGCACGATGGCCGAGCAGGGCAAGGTTGTGGCTTCCATCTGTCACGGCCCGTGGATGCTCTGTTCGACACAGGCACTCAAGGGCAAGAAGGTGACCTGCTTCTTCGCCATCAAGGATGACGTCATCAACGCCGGCGGCAACTACGTCGATGCCGAGGTCGTCCGCGACGGCAACCTGATCACCAGCCGCAAGCCCGACGACCTGCCAGCCTTCATGCAGAGCATCATCCAGGCAGCAATGGAGTTGAAGCCGATGGCGGCGGCCGCCCGGGGATGATGGGCAATCTGGCGAAGATGGCGAATGGTGCGCGCCTTTTCCGCGTGCTGAAGCGAAATCAGGCGTTCGATTGCAAGATCGTACGCCATTCATTGCACTTCCCAGGTGTCAAGCTGGGAAGGCAGTCGATTTGTCGATTCCTAACCATCGCTATCGGCGTCAGTTACGAAAAGCCGCGCTGTTGGGCTTGCAATCGGCACATCGCTTGCCCTTAATAGGGAGGCACCGATGGAAATTTGTTCAATAAGTTCAAGGAGAGACCCATGCTTGTGCTATCACGAAAGGTCGGCGAGAAGATCCTGATCGGCAACGACATCGTGGTCACCGTCGTGGCGATCGACGGCAATCGCACCAAGATCGCCCTGGAAGCGCCCGATCAGGTCCGCATCCTCCGGGCCGAACTGGTCAACAAGGGCTGGCAGCACCGTTCGGACGTGGCCCACGATCAGCTGGCAGGCTGCTGCTAGCCGGTGTGTTGCAACGCGGGCAATCGGCACGCACCGTAGCGGAATTCGCAAGAATTCCGCTATGGCCTGGGGTGGACGCTCGGCTTCCCTCCTCTTGAGGCTCACCCATTCGATTTTGCCGCACGCTCCGGGCGAAGCGAGCACCACGCTGCCGGCCTTTCACATCTCGCTGTCAAGCAAGCTCTTTCAGTTCTTCTCCAGATGGGCGAGTCTCGTCGCCGTGTCCGTCAGATCATTGTCATGGCTTCGTCATGCTGGCGAGGTCCCACTGTTGCAACACGCCGTTTTTGTCCAGGGCCAGCAACGACTTGCCGTCCGGAGTGAAGGCACACCCCCAGCCGTCGCCGATTTCGAGCATGCCCAGTTTCTTGCGGTCCGGGATATTCCATATCGTGACTTCGCCGGATGGCGCCGGCGAACGAAAGGCGGCGAGCTTGCCATCGCCGGACCAGCTCAGCCGGCCGACGACACTTCCCTCCGCGTCAAAGCGATGCAGGATCTTGCTGGTGGCAATGTCTCCCAGCGCTACATATTTGCCGGCGTGACTGCCCAGCACACGAGGACCTTCGGGCAGCGATCGTACCGTGTCAAGCACCATGCCGAGGGGTGGCAGCTCTTTCAGTAATTTACCCGTTCGGGCATCCCAGCAAGCCATGGGGGCGAGACCGAAATAGTACGAGTAGAACACCGCACCATCCTTCGCAAACACGGTGTAGCTGGCGGGATGTCGGATCCGGTCCATCAGGTGCGAATTGTTGACGTCCAAGAGCCAGACTTCCGATTGGCCGGGCTCGTGTATCACCGCCGTAACGTAATTGCCGTCCGGGGAAAACGTGGCGGAATGAAACCAAGGTTCGCCTTGCGCCCTTTTCCAAACGGCCAGGCGTTTGGCGGCGACAAGGTCCCAGATAATTAGATCGAAGCCCGCGCTGACGATGCGCGTTCCGTCTGGCGAGAAAGACCCTTTCCCCGGCAGACGGCAAGCCTCTACCCTCTTTTCCAGATCGATCACAACCGTTCGAAACGGCGCATCGTTGACGATGAGAAACTTACCTCGCGAATCAATATCGATCGGCTTCAAAGGAAGCCCGCCGCCGCCCGCGACCTCGCAGCGCAGAGGCTTGCCCCTCTGGCTAAGGAATTTCACAGCCGGCTCGAAAACAAGAATGGAATCAGGGGGCGGGGGCCGAAACGGAATCCGCTCGGCCTTGTCCGCTGCCTGGCGGATGCGCTCCCGATCCCGCTCGGCGTGAGAGTACATCAAGACGAACACGCTGGCAAAAACCGCCCCCAGCAGGATCAGAATGATCAGCGAGCGTAACCCTTCGCGGCGATGATCGCGCCGACGCTCGGGCAATTCTTGATCCAGCGCCTGTTCTCGACCGATCATGTCACCGGCTCATCCCTTCGATTTCGCCGCCCGCTCCGGACGCAGCGAGCGGACCACGGTGCCGGCCTTCCACATCTCGCTGTCGGCGACCGCCTTCAGCTCCTTTTCGAGCTGGGCGCGGTAGTCCTTGCGGCTGTTGGCTTCCAGCACGCGGCGGGTTTCGTCGCCGCCGGCCACTTTCTGGTACAGCTCCTCAAACACCGGCTTGGAGGCTTCGCGGAACTTCTGGAACCAGTCGAGGGCGCCGCGCTGGGCCGTCGTCGAGCAGTTGGCGTACATCCAGTCCATGCCGTTCTCGGCAATCAGCGGATAGAGACTCTGCGTGGCTTCCTCGACCGTCTCGTTGAACGCCTCCGACGGCGAATGGCCGTGCTCGCGCAGCACCTCGTATTGCGCCAGCCAGAGCCCATAGATGGCGCCCATGAGCACGCCGCGCTCGCCGGTAAGGTCGCTGAAGACCTCCTTCTGGAAGGTCGTCTCAAACAGATACCCGGAACCGATGGCGATGCCGCAGGCCAGGCAACGGTCGAGCGCTCGGCCCGTTGCGTCCTGGAACACAGCATAGCTGGCGTTGATGCCCTTGCCTTCAAGGAACAGGCGGCGGACCGTGGTGCCGGAACCCTTCGGCGCCACCAGGATCACGTCGATGTCCTTGGGCGGGACGACGCCGGTCTGGTCCTGGTAGGCGATGCTGAAGCCGTGCGAGAAGTACAGCGCCTTGCCGGCCGTGAGAAACGGCTTCAGCTTGGGCCATTGCTCCTTCTGCCCGGCATCGGAGAGCAGATACTGGATGATGGTGCCGCGCTGGGCGGCCTCGTCGATGGAGAACAGCGTCTTGCCGGGCACCCAGCCGTCCTGCTGGGCGAGGTCCCAGCCGCGGCCGCTGTCGCGCAGGCCGATGATGACGTTGACGCCATTGTCCTTCATGTTGAGCGATTGCCCGCGGCCCTGCACGCCGTAGCCAAGGATGGCGACCGTCTCGTTGCCGAGGATGGCCTTGATGCGTTCGGGTGGATAGTCCGCGCGCTCCACCACGGTCTCCGTGGTGTCGCCGATGGTGATCTGCCGCATGATGTCTCCTGTTGCATGACTTCGCCGGTGTAAGCGGGAATTCTAGGGATTGGCACGGCGTTCGTTTAGGTTCGGCGCTACTCTGCTCGGGTGGTCTGTGGGGTGAGATGTCGACAGCTCGGGAAGGATGCGGCGGCGTAGGCAGAAGAACGCTACTGGTCCTTCTTGCCGCTGCGCCGCCATTGTATCAGCGAGCGCAGCTTCTCCTCCGGCGTGGCTGCGGGGATGAACTCGATGCGCTCACCCAGCGCGGTCATGGCGGCGTGAAAGCCTTCGCTGGTCAAGCGGCCGAGCCTGGGCAACGGCTTGGCGGGATCGTACGCCAGTTCCTCGGGCTTGGTCCAGGTCACCGGCTCGGCGGCCTCGACGATCATGAAGCTGGGGCCATCGCCCTTGAGGTGGTCCTCGAACTTGAGACCTTCCTTGCCTTCGAAGATGGTTCCCTTGCCGGTGCACACTCGAAAGAAAGTTAGCCCGGGTTGCTTGGTCTCGACTCCCGGCAGCGCATAGATGCTGGGCATCTTGTCGATCAGCTTCTTGTTGTGCGCGCTATCCCACGGCTCATCGATCTTGAATTGCTTCAGCAACTTGCCCTGATCCATGCGACCGAGCAAGGCCACGCGCCAGCTCAGCAGCGGCTTGCCGTCCTTGCTGTAGATGGCGGCGGCAGGATAGACACGCTTGTCCAGGACGTGATCGTGCATGATGCGGGCAATGGTGGCCAGGTTGGCGGCGCCCTTAACCTTGTTCCGGTCGAGCGCATCCCGCCTGGGATCGGCGCCGATGCGGCGAAACGTGAGCAGCGCGATCCTGCCGAGCCCCTTGTCGTCGCCGTCCTTGGCCTTCTTGGGGAACCCGGCCGGCCGGGCTCCGCCGAAGCTGTCGAGGCATAGCATCAAGCGGCTGCCCTCCAGTTCATAGATCCCCTGGAGCGTCGCCTGCTTGCCGTCTCTCAGGGTGATCGTGATGTCCACCGTCTTGGGAGACTGCTTCGGATCGATCCGATAGGGGCCCAGCACATACGATTCTTCATCGAGGCGCAGCGTGATCTTGCTGGCGGTGCAACTCATCACCCTCATCTTGTCCGGCTCCGGAACCTGGCCAAAGAGTTCGGCAATCAGGCCGATGCTCTGGTTCGCCACCTGGATCCAGTCGCCTTTGAGGTGGGCCTCGACCTTGACAGGCGTCTTTTGCTCGGCCGGCGGCGAAACGTTCATGAAGGCATCGACTTCCTTGCACCACGTCGCATAATCTTTGGTCTTCTTCCATTTTTCATATGCTTCGCCGGGGCCGACGAGGTCCACATCCGCGCCCAGGTCCTTGCCGCCGGGGCCGGCGCCCTTGCCGGGGCTGCCGGGGGCGAGGCGGAAGTCGGCCGCGTGCATGTCAGCCGGCGTTCGCAGGAGTCCGCCGGCGCAACGGAACGCGTCGGGGCCACTTACCGTGCTGCCGCCAATGTAGTTGCCGAGTTCGGGAAGGTCCTTCATCGCCACGTATTCGGAACCGTCGATGCCGTCGCGCCAGGCCAGCCAGATCGTGCTAATGTTCAGGGCGAACAGGTCCTTATCTCCCTTCCAGGCGAAACCTTCGCGCAGGAATTTGACGCCCACCGCCAATGGCACCTTGTCGCGGTCTGCGAATATGTTCAGGGCGAGAAAGGCCGAATCCTTGCCTTTGCCGTCGCTCCCCTTGCCGACAAACAGGTTGCCGGCCGTGGTGAAAGGCGCTTTGCCCCGGTGGGCGCCGTTGGGCGGTTGCGGGGGCGGACCATACACCCGGACCGCGATGCAGCCCTTGGCAAGTAACGTGTTGCCGCGAAGCGTCACCGAACTGTCTCGGTCGGGGAAATGGGCGCATTCGAGAATCAAGGGGATGTTCCAGGCCGTCAGCACGCAGTTTTCCACCTTGAGTCTGGTCGGGCCGGACGCGTGCAGCGCCTCCCATGGACCGCCACACTGGAGCAACGAGTTGCGAATGTCGCAATCGCGCACTTCAGGCCCGACCTGGACCGGATGTCCTCCCCCCTTTGCGAGCATGCGGATACGGCAACCGGCAATGCGAAGAGACGAGCCAGAGGCGCGGACGACTCCGTAGAAGCCCTTTTCATTCTCGCCATCGCGTACGAGTTCCAGCCCCTCCAAAACGAGCGACGCTTTCGTGAGCAGCAGGTTCGTGCCCGGCTGGCCTTCCGCCTTGATGACCGGCCGGAAGCCCGCGGCCGCGCGGATGGTCATCGTTTTCTCACCCAGGTCGATGACTTCGCTGAGAAACGGCCCATCGCCGCGGATCTCGATGGTGTCCCCGGACCCGGCGGCCTTGACGGCGGCGACGAGGGTTGCATGTTGCGTCTCGGGGCGGCCGGCCTTGCCGAGCACGACGAAGGGCGCGACGTCGGCGGGCGGCAGTTCCTTGATCTCGATCTTGCGGAAGCGGACGACGGTCCCGGGAACCCATGCTTGCAGTGCGAGGTGTCCCTGCCGATAGCTGTGGCGACGATCGTTGTAATTCACGATGACTTTTCCGTTCACCTTGACGACGATGTGATTGTCGCGAGCGATCACTTCTTGGGTAAACCAGGTATCCGCTGGAATCTCCACCCCCTTGCCACCCTCCGGCGGCCAGTCGGCGCCCGAGAGCGTTCCCGTCTTGAAAACCCCGACCTGGCTGATATTGGCCTCGTAGCCGCGAGGCACCATGCCGCCCGCGACCTCCGCGCCGAAACCGTACTGGCAGCGAAAGACTTGCCCCGCGTCACCCTCTGCGTTCAACTTGGCCTCGACGCGGAAATGAAAATCTCGATGGCCGCCGCGGGCGTCAAACAGGTATTTCCCACCTGGACCTGCCCGCCCGACCAGCACGCCGTCTTCGACCGTCCAGCCACCGGGCCGTTCAGGATGCGTCTTCCATCCCGTCAAGTCCTTGCCGTTGAAGAGCTGCACCCAGCCGGGCTCCTCGGGCGGCAGCTCCTTGATCGCGATCTTCTTGAAAACGACTCCCCCGGCATCGGGTGACGAAACGTGCAGTGCGATCCGGCCCTTGCGATGGGTCGCCTTGTCGTCGGTGTACACCAAGATGATCTTGCCGTCGTACTTGATCTCGATGCGGTTGCCGCGGGCGATGATTTCCAGGGGCCGATAATCGCCGCCGGGCGGGGCTCGGTAAGTTGGATTGGCGAGGAGCGTGGGCTTCGGGCCGGCGGCGGTTGTCAGGAAGAGGGCGTACGGGTTGAGGTTCCCCCCCGCGTGCCGGTATAAACCTGGTAGCCGGCCGGGAAGTCGCCGTGCAGCTCCTTGCCGCAGCGGAAGAAGATGGCGCTGTCGGTGTTTACGTTACACCCGAGCTCGGCCTTGAGGTGGAAATCGGCGTAATCGTCGCGCTCGGTGAACACGTAGGTTTGCCCCTGTCCATTGCCGAGGAGCAGGCCGTTTTTCTTGTCGATCTGCCAGGCACCCAGGATCAAGCCGTGGGCCTCCTTGCCGTTGAATAGCTGCACCCAGCCGGGCTCGGCGATGGGGCCCGACGGCAGCTGCTTGATCTGGACCGACTTGAATTCGACATGATTTGCCGGCCGGCCGAGCGCAATGTGGCCGCGGGCGTGGGCCCGGTTGATGACGTCGGCGGTCACAACGCCGTTGATCTTGACGGTGATCGCCTCGCCCTGGGCGATCACGTCCATGACGAACCATTCGTCGGGCCGGACCGCCGTCTCGTTGCTCTGGATGCGTTGATCCCGGGGATGCCCGTAGAGAACGGCGGACCATTTCCCGCCGTGCTCGCTTTCGATGGCGGCGTCATAGCCCGATTGCAGCAGATTAACGCCCGGTTGGGAGCGAAAGCAAACACACATGCCGCTGACATGCTTCTGGAATTTGGCCTCCACGCGCAGATGAAAGTTCTCGAAAGTATCCTCATGGATGAGCAGCCCGTTTCCCTCGAGGATGCCATTCTTGACTTCGAAGAAGGGTTGCAAGGATCTCCAGCCGGTCAGGTCCTTGCCGTTGAAGAGCGGCACCCAGCTGTGCTCGGAAACATGGGCATCGCTGCCGTCTTTCTCTGGAATCAGCACGCGCCTCGTTTCATTGGCGGATACGGATAGCTCGACCTGGTAGTGGACCTTGTCTCCGCGGTAGGCGATCACCTTCCAGCTGCCGACGGGCACTCGCTTGTCGAACAAGACTCCCGCGAATGCCTGCGGCGGTAAAACGTGGGTCGTGCTCGGGGCCTCGTCGTGGATGACCTCGATCTTGACATCGACCGCCTGCGTGGTGACTTCCAATCGTCCCATCGGCGGCGGCAGCGGCACGACGCGGTTGTAAATGATCGGGGCGATGAAGGCGCCGACCATCAGTGCGCCCGCGGCGAAGCCCGTGCGCCGCCGTAGCACGCCGCCCGGCATGAGGATGAAGGCGCCCCAGGCGATGAGCGCCAAACCGCCGACCGTAAAGAAAGGGGCGGCGAATCGGCCCTCAGTCAGGACGCCTTCCGGCGCATTCATGAGCACCATGCCTGCCAAAACGCACTGGCCGCCGATCGAGAACAGGATGATCGCACCAATCCACGCCAGCCACGATCGCTTGCCGGCAACGCCGCCCAGCGCTCGGCGCGGGTCTCCCGACCCCGCCGACACGCCCGATTGAAGGTCTCCCGCAGCAGCCGCCTCGGGAGACCTTCGGTCCCAAGAGTCGGCGGGGTCAGGAGACCCGCGCCGAGCGCTGGGTGAACTCCGGTCGCTCACGCTCCCGGCTCGCCATTCGATTGCGCGTCCGGCTTGCACTTCGGCGAGGTTCTGGCCCAGCAACTCTGCCACTTCCCGCGCCGTCTGAAAGCGCTCCTCCGGCTTCTTGGCGTGCAGCTTGCTGATGATGTCGCACAGCCAGTCGGGGACCTCCGGGTTGCTCTCGCGGATCGGCCGGGGCGTGTCGTCGATGACGCGCTTCAGCACCGCCATGGTGCCCGTGGCGCGAAACGGCGGCCGGCCCGTGCCCATCACGTACAGCACCGTGCCGAGACTGAAAAGATCGCTGCGATGATCGATCGGCAAGCCTTCCGCTTGCTCGGGCGACATGTACATGGGCGTGCCGGCGACGGTGCCGGACTGCGTCACGCTGGCGTCATCGACGGCGCGGGCCAGGCCGAAATCGGTGATCTTGACGCGCTCGATGCCGTTCTCCAGCAGGATGTTGGCGGGCTTGATGTCGCGGTGGACGAGACCCTGCTTGTGGGCGGCCGCCAGCCCGTCGGCCGTCTGCATGCCGATGCGAAGGATCTCACGCAGGCTGAGCGTCCCTGTCTTGTCCAGCTTTTCCTGGAGCGTCACGCCGTCGATCATCTGCATGACGAGGTAGGGCGGGCGATGCTCCTCGACGACGGAATGGATGGTGACGACGTGCTCATGCGTGACTGCCGCCGCGCTACGCGCCTCGCGGATGAAGCGCTGCCGGGCCGTGCCGCTCGCGGATAGCTCCATCGACAGCGTCTTGATGGCCACGACGCGATGCAGCTTCTCGTCGAACGCCTTGAGGACGGTGCCGAAGCCGCCCTTGCCGACGATTTCGAGCACATGGTAGTGGTCGAGCCGGCCCAGCGAATCAGCCCTGGTTGAGGGCGCCAGAAAGGCGAGATCCTCGTCGCCGGGTCGCTGGGCGTCGGCCTGCGTCTCGGGGCCGTCGGTTGGCCTGGCGGCAGCGGCGTCGAGCGCCTGCGTCGCCTCGGCGGGTTTGGCGCCGGCCGATGCCAGTGCCGGATCGCGCAAGAAGCTTCCCGGGTTGTCGTGAGCGTTCAGCAGGCTCTCGACCCGGCGGCGCAGTTCGACGTCCCCCGCGCAAGCATCGTCCAGAAACGCCGAGCGCTCCTGCGGGGGCTTGTCGAGGGCCAGGTTGAAGAGGGCTTCTTCGTTCATGCGGCACCAACTCGTGGGCGACGCTGCCAGCGTCGCCGAACGCCGTCGCGCGGATGGTAATGTCGCCGAAGTTTCCAAAGGCGACGCTGGCAGCGTCGCCTACGATTCTATGCGAGAACCGGGGCCAACGAGCCTCACGTCTTTTCAGAAATTAGCCGCCGCGAACCTCGGCTTGCAGCCAGGCACGGGCGTAGGCCCAGTAGCGATCGGCCGTGGCCGGCGATATGCCCAGGACCTTCGCCGCCTCCTCGCCCGTCAGTCCCGCGAAAAACCGCAACTCCACGAGCCTCGCCTTGACGGGATCCCGTGCCGCCAGCCTGCTCAGGGCTTCATCGAGTTCCAGCAGCTCCTGACATTTCTCCGAGGCCACGATGTCGTCCAGGGGCTCGCGGACGCGGTCGCCGCCATGCTTGACGGTTCGCTTGCGACGGGCGATATCGATGAGAATCCGCCGCATCGCCTCCGCCGCCGCGGCGAAGAAGTGGCCACGGTTCTGCCAGCGCGGCTCGTCCGCATCACCCACCAGCCGCAGGTACGCCTCGTGCACCAGGGCCGTCGGCTGCAAGGTCTGGCCGGGCTGCTCGGCGGCCAGCCGGTGTGCGGCGAGCTTTCGCAGTTGGTCATACACCAGCGGCAAGAGCTGGGCAGCGGCTTGCGGATCGCCAGCGTCGATGGCGTTCAGGACTTTGGTGATCTCAGTCATGGTTCGATGAATTCGCGAGTCTTGTCATTGCAGGCAAGGATATGGTAGCACAGATGCCACAGATGCCGCGTGCCACGCTACCGGGACCTTACGCGGGGACCCCTGGCAACGAATTCGTTTGCGGGAGGCGTTTCGTAAAGCCATGCTATATCAATACTTGCGGATTGGCTCTCGTCTGCGGATTCGTTGCCGGGGTGCACAGAGGGGGGTGGCAATGCAACGAAACCGCAACAGGCGGACAGCGAGTCTTCATTTCGCGCGGCGGAATTCCATGATGCCGCGGCCGGAGGCGGTGGTCGTCAAGTAGTAGACCTCGCCGTCCTCGTCCTCGCCGAACGACAGGATGGGCACGTTCCGGTCCGGGATGGGGTGATTGGCGACGACCGAAATAATAGAGAATGGCAGGGAGTTCGTCGCGGCGTCGACGAAACAATTCAAATACAAAGACAACGCCTGTAGTCCTGTAGTGAGATCGCACTGTTTTCTCGTCTTGCCGCGGTTATACTATCGAAGACTCAAACTCCGACACCGCACCTGCCCGTTCCATGGATTTCACTGTCGAGAACATTTGCGGATTCCTGATCCGCAGCCGGTTGGTTTCGCCCGAGGATGTGCGGTCGGCTCACATGCGCTGGCTGGGAGAGGCGAAAGAGCCCGGCAATGTCGGGCACTTCGCGCGCTGGCTGGTGGCCAACAAGTATGTCACCGAGTACCAGGCATCGTTGATCGTCAAGGGGCACGCGGACGCCGAGCATTTCTTTCTCAACCAGTATCAGATTCTGGATCGGCTGGGGCGTGGGCGCATGGCCGGTGTCTACAAGGCCGTTCATCATCTGGGTCAGGTGGTGGCGATCAAGGTGCTGCCGCCGTCCAAGGCCAAGAAGCCGGTGCTGCTCGGCCGTTTCCAGCGCGAAGCACGCATGGCGACGCGGCTCAAGCATCCCAATGTCGTTCGCGCCTTTCAACTAGGCGAGGCCAATGAACTTCATTATCTCGTGATGGAGTTCCTGGAAGGCGAGACGCTTGAGGACGTGTTGCAGCGCCGCCGTCGCCTTCCCCCCGGCGAAGCCGTGCGCGTCATCTACCAAGCATTGCTCGGCTTGCAGCACATTCACGAGCAGGGCATGGTGCATCGCGACCTGAAACCGTCCAACGTCATGCTGGTGTCGCCGGCGGGCAAGAGCGATCCGGACTCGACGCAGAAGGCGCTCGTCAAGATTCTCGACATCGGCCTGGGCCGGGAGGTCTTCGAGGAAGGCACCCAGGAAAACGCGGAGTTGACCGGCGAGGGGATCTTGCTCGGCACGCCAGACTACCTGGCCCCCGAGCAAGCGCGTGACGCACGCAGCATCGACATCCGCGCCGACATCTATTCTCTCGGGTGCGTGCTGTACCATTGCCTCACCGGTCAGCCGCCGTTCCCCGACACAAATCTCCTGAGCCAGATGGTGCGGCACGCGACGGAAACGCCCAGGCCGCTCCGCGAATTCAATCCGGCCATCCCAGAGGGCTTGCAACAGATCATCAACTGGATGGTTGCCAAGAAGCCGGAGGAGCGCTATCCGACGCCGGAACGTGCCGCGCAAGCGTTGCAGGTGTTCCTGGTGGCGGAAAGTGAACCGGCCCGGCCCGCCGAGGAACCGCAGATGCGGAAGTACCTCACCTGGCTGGAAACCAGCGCCGATAGCCGTGCCGAGGAACTCGCGCCGATCGCCGCGGCCGCTCCGGCCATCCCGGTCACGCTTGCGACGCCGGCAGCGGCGCCAGCGCCGGCAGCCACGGCAGCGCCGGCGCCGACGATGCCGCGGAAACCGAGTGCCGACCCGGCAAAGACCGCCAGGGCAGCGTCCGTCAGGAAAGAAAAGCGTGCCGCTTTGGCCCGTTCGATTCCGACGGCGCAGCCGGCGCCTACCGGCAGGCCAGTATCACCAGCCTCTTCGCCTGCTGCCCCGCTCGCAGAGGAGCAGTTCGACGTGGAACTGGTTTCCGTGGATGGACTAGCGCAACATACCGGCTGGAGGGCCTGGTTGCCACGCAACAGTCGGGAATGGACTCTCGTCGGTGTCGGTGCCGGCAGTGTCGCCATCGCCTGGTTCATCGGCTTGATCCTGGCCATGATTCTGGGAGACTGAGCGCCATGCGGCTTCGAGCGCGACATTACGCCAGCGGTCAGGCCATCGAGGTCATTTGTGCCGAAGGCCGTATTCTGTCCATTGGTCCGCCGACGGGCGAGCCGGCGACGCACCAGGCGGACTGGATCGCCCCGGCCTTCTTCGACCTGCAGATCAACGGCTGCGGAGGACATAGCTTCAACTCGCCGCAGTTGACAGTGGACCAGGTGCGGCACGTCGTTGCCGTTTGCCGGGAGCACGGCATTGCTGCGCTCTGTCCGACGCTGGTCACCAACAGTTTCGAATCGCTGCGCCATGGTTTTGCAACGTTGCGGGAGGCATGCGTCGCCCGCGAACTTGATCGAGCGTTGCCGGCATTCCATCTGGAAGGGCCCTACATCTCGTCGGAGGATGGGCCGCGCGGAGCACATCCGCGCGAGTTTGTCCGCAAGCCGAACTGGGATGAATTTCGCAAGCTGCAGGATGCTGCCGGCGGCCGTATCCGCCTGGTCACGCTGGCCCCGGAACTGGATGGGGCGCTGGTGTTCATTGAGCAGTTGGTCGCAAGCGGCGTGGTGGTTGCGCTTGGGCATACAGCGGCAACGGCGCGTGACATTGCCGCCGCCGTCGCCGCCGGCGCCCGGCTCAGCACGCACCTCGGCAACGGCTCGCACGCGCTGCTGCCGCGCCACGAGAATTACCTCTGGGAGCAACTGGCGGCCGACGCGCTGACCGCGAGCATCATCAGCGACGGTCATCACCTGCCGCCAGCCGTGATCCGTTGTCTGGTCCGCGCCAAGACTTCCAATCGAATAATCCTGACGTGCGACGCCAGTTCCCTTGCCGGTTTGCCGCCCGGGCGCTACCGCGAATGGGACCAGGAGTTCGAGGTGCAAGCCGGCGGCAAGGTGACCGTGGCCGGCACGCCTTACCTGGCCGGCTCGGGCGTGTTCCTCGACACGTGCGTGAGCAACGTGCTGCGGCATGCGGATGTGTCGCTGGTTGAGGCCGTGGACATGGCCGGCGCCCGGCCGCGCGCTTTGCTGGGACTGCCGGTTCGCTCTCTCGAAGCCGGCACGCCCGCCGACCTGGTGCTTTTCGACTGGCAACCGGGCGGCGAGTTGCATGTCAAACACACTTTGACCAGCGATTGACAAACATGAGCAGCTGGCCCGATCGATATCTGCGGCACTTCATGCGTTTCTTCGGCAAGCCGTTCGATGTCGTCTCCTACCGCGACGAGTACGATGAGCATTTGCGGCTCGCAATCTTTGACCATGCGTATCCCGGTTATCGTGTCTACGCATCCTTGGGCCTCAGCGCCCACGCTCATGACTTGAAGGGAATCGGCGAAGCGATCTTGCTGGCCGACGATGCGCCGCGCGACGTGCCAGCCATATTCGTCAACGCCTTGTTTTTCTTGCTGGCCCGCCGCATCGACATCACTTCCCGGTTCGCCATTGGTGGAGTGGAAGCGGTCAACCCCGCTTTTGCCGAGCATTTCGACAGGGCGGCGATTTACTTCGCACCGGCGGAGGGATTCTTTCACGGATTCGAGGCGGTCTCAGGTGAAGAAAACATCGACGAAGAAGGCAAGGTGTACCAGGGCATCTTCATCTCGGCAACCGAGCAGGACTATCTGAACCGTCGGGGGCCAGCAGCGTTCGAGGAGAGATTCGACGCGCAGGAAGAGGATCCGTGCAGCTTGCGGCGGCCGCCCTGCGTCTGATGTGCATTTGCCGTGGTTGTGGTTCTCAGAAAAACGGCAGATAGCGTAGCAGCGGCAGCAAGTAGTAGCCGGCGACGGCGGCGCTCACGGCCACCAGCACCAGCGCAACCCATTTCGACCATTCAATCGGACGGCGCACGTTACGCAGAGGAATAAGCGGGCCGGTCGGCGCTGCGGGCGCCTTGCTGCCGTTTTCCGGTGTCGGAATGGGAATGACCCAGCTGGAAGAGTTGGACGATGTCGCTGTCGCCGAGGACGTCACCAGGGCTGCTGGAACCGGAGACACGGTCGAATGAGCTTTCGGAGGTGGTGTCGTCGCCGAAATCGAAGTACTCCGAGCCTGGGCCGGTTCGCTGGTCTGGCTGACCAGGTCACGAAACTCCTGGAAGTCGCGCAGCGGCAAGAATGGGCCGGCCTTGTCGCGGCTGATTCGCAACGTGCTCAGCTCGCTCAGTCGTCCTTCGACTATCGAACGGCGAATACCTTTCAGGCTGCCCCTGGCGGTATGTATCACGTCATCGACAGCCGTGTACGACAGGTACCAGCAGTCCAGAGTTGGGCTCTCTGTCGCCGGCGTCAGCCGACGCGTGCTGTACCCGGTAAGGTCCTCGACAAACGCGCGGCAGCTGGTGGGCCGCTGCTGGCGATCCGGACTCATGGCGCGGAGAATGGCCAGCTCGACGCGTTCCGATATCTCGGGCACAAGCTGCCGCGGCGACTCCAGCTGGTTGTGCACTTTTTTCATCCAGACATCGACCGGTCCCGTGGCCTGAAAGGGCAGCGTGCCCGTGACCATCTGGTACATCGTGGCAGCCAGCGAATAGATGTCGCAGCGGGCATCGGCGTTCTTGGCGTCGCGAAATTGCTCTGGCGCCATGAAGTTCGGCGTCCCCAGCCCGCGACCGGCGCGCGTCAAGTTTGCGCCCGCATCCAGTTCCTTCACGAGCCCCAGATCGGTGAGCTTGGCCCGGCCGTCGGTCGCAAGCAAGATGTTGTCCGGCTTCACGTCGCGATGCACCAGGCCCTTCTTGTGGGCCCGGTGCAGTCCCAGTGCAATCTGGCCGATGATGTGAATAGCTTCCTGTTCCGAGAGCTTGCCGTCCCGCTCAAGCCGCTGCCCCAGTGATTCGCCGTCCACGAACTCCATCACCAGGAACGGGCGGTCGTCTTCATGGCCGAATTCGATGGCACGCACGATGTTGACATGATCGATGGCGCGCGCGGCGTTATATTCCTGCTCGAAACGCTTCATCAGCACCGGATTCTTGGCCAGATGCGGCGGCATGACTTTGATGGCGACAAGCGCGCCGGTTTCCCGCTGCCGCGCCTTGTACACTGCTGCCATGCCCCCCTCGGCAATCATTTGCAGGAGGTCATAGTTGCCGATTGTCGAGGACTTAGTGTTCGCTTCCAGCCCTGTCATTACTGTAAGAATGATCAGTTAAAGGCGAAGTGTTTGACTCCCCCGGACGCTGAGCAATTGTAGGTCGCATTTTGTGGTGGTGCCGGAAAAAACGGTAATACGATCCTTGAGACGTGAAAGAACTCTGCTGACACCCACGCGGATGGTCTCGCCGCCGCCGGTGATATAATGGATAGATTGCGCGTCACCCGACCGACCGTAGCAGGGATGCAGGTCTTGATCGATTTTTCACTTGGAATCGGCCGCTGGATCGATCACAATAACTAATAGTCCTTGCCATTCTCACGGACACCTCAACATGGCGCGAAAGAAGATTCACGACGACGACGAACTGCCGGAGGAGGAGGCGGAGTTGCCGATTCCGGAGGACAGCGAGGATCGGCCCGCCAGGCCTAAACCCGGCGTCACTCCCCTCACGCTCATCCTGTGCGTGCTGAACGTGCTGGCTGCCGGCGGCTTTCTGTTTCTGCTGGCCATGGATCTCTCCAAGCGCCAGGCCTGGTCGCACGCTGTATTCATGCACGATCTCGCGCTGCAAGGCGTGCCTCTCGATGAAGAGGCCAAGGGGCCGTCCGCGTCGCAGATCACTTTTCCCAGGCAAACAGTCGGCGCTGAAGAACTGAAAAACGCCATGTCGCAGCGCGCCGTCAAGGGCTCGGAAGGGGTGCTGCCGGCGACGTTCACGGTAACCGCCATCAAGCCGGAGGACTTGACGCCTGAAACGCTGAACGATTGGTTCAAGGGCATTGAAGGCGGGCCGGTGAAGACGCTTGACGAGGAAATTGGCCGGGTGAAGAAGGAATTGCCGGAGAAGATCGCTGCCGCTGCCCAGGAAGTTGCCGCCTCCGTGAAGACGGAAGCCGACCAGCGTGCGCTCTTGCAACAGTATCTTCTCAACATGGCCTATACCATCTATCAGGTTCAAGACGTGGCCAAGAAGGTGAAGGACTTGCCGGCGGCGCAGCTCAATGACAAGCTTGTCGACGCTGCGCAACGTCGGCTACTCATCGACATTCTTGTGCCGCTGGATGCCAGCAGGCCGGCGGAAGTGTCGGACCGTACGCTCCAGCAAGTATCACAGCTCGACAAGCTGCCGCTGGACCGCCTGCAGAATCTACTCCTGAGGCGAATCGACGAGTTGCTGGCCGACAAGTTCGAGCCGACCTTGCACTTTGGCAAGGACTGGGCCGACCAAACGCGCGACACCGTGGACCGCCGACATGCCATCGCTTATTTTCTGTTCACCCTTTCACAGGTGAAGAAGCCGAACTCCAATCCGCCGCAAACGCTGTATCCCGTGGAACGCGTTCAGGCCGTTGTCGGCCTGCATCAGAGCGCGCTGTCCGCCCAGGCGCTGGCGCGTGCCCTGGTCGGCGTGCAAGATCGCTTGCTGGGCGCGCTCAGCGCCGATCGCGACGGCGGCGTTTTCCAGGGCAAGGATGGGCCTGACCGCACTGCCGGCTTTGTCGATCGTTATCGCGACGAAGTGCAGCGCTTGCGGACGCTGGTCAGCTTGCTCAAGTTGCGGCAGAATCGTCTCGATGACCTGCAGCTGCGCATCAAGGGACATACCGAGAACCGTGACGATCGCGCCAAGCAGGTCAAGGACGTCACCAAGAAGATCATCGAGGCCCGGACGGAAACGGCCAGGCAAATGGCCGAACTCGCCAAGATGACCGATCGGTTCTTCACGGCCAAGCGTCAGCTCGCCGATGCGCAGGAGGTGAATCTGCGGCTGGAGCGGCAAATCGGCATCTACGAAGGGCTCAAGCGCAAGGGAGGGGCCACGCCATGATGAATCGCCTCGGCAAACTCCTGGTGCTCGTCAACCTGGCCATGAGCCTGTTATTCCTGGCGCTGGCTTTGGCGATCTTCTTCCAGGCCATCGACTGGGGCTGGAAAGAAGCGCGCAAGGAACTTGGCAGCCGGGTCGCTTCCGAGATCGACAAGCGCTCGGCCGCGGTTGTCGGCGCCTACCGCACCGTTGCCTTGCTGGCGCCCGGACTGAAGAACTCCCAGGATAGCCTGGCAGAGACCGAGCCGTTCCTGGGCAACAATCATCTCTGGTATCGGGAACAGCTCAAGCAGCTGCAATCCGCCGACAAGGACATCGTGGTCAAGGAGATCAAGTTCAACGAAAAGGAGGGGGCACCTGTCGTCGATGGTCCGAAGGGCAAGCGCCGCGGCAAGCCAGTCTTTGACGAGCCGATCCCCGACATCACCAAGTCTTACGCCAGCTACGTGCGCGATCTGGACATGAAGCAAAAGGAAATCGACGACAGCGACGCTGACATTCGTAAGCTGGTCGAGGAAGAAAGACAGCTCACGTTGAAATTGAACGGCACGGCGGATAAGGACAAGGCGGGCAAGCTGGGCTTGTATGCTCTTCTGGAGAAGGAGGCCGATGCCCAGGCCAATATCTACTCGGAAAAAGAATACCTTGAGCGTCTCCTGGCCAACGTGCAGCTGGAGCACGATCTTTACATCGGCCGGCAACGGCAACTCGAACAAACTCTCGCCCGCATGAAAAAGCTCCGCGGCGCCAGGTAGAATAATTACTAAAGTTTTGCAATCTTAAGCCAACCCCAGCTGAGCGACCACATGGTCCGGACTCTGCGAAAACTCGGTGACCTGCTTGATGGCCCAGCCCAGGGTTGTCCGCAGGGTTTCACGCAGCATCGCGCGACAGGCTTCGCCGATGGTCGTCAGCCGTTGGAGTGCCCATTCCTGCGCACGGTTCTGCCGCAGTTGCCGCACGAGAAGGCTGTACGCCAGCAT
>VGYC01000151.1 GCA_016873095.1 Planctomycetota bacterium | reverse complement strand
GCCTCGAGAAGGACACGCAGCGATTGCAGCGACGGCGAATCCTCCAGGGCGTCCCAGGCGAAAAGTGGTTTGGTGATCGCGATTTTCATGACGGCCTCCAATGCCGAACGGGGAAGGTGGCGGGCGCTACCATTACAACACAATATATCCCCGTTTGGTTTGGAGGATGGTCGAAAAATTCTGAAAAAAACTGCAACCGCGGGCTTATTCTTACGAAGTCGAGAGTTCTGCGGGGGAAGAGATTTTTGCCCCTTGGTGAGAACCGAAAAAAGACTGGCTCGTCGTACATCGCAACGGGCTCCAAGACCTCTCGTCGCGGCTGACCGACGTTCACCGTTCCACTATAATCTGCTTTTTCAGGCCAGGCGGGCGTAACATGAAAGCACTGGTGGTCGGCAAGGGAGGTCGCGAGCACGCCCTGGTGTGGAAGCTGGCTCAGTCTCCTCGCCTTGAGCGCGTCTTTTGCGCTCCGGGCAACGCCGGTACCGGCGTGGACGGCGTCAACGTTCCCATCGACGCCAATGATATCGACGCTCTCGTCAAGTTCGCCAGGAGAGAATGCATCGACCTCACGGTCGTCGGCCCGGAAGAGCCGCTGGCCCGCGGCATTGCCGATGCCTTTCAGAAAGAGGGGCTGCCCATCTTCGGTCCGACGAGGCAGGCCAGTCAGCTGGAATCGAGCAAGGTGTTTGCCAAGAAAGTGATGCGCGACGCCGACGTGCCCACCGCCGAGTTCCGCGTCTTTGACCATCCCGATCCGGCACGCCTTTATGTCCAGACCCGCGAGTATCCCGTCGTCGTGAAGGCGGACGGTCTGGCGGCCGGCAAGGGTGTCATCGTTTGTTCGACGACCGAGGAAGCGCTGGCGGCCATCGAGAGGATCATGGTGCGCGATGAATTCGGCCGCACCGCCGGCCGGCAGATTGTCATCGAGAAGAGGCTCGACGGACCGGAGTTGAGCATCATGGCACTGGTGGCGGGACGGACCATCATTCCGCTGGCGCCCACGCAGGACCACAAGCGCGCCCTGGACGGCGACGCTGGACCGAACACCGGTGGCATGGGCGCCTATTGCCCCGCGCCGCTGGGCACACCCGACTTGCTGGCCGAGATCGACGCCCAGGCCCTGGTGCCGACCGTGCACACCATGAAGCGACGGCGCATGCCCTTCCGCGGCATTCTCTACGCCGGCATGATCATCACCAATCAAGGGCCGCGCGTCCTGGAATTCAACTGCCGCCTCGGCGACCCGGAGACGGAACCGCTGCTTATGCGGCTGCGCACCGATCTGTTCGAACTGCTCCTGGCAACAGTGGAGGATCGACTCGGCGAGTTCGGCGAAGGCAACATCGAATGGGATCCCCGGCCGGCCGTTTGTGTCGTCATGTGCAGCGGCGGATACCCAGGCACCTTCGCCAAAGGGAAGATCGTGAACGGCCTTGCCGAGGCTGCCAAGCTGCCCGATGTGAAAATCTTCCACGCCGGCACCCGCCTCGACGGCGAGCTACTGCTCACCGACGGCGGCCGGGTGCTCGCCGTCACCGCCCTCGGCGACACGCTCGCCCTCGCCAAGCGCAACGCCTACGAGGCCGTCAAACGCATCCACTTTCCCGGCGCTTCTTATCGGTCCGATATCGCGGACCGGGCGATCCCGCCGGGCTGAGCAGTTGCGGCAAAATGGAACACCTCTGTTGCAAAACGAGACGGCACACAACCCTTCAGGTGGCAAGCTACATCAGGGCCCGCTCCCGCAACGCCAACCAGTCGGACAGATTCATCACCCCAGGTTGCCGACCAGTTATTAGTCGCAAGTTGTTTTATAATAGACATTTGTGACGTTCAACGAGGGTGGGCGGCCAGATTTCCCGAGCCACACCGGGCGGCTTGACCGCCCAGTCCCGGCGCTCCCCGCAGCGGTTTTTCGGCCGGTCCCCGCCCTGTCAACCATTGGCATGGCAGTTGCTAATATTCTTGGCAACAAGGCTTGGTAGCGAGTCCCAATCCTTGTTGTTCTAGAGCCTGACCTGCCAGTACACACCCTTCCAAGCGTGGCACGGGGTGGGGCCGAATGCGAGTCTCGGCCTGGCCCCGTGCCAGCACTTCCTTCTCTGCTCAGCAAACCAATCAAGCTTCCGCATCAACCGACCAGGCAGGGTCGGCTCTTTTTCCTGTCGACCAGTGCCGCATGGATTGCATGGAAAAAAAAGAAGGAGCCGTGATGGCTCCCTCTTCTGCTTCATGACAAGGTCGGTGAATCGTTGTTAGCCGACCAGGGCGCGGATGGCGTTGGGGCGCTCGCCATTCGGGTTGGTGCCGGCAATGGCGAACGGGCGGCCGATGTTGTCGCGAACCTGGGTGTTCGGGTCGATGCCCAGGGCACGATAGATGGTGGCGAACAGGTCGCCCACGCGGACGGGGTTCTCGGCGACACTGGTGCCGTCGGCATCGGTGCGGCCATAGGCCTGCCCGCCGCGAATGGCGCCGCCACCGACCACGACCGACCAGCTGCGCGACCAGTGATCGCGACCGGCGTTCTGATTGATGCGCGGCGTCCGCGCGAACTCGCCCATCCACACCAGCACCGTGTCCCGCCACCGGCCGCGGTCCACCAGATCGCGGACCAGCGTGCCCATGGCCCGGTCCAGCGTCGGCAGCTGGCGAGTCGCCAGCGCGTTGAAGTTGGCGTTGTGCGTGTCCCAGCCACCCAGCGTGATTTCAACGGCGGAAACACCAGCTTCGATGAGGCGGCGGGCCATCAGGGCCGAGCGGCCGAAATTGTTGTTGCCGTACTCGGCGACCAGGTTCTGGTTCTCGCCACGCAGGTCGAAGACCTTGCCTTCCTTGGAAGCGACCAGGCTGAAGCCCTTGTTGTAGATCTCCATGTGAGCCTTGGAGGCGTCGGCAAATCGCGGCCGATCCTTGGCGGACAGATGCGGCACGCGGCCATACATGAAGTTGTCTTCCAGCGTGTAGAACAGCCGCTGGCGACGACGGATGCGGTCTTCCGTCTCGACCTGGTTGCTGCCGAGGCTCTGCGGTGCGCGAATATTCTCCGGAGGCGTGCCGGGATTCTGCACGGTGAAGGGGGCGTAGTTCATGCCCAGGAAGCCAGGGCCGTCCGCGGCGCCGCCGACGGCGATGTAGTTGGGCAGCGAGATATCGCGGTAGCCTTGCAGCTTCGGAATCTCGTGAGCGGCGATCGAGCCCAGCGACGGAAAGGCAATGGCGGGATTCGGCGTCCACGAAGTATGCATCAACTGGCGGCCGCGGTTGTGGTCGCCTTCGGTTGTCGTCAGCGAGCGAATGATGGCGAGGTTGTTCATCTGCCGCGCCGTGATGGGCATGTGCTCGCTAATGCGCACGCCTTGGGCGCTGGTGTTGATCTCGCGGAACTCGCCGCCCGTGGGCCGGCCGGGCTTCAAGTCCCAGATGTCGATGGTGGCCGGGCCGCCGCCCATCCACAGGATCACCACGCTCTTGTTGTTCCGCCGCAATTCCTGGGCGTTGGCCTGGATCGTCCGCAGAAACTGGTAACCGGGAGCGGCCAGCAAGGAGTAGCCGGCCATGTGCTTGAGGAAGTGACGCCGATTCATCGCCATCCGATCACCCGCTTTCATGAAAGGGCGCCCCGGCAACGGGCCGGGGCATACCATATATTCTAGTTTTGCTGGACTTGTGGGCGCTTGTCAAGTTCCGACGCGGAGATTCCGCGTTATATCCGCCTCATTATAAACACTTTTTGGACAGCTTCAGACCGGCGAAAGTTCCCCGAAATGCGGAGAATGTGGAATAACTCCACCTGGTCCACCTGGGTACAAGAGCACCATGAGCTGGCAACGCATTATCGGCCATCAACCGGTCATCGACGCTTTTCAACGCGCCCGCGCACGCGGCCGTCTCGCCCATGCTTACCTTTTCACCGGCCCGGCAGGCGTCGGCAAGCGCCTCTTCGCCGGCGAACTGGCCAAGGCCATCCTCTGCGAGTCGGACGCAAACCGCGACAAGATAGAGGCTTGCGATCAATGTCCTGCCTGCGCCCTCGTCGATGCCGGCACCCATCCCGACTGGCAGGCCCTTGCCAGGCCTGAGGACAAGAACGTCGTGCCGATCGAGCTGATGCAAGAGCTTTGCCAGACCTTTGCGCTCAAATCCGCGCGCGGCAAGGGCAAGGTCGCCATCCTCGACGACGCCGACGATCTCTCCGCTGAGGCTGCCAATTGCTTCCTCAAAACCCTCGAAGAACCGCCCCTGGGCTCGATCTTCATTCTGGTTGGCTCCAGCCCCGAACGGCAGATGGCCACCATTCGTTCGCGCTGCCAGCTGGTCCGCTTCAGGCCGCTTGACGCCGAGGCCATGAACGCCTGGTTTGATCAGCACGGCATCGAATCGCACCAGCGGGCACGCTTGACGAAGCTGAGCGGCGGCAGCCCGGGGCAAGCGCTGGCCCTGGCTGACCCCGAACTATGGACTTTCCGCCAGAGCTTGCTGACGGCATTGAGCCAGCCACAGCCAGATGCCGTGGCGCTGTCGAAGTCCTGGATGGAATTCATCGAGGAAGCCGGCAAAGACACGGCCGCCCAGCGCCGCCGCTGTCACCTGGTCCTGCAGCTGCTGATGGCCTTTCTTGAAGACGCACTGGCGGTATCGCTGGCAGATCTGGAAAAACCGGCCGGCGAGGACGCCGTATTCCTCGCCGATTTCTGCCGCCGTGTTTCCGAGGAAACGATTCTCGCCATGCTCGACCGCTGCCTGGAGGCGGAGTTTCATCTCGACCGCTACGTGCAGCTTGCTCTCGCCGTCGAGAGCCTGGTGGATGCCTTGACGGCGTCTGCATGAGGCCAGCCGGGAGCGTGAACGACCGGAGTAAACGCTGAACTCCGGTCGCTCGCGCTCCCGGCTCGCCAAAGATTGCCTTTTTGGTTTCGCGCACCTGCACCGCTGGACCGATGACACATGGATGAAGCGCCTGTGTCCGGTCATCCTGTTGCTGGTGGGCGGCTGCCTGAGCAATGCCCCGGTGGCGAACTTTCTCGATTTCGTCCGGCCGGGGAAGCTGCGCTCCAGCGCCAAGGTGCAACCGCACGGCGGAGTGTGCATTCCACAGGGAGCGCTCGGCGGGCCGCCGATACCGCCGCCGCCCGTCATCGGCGGCGCCTTGATTCCGCCGCCGGCCGTGCCCCCCGGAGTCAGTCTCCCGCCGCCGCCGCTGCCCATACCGCCGTGAGACGCAATGGAAAACGGCTCTCCGGGGCCATCCCGGAGAGCCGTCCCACCACACCTGCAGCGGTTTACTTCCTTGCCGCCACGAACAGGCGGTCGATATCTGCGTCGGACATCTCTTCCTGGCCGTTGCTGGCATCCACGATCAATGCCGTGTTGCTGGGCGTGACCCAGACCAGGTGATTGCCGTTGCGGAAGACGTTGCGGACCGACTTGTGCCTTTCGAGGATACGGAAGTAAGCCTTGCTCATGGCCTTGACGGTCACGGTCTTCATCTTGGCGTCGAAGGCCTCGTCGATCCAGACGCCGCCGACTTCGAGCATGTTGCGGCTGCCGATCCAGCGCTGGGCCGAGTTGCTGACCTGGTTGCAATAGCGCAGGTTATTGGCCTCGCACGAGAGATCGACACCGAGCTTGCCCCCTGGGTGGCGACCCAGTTGCCCTTTTTGAGTTCCCCCTTGGCCTGGCGATAGGCGTGGAACTGCGTGGAACTGGTCGCGGGCGCGCTGGAGGTTTTGCAAGACCTTGTCGTCCTTGGCCATGCCGGCGGGAAGCTTGGCGAGCTCGCGCTCGGCCAGGACCGCGCGATTGGCGGCGCCTTCACCCGGCTTGGCCTGGGCCTCCTTGATGAAGTCCGCCACAGGGACCGGAGCGCCGCCCGGTGCCTTGGCCTTGAGCGCTGCAGGCTGTTCGGCGCCGAAGCCCCCGCCGCCGAGATTGAACGCCACGTCCGGACGCTTGTTCGCAGCGCCGCGGCCGGCAACCGGCGTCACGCTGTCCGGCACAACCAGGTAGCTCGTGTACGGCGTGGTGATGCCGTAACGCTTGGCCAGCGTCACCACTTCTTCGACCAGCTCCTTCTTTTCGCCGTTGCGGCGAATCTGGTCGAGCAAGTAGCCGACCTTGCGACGGGCCCACAGGTCTTCCACGAACGCTTTGTCTTCGGGCAGCCCTGTCCACGAATGGAACCTCGTAGACAAACTGCCTCGTCTCCTTGCCCACCTGGCCGGTGAGCGTGACCTTGACCTTGTCCTTGCCGGTGTAGCGGCCGAGGACCACGAGCTGACTGCCGTGGAACAGGTCGGGCAGTTCCGGCGGATACACATCGGAGATCTTGACTTCTGCGGCGACCGTGAGCTTGAGGTTCGTCAGCACGGGATTGCTGATCTTGCCGTAAAGCCCGCTCACCTTGGCCTCGATGTCCTCGGCCTCACGGACGTAGGTGCTGACGGCCCGGCTCTGTTCGGACAGCTGATCGAGCATGGCAGCATTGACGTCATCGCCGACGCCGAACGTGAAGATGCGCGTGGTGGCCGTGTTCTTGGCCAGCACGCTCTTGAGGATGTTGCCCTCGTTGGTCTCGCCGATGGTGGCGCGGCCGTCGGTGAAGAAGACAATGGTGAAGGTACGGCCCTCGTCATTGGGCCGCAATTCCAGGGCGGACAGGAGCGCGTCGTTGATCGCCGTGCCGCCGGTTGCTTCCAGGCCGTCCACCCACTTTTGCGCCTCGGCGATCTGCCCGGACGAGGCGGACAGCAGCTTGTCCGTGTAGCGATTGACCGTGGTGGCAAAGTTAATGACGGCGAAGCGATCCTGCGGGTTGAGGTTGCCGAGGCAATACTTCAAGGCACCGCGCGCCTGGGTCATGCGCTTGCCACGCATGCTGCCGGAGGTGTCGAGCACGAAAATCATGTCGCGCGGTACCTGCTGCGATTTGGACAGCTCCGCCCGCGGAGAAACCAGCAACATGAAGTAGCCGGGATTGCTGTCCGTGGGACGATGTATGAGCGCCGTCAGGCCGACGTCCTTCGATCCGGCCGTGTAAAAGAGCTGAAAATCGCGATCGAGCACCGCAGCGTCCTTTTCGAAGCTGATCAGCGCCTGCCGGTCGTTCGGCCGATTGAGCGTGATCGCGTGGCTCGGACTGTAGATGTTCTGGATCGGATGCTGCGACCTGAGCCGGAGGTTGATGGAGAATTTCTCGAGCGTGCTGGCCGCCTTGCCGTCGTGCTTCATCGGATAGACATACTCGACCAGACCATTCTCGTTTCCGGCCACTGATGTGTAGCTGATCGAGATCCTCTGGTCGCCTTTCGCGGGCACCGGGAACACCCGCAGACGCAGCAGATTGTTGCCCATGTACTCGAGCAGGCCGGGGTCCTTGGTGCGCGAGACGATGCTGTTGTAGATGGACCGGGCCTTGGCTGCCTCGACCAGCTCGCCGGGGACTTCCTTGCCGTCCACCCACATGGTGAACTTGCGAACGCTGGCCCCCTTGGGAATCGGGAAGACATAGGTCGCTTCCAGCTGGCGGTCCTTGTGATTGCGGAAGGTCTGGTCGATCTTGGTGATGGCCACCTGATCGTCGATGGCAATATCCACCTTGTGGTTGAGCATGGCCAGGGGCGGCAAGGTCTTCTCGACCGGGATGAGGATGCCGCGTGCCTGGGCCGACCCGCCGGCCGCCAGCGCCACTGTCAGAACTGTCAGGACTGCCAGGAAACGTCGCATGAAAGGCCCCTTTCCTATCTTGTACCTGCTCGCCCGACTATCCGCACCATTGTAGACGACTGAACCGGCATCGTGGATTCCACGAGTTACGATGTGTTACAATGACACAACCTCTGTTCGCGCCGTCCCCCTCCTTGCCCAGTTTCCAGACCGTCCATTGCCCTTGACTGTGGACGGGTCTGGCCGTTACATTTTGCAGATAGGGAAGTTACGCACCTTGGTGTAGCCCGATGCCTGCCTGCGGCGCGGGCGTTTTTTATGTCCAGCGGTTCATTCACGGATTCATCTCATGCCTTGCACTTGTGTCGTCGGCTTGCAATGGGGCGACGAGGCCAAGGGGAAGATCGTCGATGTGCTCACGCCCAGCCATCAGTACGTGGTCCGCTACAATGGCGGCGCCAACGCGGGCCACACCGTCGTCCACGGCGGCAAGACCTACAAGTTCTCCCTTCTCCCCACCGGCATCCTGCACCCGCACATGACTTCGGTGATCGCCAATGGCGTCGTCGTCAATCCGCTGCGCTTCTTCGAAGAGGTGGAGACGCTGCGCGCCGCCGGCATCGCCATCGGTGACAACCTCGTTGTCAGCGACCATGCTCACCTGATCTTTCCGTATCACCTCGAAGAAGAACGCCTCTCGGAGCAGGGGGGCGAGAACGCCATCGGCACCACCGGCCGCGGCATCGGCCCGTGCTACCAGGACAAGGTCGGCCGCGTCCACGGTATCCGCGTCGGCGAGATCCTGCATCCGCAGCATCTGCG
Source organism: Planctomycetota bacterium (assembly GCA_016873095.1). Taxonomy (GTDB): domain Bacteria; phylum Planctomycetota; class Planctomycetia; order Gemmatales; family Gemmataceae; genus VGYC01. The sequence goes on along the minus strand of VGYC01000151.1, from coordinate 10,983 downwards.
GCAGCGGCTGCGCACCATCGTGCCGCGCAAGAACCGTTTGCTGCGCGCCTTCTCGGCCGACGCCCAGCAGTTCGATGCCGACGCCCTCTGCGACGATTATCTCAGGCACGCCGCCGGCATGGGGCGGTTCATCGCCAACACCGGCGCGGTTCTGCACCAGGCGCTGGCGGCCGGCAAGAACATCCTCTTCGAGGCGGCCCAGGGCAGTCTGCTTGACGTCGACCACGGCACCTACCCCTATGTCACCAGCTCAAATAGCTCCGCCGCCGGCGTGTGGAGCGGTTCCGGCGTGCCGGCACGCAACCTGAGCCGCGTCATCGGCGTCATCAAGGCCTACACGACGCGTGTCGGCCGCGGCCCATTCCCCACGGAGCTGAACGACGGCCCCGACGGCATCGGCGAGCGCATCCGCAAGACCGGCCGCGAATATGGCACGGTGACCGGCCGGCCCAGACGCTGCGGCTGGTTCGACGCCGTCGCCGTCCGCTCCACGGCCCGCCTCAGCGGCACCGATGAACTTGCAGTCATGCTCCTCGATGTCCTGAGTGAGCTCGACGAGATCAAGATTTGCGTCGGCTACGACCTGGACGGCACGCGCATCGAGGAATTCCCGGCAGACGCTTTCCTGCTGGATCGCTGCCAGCCCGTGTACGAGACCCTACCCGGCTGGAAGGCGAACCTCAACGGCGCCAAGGCTGTCACGGACTTGCCGGCCGCGGCGCGGCGCTACGTCGATCGGCTGGCATCGTTGCTCGGGCTGCCGGTGACGATCATCTCGATCGGACCCGACCGCGCGCAGACGATCATGGACACTCGCTGATACGTTCCCCTACCGGACGGAGACGGGAAAAACCACGGGCTAACGGATGGCAAGCTCGCTGCTCACCCCCGAAACACTGCAACGGCTGGCCAACGCCGGCCTCGATCCGTCGCGCCTGCCGCGGCATATCGCCGTCATCATGGACGGCAACGGCCGCTGGGCCAAGTCGCGCGGCCTGCCACGCGTCGAGGGCCATCGCCGTGGCGTCATGAGCGTGCGCACCACGATCGAGGAATGTTGCCGGCTTGGCATCGGGCAACTGACTCTCTACTGCCTGAGCGTCGAGAACTGGAAGCGGCCCCAGGCCGAACTCGATTTTCTCATGACCCTCTTGCACGAGTACCTGATCGCCGAGCGCGCCGAGATCATGGAGCAGAACATTCGCTTCACGACCATCGGCCGCCGCGAAGGATTGGATGCCCCGGTCGTGCGCGAGATCGACGAGAACATCCGTGTCAGTCGGGACAACACCGGCATGACGCTGTGTCTGGCGATCAACTACAGCGGACGAGCCGAGCTGGTGGATGCCGTGAAACGTCTGGCGGTGCGGGTCCGCGACGGCGAACTCGATCCGGATGCCATTGATGAGACGCTCCTGAGCGAGGCACTCTACACCGGAATGATGCCCGATCCGGACTTGCTGATCCGCACCGCCGGCGAGATGCGCGTCAGCAACTTTCTGCTGTGGCAGATCTCGTACTCGGAACTCTGGGTCACGTCGAAATGCTGGCCCGAGTTCGACGTCGCCACCCTCCATCAGGCGCTGCACGGATTTGCCAGCCGGGAGAGACGCTTCGGCGGATTGACATGAAAGGGTCACTGTTCAGCTTGGCTGAAAACTGAAAACTGAACACTGAAAACTCTTTCGAAGGAGCTTCATGCTGCGAACGCGGCTCATGGTCGGGACCGTGCTCGTTGGCCTGGTTGCCGCCATGCTGGTAGCGGACCAGGGGCTGTCGCCGTGGTTTCCATTCCTGGCCGTGATGGCGATTTTTCTGGGACTGGGGGCCGCGTTTGAGTTGCTGCAATTGCTGGGCCCAGGGCGTCGGCCGGAAGCTTGGATCTGCTATCTGGGTATCCTGCTGGTCATCCTCGGCAACTGGCCGGCACACTTGCCGCAGACCGGGGACTGGTTGCCGGGGCCCGGTCCCTGGCCGTGGCTGATGGGCAGCTTCATCGTCGCCGTGCTCGCCGTCATCATCCGCGAACTGGCAAGCTTTCGCGAGCCGGGACGATCGATGGAACGGATGGCCCTGGCGGTGTTCGCAATTGCCTACCTCGGCTTGCTGCCGAGTTGTTTCGTCCAGCTGCGCTGGCTGGACGAGGAGGTTCGCGAAAAAGGCACGCAGGCGCTGGCGCTCGCGATCTTTGTGCCGAAACTGTGCGATGTCGGCGCTTACTTCACCGGCCGCTTCCTGGGCCGGCACAGGATGACGCCGGTGCTGAGCCCCAAGAAGACGTGGGAAGGAGCGGCCGGAGGACTTGCTGCCGCGGTCCTGACGACCGTCGCCCTGGATCGCTGCTTGCCGGGTTCGGTGCTGACCGGCAATCTGGGCATGGAAATCGCTTTCGGCTTGTCGGTGGGCGTGATGGGCATGTTCGGCGACCTCGCCGAATCGCTCATCAAGCGGGATTGCCAGCAGAAAGATGCCTCGCAAGCCGTCCCCGGCTTCGGCGGCATCCTCGACGTTATCGACTCCGTGATCTTCCCCGCACCCCTGGTGTACGGCTGGTTGAGCTGGACGTCTGGAATGACTCGATGAGCAATGACGCCGCCTTGACACTGACGCTCGATAGCCGCGACGAGGCCTTGCAACTGTTGGGCACTCGCGACCAGCATCTCCGTCTGATTCGCGAGGTGTTGCCTGTCCGCCTCGTCGCGCGCGGCGACCTGATCCTCATCGAAGGCCCGGCCGAGCAGGTCGATCAGGCCAATCGTGTCTTTCAGCAGCTTCGGCTGATGCTGCGGCAGCAGGGAAGCCTGGCTGCCGACAACGTGCGCGAAGTGCTGGCGGTCATCGGCGCCTCGAACAATCACGAGGGACCGCAGAACCTCGCCGTGATCGAAGGAGGCCGGCACGTCCGTCCGCGGACGGATGGCCAGGCCCGGTACGTCCATGCCATGCGCGACAACGACCTGGTCCTGTGCATCGGCCCGGCCGGCACCGGCAAGACGTTTCTCGCCGTTGGCATGGCCGTCAGCGCGCTGCGCCAGGGGGCGGTCAAACGCATCGTCCTGGTTCGCCCCGCGGTCGAGGCGGGCGAGAAGCTTGGCTATCTGCCCGGCGACATTGCCGCCAAGGTCAACCCGTATCTGCGCCCACTCTTCGACTCACTCAACGACATGCTGTCGCCCGACCAGGTCAAGCGCTATCTGGAGAATGACATCATCGAGATCGTGCCCCTGGCCTACATGCGCGGCCGGACGCTCAACAACGCCGTCATCATCCTCGACGAAGGGCAGAACACCACGATCTCGCAGATGAAGATGTTTCTCACGCGCATGGGCAACAACTCAAAGATCATTGTCACCGGCGACGTCACGCAGGTGGACTTGCCGCGGCAGACGCGCAGCGGCTTGCTCGACGCCTTGCAGCGACTCAAGGACATCGAACGCATCGGCATCATTTACCTCACCGAGCAGGACATTGTCCGGCATCCGCTGGTACAGCAGATCGTGCGTGCGTACGAGGAGGACAAGCCGCGCAAGCGGCGCGAGTGAGGCCCCGGACACCTGACAACTGACGCCCGAAAAGGGAACGGATTCCCATGTTTGGAATGTGGAAACGGAACACTTCGCGGTTGGGCTCGTGGAACGATCGGCGGCGCCTGGCCGGGGAGCGAGATACGAACCGATTTCGCTGGTCGTGGGGCGTTGTCGGGCGGCTGGCAGTCGTCTGGCTGACGACGCTGTGCACGACCTGGCTGGCGTATGCCTGGGGGCCGCCGTTGCCCTATCGCGTCGGCGAGATCTATCCGCACGACTTGCGCGTACGCGTCGATTTCGAGGTCATCAACCACGTCGAGCTGGTAAACCAGGAGCCGCCCGGTGCGGCAACGGACGAAGATGTGCTACGCGAGCGCGCCCACTTCACCGAGCGTCCCGTGATCGAGCGCTATCCGCGCGGCATGGTGCTGGCGCCGCGTGGCACGCCCATTCAAGATCGCCAGCTCGACCTGCTTCAGGACGAGCATCGAGCCTATCTGGCCAGTCTTGATCAGGCGGACCATATCCGCCGCGGTATCGCCCTGTTCCTGATCTTCAGCTTGTTCGCGGCGCTGGTGATTCTTTACGTTTGCCGCTTCCAGGTGGGACTGGCGCACAGCCTGCCCGTCATCGCCGGCGTGTGCGTGCTGGTGGTCATGACGCTTGCCCTCGGTCTCCTGCTGAGCCGGGCGCCGTGGCATGCCGCCTTCATTCCGCTCATCATGACCGCCATGGTGTTGACGATTGTCTACAATCCTCAATTCGCCTTGCTCATGTCCTTCAGCCTGGCGCTGGCGATGACCGTCGTGCTGGGTCAGGACCTGAGCCACCTGCTGCAAATGATGGGTGGACTCGCGGCTGGCGTCTTGCTCTTGCGCAGCATCCGCACGCGCACGGGTCTGGTCAAGGTCGGGATGGGGGCCGGAGTTGCCTATCTGCTCATGACGATGGCCACCGAGTTGCTGTCCGGACAGACCGCGGCACTGATCCTCTCTGACGCGTTTCGACACTTTCTCTGGGGTACGCTGGCCGGCTTCCTGATGACGGGGCTCTTGCCGCTGGTTGAACGCTGCTTCGGCATTGTCACGGACATCAGCTTGCTGGAGTTGGCCGACGGCGCGCATCCGCTCCTGCAAGAACTGGTCCGCCGGGCTCCTGGGACATACACGCATAGCATGACGGTGGCCACTCTCGCGGAAGCGGCCGCCGAGTCCATCGAGGCCAACGCGCTGCTCACGCGTGTCGGTTGCTATTTCCATGACATCGGCAAGGTGCTGAAGCCGCACTACTTCATCGAGAATCAGACGGGGCAGAATCTGCACGACTCGCTGGAGCCGGCCCTGAGCACGCTGGTGATCCTGGGGCACGTCAAGGATGGCGTGGCTCTGGGCAAGCAATATCACCTGCCACGGCCCATCATCGACTTCATCGCCCAGCACCACGGTACCACGCTGGTGGAATACTTCTACCGCGAGGCCATCCGCATGCATGAAAGCGCCGGCCAGCCGAGCACGGAACTGGAGTCGGTCTTTCGCTATCCAGGGCCCAAGCCGCAAACGCGCGAGGCCGGCATCCTCATGCTCGCCGATGCCGTGGAAAGCTCCAGCCGCTCTCTCAACAGCTTCACACCCAGCAGTCTGCGCAAGCTGGTCCACGATCTCATCATGAAGCGGCTGCTCGACGGCCAGTTCGAGGAAAGTGGACTCACGCTCACCGAGTTGCACATCATCGAGGAATCGCTGTGCAAGTCGTTAATCGCCGTCTTCCATGCCCGGATCAAGTACCCCGAGTCAACGCCAGCGAAGGCGTCATGACTTCACCGGTCATGACTTCATCGTTTCGCCTTGCCGGCATCGATGATCTTCGACAGCCGCTCAGCTGGGATGGAATAGAGGCTCGATACGATCAGGCGGGCCACTTCATCGATCTCGATCAGTTCCTGGACGACGAACTGGCTGCCTTGCCGCTGGTAGACTGCCAGCACAGGTACCTGGCCGTAGGATTCGCTGAAGAAATCGCCGAACGCCTGGCCGGTTTCGCTTATTGCCGCCTCCTGCTCGATCACCAGCCACGGGAGAGACTCTGCCTTCAGTTCGCCCTTGAGGGACAGGTCGATCCGGCATTGCCGCATGGTCCTGCCTCTGTTGTCTGCCTTGAACTCGATGCCGCCTGTTGGTGGACGATAGGTGCGGATGATGGCGACGCCGGCAGCATCCTTCAAGTGCTGGTAGAGTGGATGTTTCGCCGGCGTTGTGCGCGCCAGCTGGAAAGCCGCCTCCTGTCTTTCGCTGCGGTCGTTGTTGGCGACACCGGTCGGGTCGGTGATTCGGCCCATGAACAGGATCGTGCCGGAGGCGGGATCACGGATCAGGAACAGGAATGGCCGGTTGCCGACGAACTGTGGCGGCGGTGGCGGTGGGGCTCCTAGCAAGCCGGTAACGCCGGTCGCGGCGGCGGCCTCGGTGCCTTCCTCATTCACGGCCACGAACGCCTTGTGATACACGCCGCCGATGGATAGCTCGCGGTTCCCGGACTGGACCATGCCGGAGAAATCGGCGCCCTCCGGGCCTGGCGGCATGAAGGCCCGCGTCATGCCCAGCTGCTTGAGCGCGTCCATGAGGCGATACTCGGTCAGGAACTTGAAGCGCGGCAAGGCTATTTCGACCTTGTCCGCAGGGCGCAGTCTGGACAGCCACTTGGCCAGGGAATCCGTCGTCAGTTGAGATTCCAGCTTGGGCAGGCCGCGAACGTTGTCCGGCGCCATCAGCACCATGGATAGCCCGCCCTTGTAAGGCAACTCGACCAGGCGAAAGTTGTCCGCCTTTCCCGCGCGCAAGGATTGATGGGGATCGCCAGCGCCGATGTAGGCGAACTTGACTTGCTTGAATGCGCCGGACATCATCGGCGTCTTGACACGGCCGCCGGCCAATGTGAAGAACTCCGCCGGCTTGGTGCTGCGCTTGTCAAACTTCTGCACCCAGTCCGCCTTGAAGTAGATGGCGTTGGCCAGCACGAGACGCGTTCCCCGGTTCACCGACCCGGGCGGCAGCAGGTCTTTGATGCGCTTGCTGGTCTGGTCAGCCACCCAGCCGTTGATGCGCTGCCGCTCGGCGTCGGCGTTGCCGACGAAATCACAAGGCTGGGCCGCGCCGATGTCGTAGGCGCCCTTCAGCGTTTCCACGAACTGCTGGCGGAAGGGATAGCTTTGTTCGCCCCACAGCCCGTTGGCGATGCGCAGTTCATGGCGATCCGACTGTTTTTTCGGGGTACCGGCCAGGTCACGGTTCAGCCTGGCGAGCCCTGTGTGGATCAGCGCTGTCCGCCAGGGGATCAGCTGGGCGTCGTCGCCGATGCGCCGGGCCGTGCTTGGGAAGTGCAACACCTTGCCAATCTGCTCGGCCGTCGCGCCGCGTGCTCCCTCGGCGGTCATCGTCAGCGCCAGCGAGATCGAATATGGGCTGAAGAACAGGTTCGGACCAGACTTCTGCTTCAGCAGTTGTCGATACATGTCGATGGCGAAGCCGGTGTTGCCCTCGACCACCTGCTTGACCGGCGCCTGGTCCGCCTGTGCGGCCAGCAGGTTGTCAGCTTCCCCGGTGACGGAACCGTGCGCGTTCATGAGCGTCGCGGCTCCCGCAAGAACCAGGACGCGAGTGATCTGTTTCATTGCTGCTTCTCCGTGTTTTTCGGGATCGGATGATTCGTGAGTGCCGACCAGAAAGTCCGAGCCATCCAGGGTGACCTTGCCAGCCGGCGTGGCAATGGTCATCAACGCCAGTTCAGCGGCGGCCAGGGGCGCGCCCCGGTCTGTCTTGACGGCCTCGATGCGCAGTTCGCCGTCCTGCAGTCGGAGGGAGGTCGGCGTCAGACGCTCAAAGCGGGCGTTGACGCCCGGGGTGACCTTCCAGATCGGCACGCTGGCAATTCTCTCGTCGTCTTCCTTGCCTGAGCGAGTTGCCATCCACCAGACGGAGACGGCAATTAGCACGGACGCTGCGGCGGCCATCGACCACAGTCGGCGCGGCCATGGTCTGCCGCCTGCCCCGGCCGGTCTTTCCAGACGCAGAGCGGCCTGGTCCGAGTCCATGGCAACCGCCGCTTGCTCCAGCAGGCCGTGGATCAACATGAATCGCACATGGATTCGCCGGGCTTCGTCGTCCTGACTGATGATTCTCTCCAGATGCGCAATCTGCTCCGGCGTGATCTGCTCGTCGCGCATCGCGCCAAGGAGCGTCAGCAACTCGTCGGTGACGGACCCGTCGGTCACGGGCTATTCTCCGTGGATAGCCTTGGGGCGGCGGTAGAGTCTCCGGCGTCCATGCATTCGAGCAGGAGGCCGTAGGCCTTGTTCAGCGTGCGGCTGATAACCGATTCGCTGCGGCCGAGGTCGTGGGCCACGCTGCGGTTCGTCGCTTGAGGTTCGTAGCGACGTCGCAGCAGGTCGCGAAGCTGTGCAGGCAGCTTGTCGACGCAACTCTCCAGAGCGTCGAGCAGGTCACCCTTGCGCGAAGGTCGGGCCGCTTCCTCGGCCAGGACTTCCTCGAGGGTTTCGCTGAATCGGGCTCGATCGCGCCCCTTCTTCTTTTGAAAGTTGAGCACTTTGTTGCGAGCCACACCGAAGGCCCAGTGGTCGAACTGTGTCGCTGGTTCGTATGCATCGATCTTGCGCCAGAGCACTTCGGCCACCTCTTGCAGCAAGTCCTCCGCGTCCGAGCGATTGAACACGATGGCACGAATGTACGCGTAAATCCTCGGTTGCCAGCGGACCCACTGCTGGCGAAAGAGATCCTGCCGGCACGGCTGTTCTGGCATGTAATCGCGCTCCGCACAACTCTTCTACAAGGTGATTTCCGCTGGCGGCGAAAGTTTGCACGAAAAAACTGAAATCGATCTCAGGGTTCCAAGGCTGACTGCCGGGTTCGGCCGGTCACCGGCCAACGTGGTAATACACGCATGCGCCGTCCAGCAATGCGTATTCGGGCTGCGGCAGCGGGGCAGTGCCGTCGAAAGGAATGAGCTTTACCAGGGCTCGGTCGTGCAATCGACGTAGGCCAGTGTGGAAATCCTGAACGGAAAGGTCCTCGTGACGGGCACGCAGGCTTCCGAACAGTTCCGGCAAGGGGCATGGGCCATCGATACCGCTCTCGCGGCGGCGGTTCAGGTAGGTCAGCACATCTTGCGCCCACGGGTAGGACTCGACCGTCCCGGCCGGGACTCTTGGCGTCGATTCTTGAGTGCGGTCCAGCGCCTCTTCAATTCGGTCGCTCAACGAGTCCAGACGCTTCGAGAGCGCCGTCACCTGGTCAAGGAACTTGCCGGAAAGCTCTTGCAGGTCCTTGCGAAACTGGGCAAGCCACGCCGGCAGCCCATCGCTGGTCAGTTGCAGGGCGGCGCGCAACTCATCCATGGCGCGGACCGGTGATTCCCGCTGCATCACCAGGTCCACTCCCTTGGGCGTGATGCGAACCCAATCAACGGAGGATTTGCCCTTGCTCTCGGTGCGGACGATGTCGAGATAACCGTCGCGGACCGCAAGCGCGGCCGCCTCGCCGGCAACGCCACTACGCGCGGCGAAGAGCCCGCTGAACTTTGGATTGCGGTAGAGTCGTTGCTCACACTCCTCCGCCATGCCCTGCTTGAGCGCCTCCACCAGAGTGTGCAGGACCTTGTCGCTTCCTGCTTCGACAGGTTGGCCGTTTTCCGCAGACATGTGTCGTACCTTGACGAGAAACGCAGCCCAACATTGGCGTGGTCTCAACATACCACATTCACCCGCGGCTCGAAAATACGATGTTGACAAACCTGGTGACTTGACGGGGCCGAGCCAGGCCGCGGCTGGCGGTCGATTTTGCTTGGTGATTCCATATTCATGTTTGCAGGCAGTCGCCTCCCACCTACCAAAGGGTTCTCCACAATGCTTCAATCCACCATGGCACGCGGCATGTTCATTGCGGCTTTGTTGCTCGCGCTGTCGGGCGCTGTTCGCGCCGACAACTGGCCAAACTGGCGCGGCCCCGACAACACCGGCGTTAGCACCGAGACAGGGCTACCGCTGAAGTGGGGAGCGACCAAAAACATTGCCTGGAAGTTGCCGATGCCGGGACGCGGCGGGGCCACCCCCATCATCTGGAAGGACCGCATCTTCGTCACCAGCGGCGAGGGCAATAACCAGGTCCTCATGTGCGTCAGCACCGACGGCAAGCTGCTCTGGAAGCGAACCGTCGGCTCGGGCGGCCGGGCAGCCATTCGCGGCGACGAGGCCAACGAAGCATCCGCCTCGCCCAGCACGGACGGCAAGCACATCTATGTTTTTGTCGGCACCGGCAACCTCGCCTGCTTCGACTTCGAGGGCAAGGAGATCTGGAACGTCAACATCCAGGATCGTCACGGCAAGTTCCTGATCCAGCACGGCCTGCACTCGACTCCGCTCCTGCACAAGGGGCGCCTGTACCTGTCGCTGCTCCATTCCAACGGCCACTGGGTCATTGCCATCGACAAGGCCAACGGCAAGGAAGTTTGGAAGGTCGAACGCAAGAGCGATGCCACCGACGAGAGCCGCGAGGCGTACACGTCGCCGTGTATCTGGAACGACGGCAAGCAGACATCACTGGTCGTGACTGGCTGCGATTACGCGACGGGCCATCGGCTCGACGACGGCAAGGAGATGTGGCGGCTTGGCGACCTGAATCCCAAGTCCAGCTATAGCGGCGCGCTGCGCATCATTGCCTCGCCAGTGGCGTCGCCGGGCGTGCTGGTCGTGCCGACGGCGCGTGGCGGGCTGATCGTCGGTGTCAAGCCAGTAGCCAGCGGCAACATCACGGCCGGCAGCGACTTCGAACTCTGGCGCAAGGCCAAGGGCGCCCCCGACGTGCCTTCGCCCCTCATGCACGACGGCCTTCTCTACCTCTGTCGCGAGAACGGCGTGCTTACCTGCTGGGACATGATGACCGGCAAGGAGGTCTATCAGTCGCGGTTGCATGCCGATCGTTACCGGGCCTCGCCGGTCTACGCCGACGGCCGGGTCTACATTACCTCGCGTGACGGAACCTTTGCGGTCGTCAAGGCCGGACGCAAGTTCGAACTGCTCGCTACCAACAACCTGCCTGACGTGTTCACCGCTTCCCCGGCGATCGCCGATGGCCGCATCTATTTGCGAGGCTTCGACAACCTCTACGCAATTATGAGTGAAAAATGAAAAGCGGCGTCTGGGAGCGAGCCAGTTGCGTTGCTGGGCCGGCGGGGGGGGCAGGCGCGGGGCCGCGGGGTGACGGGATGACGCGACGCGGGCGCGGAGAGGCCGGGCACGCGATGCGGACGGGGGACGGGACCAGGGGGTGAGCGCGGGTCGGAGGCGTGGACGTTACACGGCGGCGTCTTGCTCGGTCGGCGCCATGGGTGCTTGGATCAGGGCGCGCAGCGATTTAGCGATGGGCGACAACTTCATCTTGCCGTACGT
>VGYC01000150.1 GCA_016873095.1 Planctomycetota bacterium | reverse complement strand
ACGTACGGCAAGATGAAGTTGTCGCCCATCGCTAAATCGCTGCGCGCCCTGATCCAAGCACCCATGGCGCCGACCGAGCAAGACGCCGCCGTGTAACGTCCACGCCTCCGACCCGCGCTCACCCCCTGGTCCCGTCCCCCGTCCGCATCGCGTGCCCGGCCTCTCCGCGCCCGCGTCGCGTCATCCCATCACCCCGCGGCCCCGCGCCTGCCCCCCCCGCCGGCCCAGCAACGCAACTGGCTCCGTCCCGGCATGCTTGAAGCTCGGCCCGCGGAGCGGCGCTCGTTCATGGGGTTCATGGCCGGCATCGCTGACATGCCATAGAATTCGTGCAATTGTCGAGAACGCCACTCCCTGTCTTTCCGGTGCTGGCACATGACTGCAACGACCGAGCCGCTGTTCGAGGCGATCACGCGAAACCGCTTGCTGCCGCCGAGCGAGCTGAACCGCTTGCGCGAGCGCTGGTTCAAACCGGGACGCGCCGAGGCGAACGATGCGGACAAGTTTGGCCGCTGGGTGGTGGCCAACGGCTTCCTCACGGCCTTCGTCGTCCGCATGCTGCGGCAGAACAAGTCGAACCTGCTGCGTCTCAATCAGTATCAGCTCACCGAGTTGCTGGAGAGCGGCCAATTCAAGGGGGCGTTCCTGGCGACGGACCCGGCCGGCCGGCACGTGATCATCGAGGTGCTGGCGTCGCGCAATGCCGCTGACGCCGAGACGCTGCGTGCCTATCAGGAGATTGCCGAGCGCGCCCTGACAGTACAGCATCCCAATGTCAATCGCACGCTGGACATCGGGCTGGCGCAGGGGCGGTATTTTCTCGTGCGCGAGAACACCGAGGGGAGCACGCTGGCCGAGGTGTTGAGCCGGCGCGGACGGCTGCAACCGGTCAACGCCGCCCGGCTGTTCGCACTCGCCCTGGCCGGGCTGCACGCCCTGCACGAGGCGCGTGTTCCGACCGGGGCCTTGAACGAGAATTGTCTCATCCTTGCCAGCGTCGAAGGCAGCGGCGGCACCAAGGCGCGGACAGTCAAGATCCTTCATGCCGGCGTGCCGCGTTCGCTCTTTGATTCGGAAGCGCTGCTGGGCAATGACACGCTGAGCGATCCGAGCGCCCAGGCCTTGACGCCCGCGCCTGTCGCGGATGATCTGCTGCACCTGGGCACGGTCTTCTACCGGGCGTTGACAGGACAGGCCCCGGGCGTCGGCGCGGACGGCAAGCCGGTTCCCGTTTGCCGCATGGTCGCAGACGTGCCCGAAATCCTTGGCGAGATCGTCGATCATCTTGTCGATCCCGATCCTGCCCAGCGGCCGCGCTCCGCCGCACATGCCGCCAAGCGGTTGCGAGTGTTCCTCGCCAGCGAAGAGGGAGCGAAAGAGGAACGTGCCGAGGACTTCCTGGCACATCCCGCGGCGCCGCCGGCCGCGCCCAGAGTGGAATCGGTGCCGCTGACGCCGACAACGGCCGTACCGGAGCCCGCCGCCAGCGCCGCCAGGAGCCGACTTTCGGAGCTTTGGGCAGAGCTGCGTCCCAGCCCGCGCGAGCTGTTCTTCCTCGGCGGCGGCGCCGTGGCCGCGGTCCTGCTGATCCTGCTCGTCAATCTTGTCGTCGGCATCAGCTTCGTCAACGTGGTCTGCCTGCTCACCGGCGGGGCCCTGTCGTTCGTCGTCGAGCAATGGCTGCGCGTCCGCGAGGAGTCGCTGGAGGCGGAGGGGTAGCGAGGATTCACTGCATTTCAGAGACAAAGCGCGGCCCAGCCGCCGTACTGATGGAAGCTGCGCCGTCAAAGTAGCATTAGCCGACTTGCTCCGTTGATTTCTCCAGGCCGATGACACTTTCCCAGTTGGCCTTCTCGATCTGGATCTCGCGGCGGTTCTGGATGCGGTCCATGTAGACGGCCAGGCCGACGAACAGCGTCTGCCGGCCCATGCGCAGGCTGCCGCTGACCAGCACCCACGGCGAGGGCCGTCCGGACGTCTCCGGCGCCTGCACCAGCGCCTTGAACAGTCCGGCGAACTGCGACTCGCTTGCCTGCCGTTGCCAGACGGCGACCTTCGGCTGGTCGGACTCGATGATCTCGCCGAGACCGGGGAGCAGGTAGTCGAGGAGATTCTCGGCCATCTCGGGCAATAGCTCGCCGACGAAGCTGGCCGAAGGCGCCAGCACGACGACGCGCAGCCGGCCGGTGAAGTTGCCCACGCGGATCTGTCGCGGGCCTACCTCCGTGAACGCGTCGCCGACCTGTTCCAGTTCGATGCGCATCTTCTTGATCGTTTCCTTGTGGTGCTTGCGCCGGCGCTTCATGGCGCGGCGTATCCGTCGCAGCATGCGCCGCCCCCAGAGAAAGAACAGCAGCGCCAGTGCCGTGAGCACCAGCCACCAGCCGCCGTCGTCGAGGAACTCCTGCACTCCCAGCGGCAGATACTGTGTGAACGGCTGGGTCGCCTCGCGGACAGGCTCGAGATACGGATCGAGGTGCTGGGTGAGGTCGTGCAAGCCGTCGCGAACCTTGGTGAAGAAGGGGCCAAGCTTTGCCTGCTGCTCGCTCAGCACCTGGACAAGTCCCTTCGGTTCGGCGCCGTCCTGCATCGCTTGCTTGCCTGGCGCCTTAGCCTTGCCCGTTTGCTGCAAGTACGGTTGCTGGCTCGGCCGTGTCATGGCCCGCTGATATTGCGACTGCGTCATCTGGGGATATCCGCCCTGCGGATAACCACCTTGCGGGAACCCGCCCTGCGGGAAGCCGCCCTGCGGCTGGCCGACCATGGGGCCAGGCATGTCCGGCCGATTGGTAAACTCGCCGGTCTTGCCGAGAACGAAGTTGACCGCCGCCACGGCGAGGATGTTGAGCACCCACTGTCCGACAAACACAACGGTGCACTGACGGAACGGCTCCAGCAGGACGAAGACGTAAAGCGTCCCGCCGAGAACGATGGCCAGGATCACCGGCAGGTAGCGCAGCAAGGGCACGAGGCCCATCATTTGCCACTTGAGATAGAGGCTCTCGCCGAGCCAGTTCATGTAGCCGTAGCCGGGCGGCAGCGTGACGCTGGTCATGTCGCGCGTGCCCAGCACCAGGCCGTAGCCGAACAGGTCGAAGCTGAAGAAAGCTACCGCGCCTACCAGCGCGGAGACGATCATCGATTTCTTGAGCGTGGGAGCATTGAGGCCAAACAGGTTGCAAACCAGCGGCAAAGTGAAGCCACTGGCGATCACCGCCGTCGCCAGGGAAACGAGCGTCGCCATCAATCCATCTTGCGAGGCACGGCGGCGAATGTCAATGTGGGCATCACGCGACCCGTGAGATTACTGTAACGGCGTCCTCTGCGTCAGCCGGAAGAACATGTCCTCCAGCGACTCGTGGCGGCCGGTGTCGGTCAGTTGCCGGCGCAGGTCGGCGAGGCGTTCGTGCAGGATCATCCGGCCGTGGTTCATGATGAGCACGCTCGTGCACAGGTCCTCAACCAGCGACAGCAAATGGGAGCTGACGAGAATGGTGGCGCCGGCAACGGCCTGCTCCTTGATGGAGTCGCAGATGGCGCGGATGCCGTAAGGGTCGAGGCCAGTCAGGGGTTCGTCGAAGAGCAGCACGCGCGGCTGATGGAGGTAGCCGCAGCAGATGGCCGCCTTTTGCCGCATGCCGCGCGATCGCTCGGCCGCCAGGGCGTTGCGTTTTTCGGTCAGCTCGAAGCGGCGCAGCAGTTCCTCGGCGCGCGGCTGCCAGTCGGTGAGGCGATAAACCTCGGCGCTGAAGCGCAGATGCTCCCAGACAGTGAGCTGATCGAACAGTTTCGGCTCATCGGGGATGTAGGCGAGAATGGATTTGGCCTGGACCGGGTCAAGGACGATGTCATGGCCGGCGAGGAGCAACCGGCCGCGCGTCGGTGTGAGGATGCCGGACAGGGCGCGCAAGGTTGTCGTCTTGCCGGCGCCGTTGGGCCCGACCAGGCCGAGGATGTCACCCGCTTCCGCGCGAAAGCTGAGGCCGACCACTGCGGCCGTGTCACCGTACGTCTTGTGGTAGTCTTCCACCACGATCGACATGTCAAACTCCGTGGCGCCGGCAAGTTGAGGAATTCGAACGGCCGCGCACGAACGTCAGCATAGGCGCGTGCCGGCTGACTGTCCTGCCCGCTGGCCGGAGACTGTTGCTGCGCGACTCCGGCTTGCTCAAATCCGTTCATCGGTTATATTGCCGTGTCAAGTGGCCTGGAACGAGCAACAAGCCTTGCCCAGTTTGCCCAGACGAACCGCTTGTTGTTGCCTGCGAGCGCTCGCAAGAGCACGAGCTGAGTGTCCCCGAGGTTGCCATTTGCCTTCGGCGGTACAATGGAGCGGACCAAAACCGATCCCCCATTGACGCCCCTGGCGTGGGCCAGAAAAGGGGATGGACACGAGAACAAGGAGAGGTGCATGTTGTATCGCCAACGTCGTGGCTTGTTGCTGATCGCTGTCGCGTTCCTGGGAAACGCGACCACTGCCTCGGCCACGAGCATCGAGCAACGCGAATATCAGATCCTGGTCGAAGGCAAGGAAGTCGGCCAGTCGAACATGACCATCACCAGACAGGACGACGGCACCACGGTGATGAAGGGTGACGCCTCCGTCCGCATCAGCAAGGGGATCATCAACTTTTCCTTCAGCAACGAGAGCACCGAGTGGTGGAAGGACGGCCGTCTCATCGGCCTGAAGGCCGTCACGACCGAGAACAAGCGCAAGACCGAGCTGACCGTGTCGGCGGACAACAACCGCCTGCGCCTGTGGGTCAACAACAAGGAAAAGCCCGTGCAGCAAGATCCGTGGGTCAACAGCTACTGGAAGCTGCCGGACGCCAAGTATCACAACAAGCGCGTGCCGGTGCTCGAAGTGGACGCCGGCCGGGAGCATAACGCATTGCTCAAGTTCGTGGGCACGGAGAACATGGCCATCGCCGGCCAGCAGGAGAAATGCTACCACTTCAAGCTCACGGGCGGGCCCAACGCCGTCGATCTCTGGTTCGACCAGTACTACCTGCTGGTCCGCCAGGAATTCGTCGAGCAAGGACACCGCACCGTCGTGCAGATCAAGAGCGTGAAGCGCTAAACCAACGGCCGATCGCTGACCGCTGCTAGCTTCAGTCAAGGAGGACGATTCTCATGTTCGACCGCTCCGGAATTCGGCAAACTCTCATCGAGCTGATTGAAGCGGACATGGGCGAGACCTACAGCAGCCTGGAAGATACGGCCAGCCTGCGCGAAAACCTGGGACTCGACTCGGTGGACGTGGTCAGCATCGTCTCGCAGATCGAGCGACGTTTCCGCATTCGCCTGAGCCACCAGGAACTGGAGCAGCTCAGCACGGTCGGCAGCCTGCTCGATCTGATCCAGGCCAAGCTGGCCGAGCCGCAACAAGCGGCCGCCGCATGATCCTTCTTGCCTGGCTCTCCGGCAAAAACTCAGGCCGGGCTGCAAAGCCCGGCCTGTTGCGTTTCTACCAGCCAACCCGGATCATCACGGAGGCGATGTCGGCAGCATCTCCTCGTACTCGGAGGCATCCTGGTGCTGGCCGCGGCGGGCGGGGACGATGTGCAGGTCCTCGTTCATCTCGTCGCGGGTGAAGGTCTTGCGAAACTTGGTGATGACCTGGCCTTCCAGAAGATGGCCGGCCAGGTGGCGCAGGTTCTTGACGTCGTCGGCCGGAGCGTGGCGGACCAGGTAACCGATGGGACGATCCTGTCGGGACCTGGCGAGCCGGGCGTGAATGGCCTTGATGACGGCGTCACGCTTCTGCGGGTCGTTGATGTCCGCCCGCGTGAAGCCTTCATCGACGTTGGGGACAACCTCCGTGTAAGGCGCCTGTCCTTGCAGCATCCGTATGTCGGTGGCGGTCAGCCGGCGCGACCACTCCATCGTGGTGGGGATGCGTCCGTTCGGCGTGGGCTGTGGCCGACGGCCGGCCGTGAAGGCAAAGCCAAGCTCCCGGCCGCGCTTGAGGATTGCCGGAATCTGGTCATCGATGGCCTTCAACCAGTCGGCGCTGCGTCCCGGCAAGCCACCCGGCGTGCAGCCAGACGCCGCTTGCAGCATCGGCACCCAGTTGTACTGGTAGCTCATGTCGCCGGGCAGGTCCATCTTCTGGGGCGCCTGAACATAGAAGAGCGCCTCGGTCCTGTCCTTCACGGAGATCTGCGTGATCTTGAGCGGGTAGACCAGCTCTTCAGAACTGAACTGGAAGCGCGTCGGCGTCACCTCGCCCAGGAAGCTGCCGTCCTTGTTCTTCTTCATCTGCATGGTGTCGATCTTCATGACCGTGAACAGCCACTTCTTCTGGATGTAATGGTTGAGCGTGGCCTCGTCGCCGGCGTAGTGATACTTGTTGTCCTTGAGCCAGCCGAACAGATCGTCGGCCCGGTCGGCGGCGATGATCTTGTAATCGAGCGAGCCGACCACGCCGGTTTCCAGCACGACCACGGGAGGACGAACCCTCGATGTGGTCTGGATGTTTTCCAACCCTTTCAAGGCCTTCACCTTGCTGCTCCCAGGCAAGCCGCGGCGAGGCGCTGGCAGCAGCCTCGAGCGAGCAAACTCGCGCTTCTTCAGAATCGTGCATACCGCGAGGTGCTTGAAGAAATCGCGTGGCATCTCATGCAGCTTCGGCTGCGACGGCGTCGGGATCACCATGCCGAAGTCCATGGCGTTGCCCTCAAACCTGGGCTGCACCGTGAAGCTCTCCAGCCTGGTCTCGGGATTCCAGGCGATGAAGACCTTCTGCGAGGGCTGCAAGATGTCCACGTTCTTGGCGGAGAAGTAGCAGCAGGCCGCGTCCGCGCGGGCGCCGGCCAGCAAGATGGCCGCACCTGTGAGAAGTTGCATTCGCACCCTGGACATGATAGGTTCCTTTGGTCATCGCTTGGGCCTTCAGCGTGTCCGCCCGCGGCGGATTGTACCCTGCCGCCACAGCCGACGCAACAAGCTGTTTTAATTTTTCGAGGAAGGGGCGCATGTCACGCGAACGGCCGGCACTTCTGGGCGGCAGCCCGATCCGGCCGGGCGGTCCGCCCTCCTGGCCGCTGGCGGACGACGATGTGCACGCTGCTCTCGAAGCGGCGTTTCGCAACGGCTCCTGGGGCAGGTATCACGGGGGCAACGTCGAACTTCTCGAGCAGCACCTGCGCGATTATTTCCAAGTCGAGCATGTACTCACCTGCGCCTCCGGCACGGTCGCTGTCGAGCTGGCGCTGCGAGCGTTGCGCGTCAATGCCGGCGACGAAGTCATTGTGTCCGCCTACGACTATCCGGGCAACTTCCTGAGCGTCCATGCCGTCAACGCCGTGCCTGTGCTGGTTGATATCGAGGCGGACGCCTGGCAACTGTCGAGTTCGCAGCTGGCTGGTGCGGTCAGCGATCGCTGCCGGGCGATGATCGTATCCCACTTGCACGGCGGACAGGCGGACATGGCAGCGGCGCTGGCGTTTGCGCGCGACCACGGGTTGAGCGTCATCGAGGACGCGGCCCAGGCGCCCGGCGCCATCGTTGCCGGCAAGAAAGCGGGCACGTGGGGCGATGCCGGCATCCTGAGCTTCGGCGGCTCGAAGCTGCTGACCGCCGGCCGCGGCGGCGCCCTGATCACCTCGCGCCCCGACGTCTTTCAGCGTGCCAAGACTTTCATGCAGCGCGGCAACCGCACCTGTCCGCTTGCAGAGTTGCAAGCCGCCGTGCTGGTGCCGCAGATGAAGAAGCTCGACGACCGCAATCGACTGCGCGCGGAGAACGGGCGCCGCCTGCTGGCCGCGCTCGCCGGCATTTCCGGCCTGAAGCCGCTGTGCCGGCTGGCAGCGGAGTCAGCGCCGGCGTTGTACAAGCTCGGCTTTCAATATGATGCCAGCGTATTCGGACTGTCGCGGGCGCGCTTCGTCGACGCCATGCGGGCCGAGGGAATTGCGATCGACGAGGGTTTTGCCGCAGGACACGTCGGCCGATCGCCGCGGCGCTTCCGGCAAGTCGGCACACTGGCGGAGGCGACCCGGGCCCACGAAGCCTGTGTCATTCTTCATCATCCGGTGTTGCTCGAAGGGCCGGCCGGAGTCGACCAGGTGGCGGCCGCCGTTCGCAAGATATGGGACTTTCGAGAGGAGTTGGCATGCGCTGGCAAGTTGTAGTCGGCTTGACTTTTCTGGGCGCCACGTGGCCGGCGGTTGGCGACGATGTTGCCTCGCCGGACTGGGTGAAGGTCACCGACAAGGCCGGCTGGCAGCCGCGCGACTCCCAGGGCGAAGTCGTTTACAGGGATCGCTTGTGGATCTTCGGCGGCTGGTTCAACTCGTTCGAGGCACCGCCGCGCGACGTGTGGAGCTCGGCCGATGGCAAGACCTGGAAACTGGTGGAGAAAACCGCGCCCTGGAAGCACAGCGATCTGCCCATGTCGCTGGTGTTCGACGACAAGATGTGGATGATGGGCGGCTGGTACAACGGCCGGCTCAAGGGGCACTCGGCCAGCAACGAGACATGGTGGTCCACCGACGGCGTGAAGTGGCAACAGGCGACGGCCAAGGCGGGCTGGACGCCGCGCATCGCCGCCGCCGCGGTCGTCTTCAAGGGCAAGATGTGGATTCTCGGCGGCACCGAGAACTACTACTTCGGCACTGACGCCAGCCTCAAGAACGATGTCTGGCATTCCAGCGACGGCAAGGACTGGAAGCTGGCCACCGCCAATGCCGGCTGGTCGCCGCGCGCCTACCATCAGGCCGTGGTTCTCAACGACAGGATCTACATGTTCGGCGGCGGCAATTACGTGCCGAAATACCACGCCAAGAACGATGTCTGGTCGTCCGCGGACGGTGTGCAGTGGACCAAGGTGACGGACGCGGCTCCCTGGCACCCGCGCCTGTGGTTTTCCGCCGTCACCTATCGCGACCACATGTGGGTGCTGGGCGGCTGGTCGAACAACCCCTCGAAAAACTGGGGCGACGTCTGGCATTCCAGGGACGGCAAAAACTGGGCGCAGCTCAAGTCCAAAGTAGCGTGGAAGGAACGCCACGAGCATTCCGCGTTCGTGTTTCAGGACAAGATCTGGATCGCCGGCGGCCACGCCACGCCGCTGAGCAGTGAAGTCTGGTCGCTGTCATTGCCGAAGGCCTGGCCGGCGGCCAAATGACCGCGCACGCTCCCAAAACTTAATGAGTGTCTGTTAATCTCGCTCTCAGCAAGTCCTCATCGGGCGTTTGCTAGCATTTTCGTTGGTGGGCAGTGTTCCGGAAACGCTGGCCCATCTTCTCGCCCCCGATGACATTCGCCTACCCTAGATCGAGACGGATCGATGGCTGCAAGCATTCAGCGCGTGCTCGCGTTGTTGGCCGCCGCCGGCGTCACGGCGTGGCTGTCGCTGGCGTTCCTCGCCAGTCGTTTCCAGGTCGTGGAACATGCGCGCGTGGCGGCAGTTGCCGCGCCGGAACCCCAGCCGGCTCCGGCCAGCCTGGCCCACTATTGCGGCAGCTGTCATCGCGCCGGTCGGTCGGGCATGGATTTCGCCAGTTCTCGAGACGTCATCGTGCGGCATCGCGACCGTGCGATCTGGCGGAAAGCGGTGCAGTATCTGCGCAATGGCGACATGCCACCTGCCGGCAAGCCGCAACCCCCCGACCGCGAGCGCGAGCTTCTCATCGACTGGATCGAAAAAGGCTTGATCGCTGCCGAGTCGCAGGCCGACGCTCCGCTGGCCATACGGCGGCTCACGCGCCTGGAATACAGCAACGCCGTTCGTGACCTGCTTGGCGTTGACTTCCAGCCGGGAGAAAGCTTTCCGGTGGATGACTCTGAATGGTCGGCGAGCGAGACGATGCCGCATCTTTCCGCCGCGGACCAGGACCGTTACACGGAGGCGGCACAGCAGGTCATCGCCGCGTTGCCTGCGACGGATACGCCTGAGTTGACGTGGGACGAGGTTCGTGCGTCCGCCGCGGGCCTTGCGGGATCAGCTTTTTGCAGGCCGTGCGACGACACGGACGTGCAGGCATTGCTAAAGGATGTCGACGCGCGACAAGCACGCGGCGAACCCGTCGCCGATGGCATGAAGGCTGCCCTGCTCGCGATTCTCACCTCGCCGCGATTCCTGTTTGTCGTCGAAAAACGCCAGCACTCCATCGACAGCATCAGCAGCATCAGCAGCGGCCAGGAAGCACAACGCGATGACTTCAAGCTGGCTTCGCGGCTCGCATTGTTCCTGTGGAAGAGCGTGCCTGATGCCACGTTACTGAACGCGGCGCGACTCCAGACGCTGCCGGAGCAACTCACCGAGCAGGTTGTGCGCATGCTTCAAGACCGCCGCGCCGAGGCACTGGTCGAGGGCTTCACGAACGACTGGCTGGAACTTGAAACGCTGGGCCGAACCGCGATTCGCGATGCCGACTTGCTGGCGTCAATGCGGCGCGAGACGCAGTCGTTTTTCGCGCACGTCATGCGCGCCGATCGCCCCGTCCTGGACTTCCTCGAGGCTGACTATTCCTTCCGCAACGAGCGACTGGCCCGGCATTACGGCATTGCCGGCATCGAGGGAGAATCCTTCCGTCAGGTTGCGCTTGCCGGCACGCAACGAGGTGGACTGCTGTTTCACGCCAGCGTGTTGACGCTTACTTCTCCACCGAGCGACACGTCGCCGGTCAAGCGCGGCAAGTGGGTGCTGGATAACCTGCTGGGCGACCCGCCTGGCCCGCCGCCCGCGGAGGCAGCACGCCTGGCCAAGTCCACACCCAGCTTCCCGGCCGGGACACTCCGGCAACTCCTCAAACGCCACCGCGCTGATGCCGCTTGCGTGGGATGTCATGCCACGATGGATGCGATCGGCCTCGCACTCGAGAATTTTGACTCGCTTGGCGCCTGGCGTAGCCGAGATGGCGCCTTCACCGTGGAAGCCGTCGGCGACCTGCCCGATGGCGGCACGCTCCGTGGCCCGGACGACCTGCGCGCCTATCTCCGCACCAGGCGGCTGGATTTCCTCCGCTGCCTGACCGGCAAGCTGCTGACCTACGCGCTGGGCCGTAAGCTGGAGGAACGCGACCAGGAAATTGTTCGGGAGATTGCTTCCCGTGCCGCCACGGACGACTTCCGTTTTTCCAGCCTGATCGTCGCGATTGTCAGCAGTGCTGCGTTTCAAGTGCCGTGAGAGAGCCTCTCAGTCTAATCAAACCACGGATCACACCGATGAACACGGATAGGAAGCACAGTTCATCCACAAACATGTTAGCACGACGTCGGACGTAGCGGTTTTCCGATCCTTGCGAGCCGTGGTTTCTTGATTCTTTCAGGCGTGGCAAGCAAAAAGGACAAGGCCCGCAAGCAGCGCTCGCGGGCCTTGCCGTTTTTGAACAGCGGAAATCAACCCTGGGCGGGCGCTGGCCGGCGCTCGCGGGCGGCGATGTTGACGTAGGTGTGCACGTGCGGCAGCACGCGGTAGTTCCACACGAAGCCGGGGCCTTCCAGCCGCCAGAAATGCCAGCGATTCTGGTCGCGGACGCGGCGGTCCTGGTAAAAGGCCAGGTGGATGCGCTCGACGCCGCCGTTGCGACGGACAATGTCCATGACCTCGTCGGCATCCGCGCGACGGAACGGCGACAGGATGTCGCGCATGACAGTCTCGATGAGCCGGCGCTGGTCAGCAGTCAATTCCGAGGCAGCGATACCGGGGTGGGCCTGCCCTTCGGCGCGGAACTGCACCGACGGTTCATGCTCGCCAGGGTTGCCGACAACGACGGCCTGGCGGCGCTGCGCTTCCGTCAGCGCGTCGAAGACGTTGAGCACGTTGCGGGTCTGATAATAGAAGATGTTGCGCGGGCTGTAGCCGTCGGGGCTATGCCCATAGTAGATGGGCCCGCCGAAGGCGGCATTTGGCTCGGAGTTGCCGTCGCAGCGGACGGTCAGGTGATGGCCGCTGAACACCCAGGCGTAGCGCTGCCCGTTGGTGGGGTCGCCGAAGATGTTGGCGCCGCAGTTCTGGAAAGACCCGCTGCCATCAAAGGTGCCGCCACGGGTCATCTGCCGGAAACCGGCGTCGCCGGCACTGATGGAACGCAGGATGCGTTCAACCAGTTCCTGCTGCGGCCGCGTGTACGCTTGACCGATGCGCTGATTGATCGCGCTATTGAACATGCGCTTGCGAGCCCGATCGTTCCAGGGGAGCACCAGGGTGCGCTTCTGCTCGTCGCTCATGGAACCATACAGTTCCTGGATGAGGGCCTCGGCCGGCTTGGCGCGTGGAGCGTTGTTGGGCCTGGCGGGCGTCTCGTCGGCCCGGGCCAGCGAGGTGCCGGCGGCGCCGACGGCCAGCAGCGACGTCGTCTGGCCGATGGTCCGCATGAAATCGCGGCGGTCCAGCGCCTCCGCCGGAACCACGTCGTGTTCGCACTCCGGGCAAAACGGTCTGTTCTCGTTCATGTCGATCATCATTGGACTCCTTGGGAAGCGCCCCCACTCGCGGCCCGATCATCCAGCACGACCGTCCCGCGCCAAACCCCGGCTTCCACCTGTCATCATGGTCGCCGCGCCGGGGCACGTCAAGCATTCATTTGTTAAAAATAGATGATCCGCGGCCGGGCTGCCGGCTTTGGCGATGCCGACCTGAGTCGCTGCCCGGTTTTCCTCGGCCGCAATTCGCGTTATGATGACTGAAGTTCAGCCCGGAGGAATAGATGCCTTCGCCATTTCCTGGTATGGATCCTTACCTGGAGCATTCCGTGTTGTGGGAAGGATTCCACGCGCGCATGATTCCGGCCATGGCCAATGCCTTGCAGCCGGCGCTCGACCCGCGCTACATTGCCACGGTCGAGGAACGCGTGTTTATCGAAGGCCCGCAGCGGCGCGTTCCTGATATCTGGGTGCAAAAAGTCGAAGAAGCCGTGGGCAACACTGCAGTCGCCGAGCCAATGGTCGATACCGGAATCGTCGTCGAGATCGACGATCTTGAAATCCATCAGAAGCGTGTCGAGATTCTGGACCTGTACAGCAACATGAAACTCGTGGGTATCATCGAGCTTGTCAGCCCGACGAACAAGCGGGCCGGTCCAGGAAGGGTGTCCTATCTCGACAAGCAGAAGGAAATCCTGTCGCGTGACTGCCATCTCGTTGAAATCGACCTGCATCGCACCGGCGAGCATGTGGTGAGCATTCCGGAATGGCGCGCCGCCGAGTTCAAGCCATACGACTATCTATCGTGCGTCAGCCGCTGGCCGTTGCGCCGGCGTTTCACCTTGTATCCGACGCCGTTGCGGCAGCGCCTGCCGCGTCTGAACATTCCGCTGTCGGCCCCCGATGCCGACGTGACGCTGGACCTCCAGGCCGTGCTCGAGCAAGTAGATGCCGACGGCCGCTACGCCAAGCGAATCCAGTATGACCAGCCGTGCCAGCCGCCGCTATCGGCTGCGGACCAGCAATGGGCAACGGAAAGGATCATCTCCTTTCGGGCCGATGGAAACGGCGCAACCTAAATTAGTCTATTCCAGTGCATCCGTAAGATACTTGCATCAATGCTTGCCTGTCGCGCTTGCGGAGTCAAACGGTCAAGCAACAGCGTCGGCGAGCGCGATGAGAACCAGCGAGGAACATCTGATGAGCGATCAACTCTGGCAGCGCTACCAGCAACACCTGTGCGTGTCACCTTCGTTGAACCTGTCGCTGGACATCAGCCGCATGACGTTCGACGATGGCTACCTCGCGAAGATGGCGCCGGCGATGGCCAGCGCCTACGAGGCCATGGATGCGCTCGAGAAGGGCGCCATCGCCAATCCGGACGAGAAGCGCATGGTCGGGCACTACTGGCTGCGGGCAGCGCAGCTGGCGCCGACGCCGGAGTTACGCTCGGCCATCGACAGTACCCGCAACGCGATCAAGACGTTTGCCGCCGATGTGCATGCCGGCAAGGTCAAGCCGCCGACAACGGCGAAGTTCACACGCGTGCTGTCCATCGGCATCGGCGGCTCGGCGCTGGGGCCGATGTTCGTCAGCGACGCGCTCGGCGATCCGCGCACCGACAAGATGCAGGTCCATTTCATCGACAACACCGACCCGGACGGCATCGCCCGCGTCCTGGCGCGGCTTGGCAAGCAGCTGAACGAGACCCTGTGCCTGGTCATCAGCAAGAGCGGCGGCACGCCGGATACGCGCAACGGCATGGTCAACGTCGCGGCGGCGTACAAATCGGCGGGACTGGAATTCGCCAGGCATGCCGTGGCCATCACCGGCGCCGGCTCGCATCTCGACAAGCAAGCCGTGTCGGAGAAGTGGATCACGCGCTTTCCAATGTGGGACTGGGTCGGCGGGCGGACCAGCGAACTCAGTGCGGTGGGCCTGGTGCCGGCGGCGCTGCAAGGTCTCGACATCGACGCCATGCTGCAGGGAGCGGCGGATTGCGATGTCGTCACCCGCAAGCATGACACGCCGCGCAATCCCAGCGCCCTGATGGCCCTCATGTGGTATCACGCCACCGACGGGCACGGCAAGAAGGACCTGGTCATGCTTCCGTACAAGGATCGCCTGCTCCTCTTCAGCCGCTATCTGCAGCAACTCCTGATGGAGTCGCTCGGCAAACGGCTCAATCTCAAGGGAGAGCGCGTCGATCAGGGCATCGCCGTCTATGGCAACAAGGGTTCGACCGATCAGCATGCCTACGTGCAGCAGCTTCGCGACGGCGTCAACAACTTCTTTGTCACCTTCATCCGCGTGCTGGAGTCCGGCGGCGAGGCGGTCGAGGTCGAGCCGGGCGGCATCACCGCCGGCGATTACCTGCACGGCTTTCTCCTTGGCACGCGCGAGGCCCTGTTCGGCAACGACCGGCAGTCGATGACGCTCACGGTCCCGCGCGTCGATGCGCGCACGGTCGGCATCCTGATCGCGCTCTTTGAACGCGCCGTCGGTTTCTACGGCTCGCTGATCAACATCAACGCATATCATCAGCCGGGGGTGGAAGCCGGCAAGAAAGCCGCCGCCGCGGTGCTGGCGCTGCAAGGGAAGGTCGCCGCGGCGCTGACCGGCGCGCCGCAGACGGCCGAGCAGATCGCAGCCAGGGTGGGCGCTACCGACTCGATCGAAACCGTGCTGGCCTTGCTCGAGCATCTGTCGGCCAACGGACGGGCGCGGCGCTCGGGTGATGAATCGCCAACGCTGGCCACGTTCGCGACATAGCTCAGACTCATTCAGGAGAGACGGCCTTGCCGTCGTTGCGGCAGCCGAGCAGCTGGTAAGTACGGTGGTCGATCTGGTCGCTGATGAAGCGGACGGAGCCATCGACCATGGCGAAGTTGGCGCCGCCGCGATGGCGGGACTTGTAGCCGGAAGCCACGTTCCAGTTGAAGAGCGATGTTTCCGCGGGCGAACAGTAGTCCACGGAATCGGAGCGATAGTTGATGGGGATGGTGGTGGTGCCATGGCTGGCGCCGCCGTTGGCCGCCGCCCAGTAGCCCTTGTTGTCGGTGCCCGCGAAACGGATGTGGTGCATCTCCTCGACCAGCGTTTCACCGAGCAGAATGGTGTTGGACGTGCCGTCCGGGACCATGGCGATGCGGACGGTGACCTTGCCGAAGCGGCTGAACATGCCGCGCAACTGGCCTGGGGTGAAGGCGTCGCCGGCGTGCGGGCTGGTCACGTAGCCCCATTCCGGCTTGTCACAGTAGACCAGGAACGGATTGTAGCCGCACCAGCCGACCCAGCATTGCGGGCCGGTGCTGCCCACGTAGTTGCAGTACGGCTGGTCGACGGCAAAGTCGTCGCTCGGGCAGCGGGCGTTGGCGAGGAACTGGGGCAGGATGCCCTGGCTGGCAGCCACGCCGATGGGGTCATAGGTATCGTCGAGGTTGGGGAGTCGCGCATATAGCTCGGAGCGTTCCAGATATGGCAGCACGCGGGCGATCCAGCTGCCGCGGTCCTGAAAGTAGATGCCGGGGCTGTCCCAGCCGTTGTCGCCCCCCTTGGGAAAGGTGCCGCGGTCATTGTGGTAGGAGTGCAAGGCGATGGTGAACTGCCGCAGGTGGTGCTGACACTGCATGCGGTTGGCAGTCTCGCGCACCTGCTGCACGGCCGCCAGCAGCAGTCCCAGCAGGACGCCGATGATGGCAATGACCACCAGCAATTCGATGAGCGTGAAGGCATGCCGGCGACTGTCAGTGGCGATTGGTGTCATCGGCCGTCGGATGCCTCATGGACTCGCGGCGGGCGCGACGGGCGCCGTTCGCGTGTTGCGGGCATCCTGGCCTTGCTCTGGGAATGACAAGCCGTTGTCGCTAAGACTTGATTAGACCATGCGGCAGGGGTATCTGTCAAGGGACCAGATCTGATGGCAATCCCTAAGGCATTGCCGTCGCATGCTTTACGCCGACACGCGTTCCAGCACCGCCGCCGGAGGCATCTTGCGGGATTCGAGGAACCAGTCCACCAGACCTTCGGCTTCCGCCAGCGTCTTGGTGATGAAGCAGCGCCCATCCCGGCGTCGCGCCAGCGAGGAGAGCGTTTCCGCCTTGGTCAGGTCCATGGCGCCCAGCACGCGGTCGATGGCGTAGAACTTGTCGTGCATCTGCACGATGTTGTAGCTGTGGTGCGACTTGACCAGGAACGGCACCTGCCGCGGCAAACCGGGGACGTGGGCATAGGCGGCGGGCGGAATGTCGCGGGTGCGCTTGCCGCCCTCCGGTGTCAGGGCGGTGCGGATATCGCGGGTGCGATAGGCCAGGTAGCCGCGCTGGCCGGAGAACCACGTCTGCCATTCCGGCGGCAAGGACGCGGGACAAGACAGCTCGCGGATGTCCTCGAAGCCCGCCTGCTCCAGGCACATCCGCAAGAGCGGGACCGAGAAGCGCACGTCCTGATCGAAGGACAGCGGCCAGGCCAGCTGCCGGGTGAGCTTGCCCGGCGTGTCGAAGTACAAGCATAGCCGGTTCTCGTCGCGGATCGGGCACCACAGAAAGACGGCCTTGCGGCTGTGGTCGCACAGGTACGCCAGGTGGTGAATCGGGTCGGCGAGATGGCAGGTGACCGCGATGCTCATGGCCACGTCCACCTCCGGCAGCGGATTGTAGTTGAGGCGATGCTGGAGGCTGTCCCAGTCGGCGAAATGGAACTCGCAACGCGTGCCCAGGATGT
Organism: Planctomycetota bacterium; assembly: GCA_016873095.1. GTDB lineage: Bacteria > Planctomycetota > Planctomycetia > Gemmatales > Gemmataceae > VGYC01. The sequence goes on along the minus strand of VGYC01000150.1, from coordinate 2,446 downwards.
CGTTGAGTGCCTGAAACAGCTCATAGCCCGGGGAGAAGTCGTAGCCGAGGCAGCGCCGCGCGCCGCGCAGGGCCAGCCCGAACAGGAAGTAGCCGGTGTTGCAGCCGACCTCGGCAAAGGAAAGGCCGCGAATGTCGCCGAGTTGCTCGACCATGAAGTCCATGAAACGCTCGTACACCTCGCGCAGGCGGGCGTTGCTCTGGCGGAAGAGATCGACGTCGTCGGTCAGCACGTCGCTGACGCGCGGGTCGTGTGTGGGCCAGTGCAACAGCCGCGTGTGCTTGATCTCCTGGATGAAATGCTGGCCGGCTCCGACTTCCAGATCGTCGGCGAAGATGAAAGGCTGATAGCCCAGGACACGGGTGATGATGTTCTGTTCGATGACGGCCCGCTGTTTGGGCGTGATCGTGTGCTTGCGCAGGTCCATAATGACTTCCTTTTCTGGCAGCGTTGGGTTGAAAGGTTATAGCACGCTGTCCCGATCACAAACAACAGGGAAGTTCGGGATTGCCGGGCCTGCGCAGTCCGCCCCGGTTGCCGCAAAGCGGGATCGCAAAACGTCGCGAAACCCACGTATGGCACCCGGCGCCCTGGACCACAAACTGCCGGGGCGCGCGTGGCAAGCTCCGCCGACAGTTGGCTGAAAACTGCCCGTGCGGCGTTTCGGCGCGCCTCTTAGCCCTGTGGGATGTCGCTTGTCCGGAAAAAGCAAGAGAACGACATGCAAGTCAGAAAGACTCGCCCGACGGAGGTTCGCGCCTACAGTCTGGGAGTCCCGATAGCGGTCAGGCGCCAGCGCAACTCAGTGGCTGAAGTAAGTGGCGTTGGAGGTCGAGTATGGCGCACCACCCGTCACAGACTGCGGCCACCACGACAAAATAACGCAGGTCAGGATCAAACTCCAGTTCCTGTGCGCCATCCCACGCCACTGACCCCGAGGGCGTTGCGGCGAACCAGCGATGATAGTGCCCCGTGAATTGCCAACGCTGAACTACCGCCTTGAATGCAAGCGACGCTTTTTCCTCCAGTGGCAATCGATGCTCGCTCAAATCCCACAGCTGGCTTACATCAAACGGGTCGACGTATGACTCCCTGTGGCTGAAGTGGCAATCCTCGAGGACGAGACGGGGTTGCATGCGTTCCATGAACTCGAACACATCAAGCGGAAGCCGGGCGCGAGTTGCTTCCGCGACTTGCCCGCGAAGTCCGAAATCATGGTTGCCCCAAACGCCGACAGCGTTCGCGCCTAACAGCATCTCGGCAACCTGAGCAGCGTCTAGCGTTGGAGCAAAGGCATCAATTGTGTCGCCAATGGTAACGACACGATCAACGCCCTGCTCGCGAAACAAAGAAAGGGCGCGCGCGAGTTCAGCCGCGTGGCTGTGGACATCAGTTACAAGACCTACCCTCACGAACGACCTCTTCGGGGCTAACGAAATACCTCGCCTGCGGCACTTGCGGGGCCGGCTGCAAGGGACGAGATGTCTGGAAACGTCATGCCGGCCCGGTCAAGTGCGACGCGCTGGTTCGGCAAATCCTCAAAGCAGTCGCCTACTTCCGCTTGAAAGCAATCGTCACAAAAATCTTTCTGGCAACAGCCACCTCCTTCTCGGACTTGCACGCCGCAAACATGCTCAATGCCACCTCTCCATCCAACCTGATGTGGACCTGCGTGGAATAGGCAAAGCCCTTGTCACGCTCCCACTTGGCTGTTCCAAGGCGCGCCGCTTTGCCGTCAATCTTCACATTCTCGAACTTCGTATTCTTCGGCCAGCCGAGAAAATTGTTCGAATACATCCCATAGTCAAAGCGCACCTGAATGCCGTCTGCTACATACTCCTCAACGAACGAATCGGTGCCTTGCGCATCGGTTTTCTTGAACGAAGCAGGAACAGAGAAGGAGAACGACCCGTTCTCGATCTTTTTCCACTGGCCCTCGTCCTGTGCTGAAACGGTGAGCACGAGAGCTGGTGCGAAGACTGCGAGAACTGTGAGCGTGCGCATGTTTGGTAGCTCCTGGAGTTCAGAACGCTATCCCGCCTTCGCAGACCCGGCAGGACAGCCAAAGGCATGACTGAACCGCTTCACGCAGCCGATGCCAGTTGGGTATGGGGTTCAATCTGTAAGCGGCTCTTCTATCGGTGTATTCTGGCTGTGGAATGCAGTGCTGGCGAGCGCTCTGCGGATTTCGAGGTCGTTGAAGTAGGACGAAACTGGCGCGTGGCTGCACGGCACGAGGAATGGAAATCCCGGCCGGACGGTGGCGATCCCGGTGAGCTTCATCCGTTTGAGCTTCATCCGTTTGGTTCGGCGATGGCTGCCTACCGTAACCGTTCACAGGTCAGTCTAGCGTTTTCTACTCGGAATGGGGTATCCTTGCAGCTGGCATGGATGCTTCTCCGGTTGTTTCTGAAGCTGATCTCGCCGCGACACCCGCAGCGGTGCT
>VGYC01000149.1 GCA_016873095.1 Planctomycetota bacterium | reverse complement strand
GGCGCAAGCGCGTCACCGCCGCCGCGAGCGGAACCTGAACTTGGAGCAAGGAACCTTACCCTACGCCGCGGCCGGAACTGTCGCTACAACCTGACCGGTTTTGTGCCATTGTGGCTGAAACAAATCAGTACCCGATTGGTTATCTCGCCGCGGCGGTAGGCTCTTTCTGGGCAGCGACCGCGCCACGTGGTTCGCCATCCTCGCCCAGCAATGGGAATACAGTCTGAGCATCGTCCCGGTGCAAGGCAAGTTCGCCTGCGTCATCCGGCAAGCCAACAATGGCCGGCAAGTCGCCGTCAGCGCTGCCGTCGCTACGTTGGAGGAGGCGTTGCAAGCGGGGCTGGAGGAGTTGAAGAAGGCGCTGGGGTGGTAAGGTCGCCCAAAAACAAAGAAACCACGGATACCTGATGGCACGGATAAGACGCTGGCGAAATCGCGAACACGGCATGGGAGTATGCTGCTTACTGGACTGATCCGTTTATCCGTGTGATCCGTGCGAGGCCATCCGCCGGGGTGTCCGCGAGGAGATTCTGTCGCACGCCCGCGCCGGCAATCTCGAGCCGGTCTCCGAGAATGGTGTCGTCGTCTGGCTGTCGCCAGAGAAGATCAATTTCCGGCTGAGGTCGGCCATGCCGCCGGGGAAGGCGTCGTGACCGAGCACTGACCAGTTCACTTCACCGTCACCCATTCCCCCGGCTGCAAAATCACCGGCAACGCGGCCGTTTCAGTCTTGACGCACTCGGCCCAGGCGGCGGCGTTCTGGGCGATGAGGTCCCAGGTGTCGTAATGGATGGGCAAGACCTTCTTCGGCTGCAGCAGCTTGACGGCGCGAAGGGCGTCGTCGGGGCCCATGGTATAGTTGTCGCCGATGGGCAGGATGGCCAGGTCGATGCCTGCCTCGCCGATGAGCTTCATGTCACCGAATAACCCGGTGTCGGCGGCGTTGTAGATCTTGGCGCCGTCCTTGAGGAAGAGATGGAGCCCGGCCGGGTTGCCGCCGTAGGTGCCGTCCGGCAGCACGGAGCCATGAAAGGCCAGCGTCAACTTCAGCCGGCCAAAGTCAAAGCCGAAGCCACCGCCGTGCTGCATGCCATGCACCTTCTCCAGTCCCTGCGCCTTGAGCCACTCGCTGATTTCATAGTTGGCGACGACGGTCGCGCCCGTTCGTTTGGCGATGTCGATGGCGTCGCCAACGTGGTCGCCGTGCCCATGCGAGATGAGAATGAAATCCGCCGGGACCTCGCTCGCCTTGACCGCCGCCTTCGGGTTCCCCGTCAGGAACGGGTCCATCAGGATGTTGTTGCCGTCCGATTCGACCAAAACACAGGCATGGCCCAGCCAGCGCACACGCGTGGACATGTTGAAGTATCTCCTTCAATTCGGTAGAGGGACGTGGTCGCGATCTACCTCTTTCTCATTGACAGCCGATTCTCACCGAGCTGCATCCCGTAGGCACTGGCGACCTCTTGTCAGGGAAAACCGAATCTCCTCATTAGAAGACACCGGCTGCCGGCTGTCCAGCGAAAATGACCGTCCGGCAGCGCTCGAGATTACCGGCCGGCCCGGCAACGGCGCTGCGGTTCACCTTCCGGATTTCACGCGGTTTTGGTAATGGCGATAGTGGGATGATAGTTGGCCTCGGCCGAGGGAGCGGCACATGAATATAGCCAGGATGCGGTTCATCGATAAGTGGCTGGGGATGCCGGTTTGCTTGGTGCTGACGTTGTGGCGGCGGGTGGCTGGGCTGTTTGGGCGGACGCCGGGGGTGGAGTTTCAGCCGCGGCGGATCCTGTTTGTCAAGCTGGCGGAGCAGGGGTCCACCGTGCTGGCGCAGGGGGCGTTGCAGTCGGCCGTGCAGCGTGTCGGCAGGGAGAATGTCTTTTTTCTCCTGTTTGCCGAGAATCGGCCGATTCTCGATCTTCTCGATCTTATCCCCGAAGAGAACGTGATCGCCATCAATGCCCGCGGGTTATTCGGGGCCATCAAGGGGTCGCTCGGGGCCATCTGGCGGATGCGGCGGCTGGGCATCGATGTCGTCATCGACCTGGAATTCTTCGCCCGGTCCTCGGCGGCGCTGTGTTACCTGAGCGGAGCGCGCTGGCGGGTCGGCTTTCATGCGTTCGGCGGCGAGGCCTCGTACCGTGGCGACCTGATGACACATCGGCTGTCGTTCAATCCGTATCTGCACACCAGCCGGGTCTTTCAGATGATGGTGGACGCCCTGGACCAGCCGGCCCGGTCGCTGCCGACGTTTCCACACATTCCTCAGGTAGCAAATGTCGCGACGCGCTTCGAGCCGACGCGCGAGGAGATCGAAGAGGTCCGCGGCAAGGTGCGCGAGTTGCTGGGCTATCGCCGGCCCATGCGGCTGATCCTGCTCAATGCCAACGCCAGCGATCTCATCCCGCTCAGACGCTGGTCGCCGGAGCGTTACGTCGAACTGGCGAGGAAGTTGCTGGCCCGTTACCCGGAAGCGTGTATCGCCTTCACCGGGGCGCCGGGCGAAGCCGCGGCCGCCGAGCAGCTAGTGCGGCAGGTCGGTTCGGAGCGCTGTGCGTCGATGGCCGGCAAAACGACGCTGCGGCAGTTGCTGGTGCTATGCGGCCTGGCGGAGGTGCTGGTCACCAACGACAGCGGGCCGGCCCATTTCGCGACGCTGACGGCCATTGACGTGGTGGTGCTGTTCGGCCCGGAGACGCCGAAGCTGTTCGCATCGCAGTCGGCGCGGACGCATGCCTTGTGGGCCGGCCTGGCATGCAGCCCGTGCATCAACGCCTTCAACGACCGCAACTCGCCGTGCACCAATAACCTGTGCATGCAGCACATCACGGTGGACCAGGTCTTCGCCGAGGTATGCCGCTGGTACGAATCGCGGCAGGCGGTGCGGACGCTGCCAAAAGCGGCGTGAAGATGAAAGATGACGAAAGATTTTTGCTGAAAACTGAACACTGAAAACTGAACACTGAAAACTAAAAGTGAGGCAGGTTGCCTCGTAACCGCCTCGCAAGCGAAGCGATCGCTGGGTCGGGACAGGCATGTTTAGCCCCGGGGATCTTGCGGGCCCGCGGGAAGTAATCACGCCCGGGGATAGACGGGCTCGTCGCCGGTCGATCCCTGCGGCAGCCTGGCGGCCTGGAGCCCGCTGTTAACAAGTCCAGGCCCATGGCTTTGCGTCCCCGTCTTGCGGCGGGTTTGCCCTTTCGAGGATGAAAGGCGTTGTGACCCAGTCCAAGACGCGACAACCTGCCTCCGGTGCTGCCACCAATTCTGGCAACGCCGTTACGCAACCTTAGGTCGCGTTCGCCCGCCGGGCAAGTGAAAAGGGACGGCGTGCTTGCAGCAACGTGAGCATGCCCGCCAGCCACAGGAGCAGAGCGGCCCACATCGACACTCCCAGGTCGCGGAACAGAAAGCAATCGGGCAGGTGCGGCAGGATGCGTGACACGATGTTCACGCCGAACAAGGCCGCCAGTCCGTTCCAGGCCGACAAGCCCGGCGTAAGCCACTGCGCCGTTCCGGCGGCAGGTAGGTGGCAGGCGACGAGCGCCATCACCAGCGGGACCAGCAGCACGAAATAGGGCAGGTGCGTCACCGGGCACAGCGCGAGCATGACGACGATAAGGCAACCGAAGAACAGCAACTCATGGCGTGGCGACGCTCCACCGCGGCGTCCGGCCAGCAGCGTCGCGCCGCCAAGCAGTGCCGCGGCCAGCAGGGCCAGCAAGCGGACGCCGGCAGAAGCATGATGGGGCCGACTGTCGCGATCCAGGTACAGAGTCTTGTGAAAGATCGCAGCCAGCGACTGGCTGTCGGTCGCGGTCACCTCGGTCAATTCCTTGGCGACAGTCCTGTCATCGCCAGTCCCCAGCCCTGGCAGAAGTACGACCTCGGCGAAGCGGCGATGCTGCTCCCAGGTCCGCGCTGGTCCCCAGTAGAGCGAGGGGATGAGGACGAGCAGCACCGCCGATCCGGCCGCCGTGCCGATCAGGAAGCGAAAATCGCGTCGCCACAACGGATAGAGCAGCAGGAACGCGGGACAGATCTTGAGGCAGATGGCGCCGCTCAGGCACAGCCCGGCGATAAAAGCCCTGCCGCGCAGGCAGGCTGCGATGGACCCGCACACAAGCAGCAACATGAGCAGATTGACCTGTCCGTGCACCAGCGTGCCAAAGAACGGCGGCAAGCAGACGAGCAAGGGAATGAACCGCAAGGCCCACCAGCGACGCGGGTCGATTCCATCATGGTGAACGCGCTCGACCGCAGTCGCCAACAAGTGAATGGCCCCCAGTCCGCAGACCACGCTGAACGCGTACCACAGGATCACGGATGCCAGGAACGGCACGTGCGGCTGGTCAAGCTGCGCGGGCGGTGGCTCCGCCAAGGGCGTGAGCAGGATGGCGAGTGCCGGAGGATAGACGTAATGGCAACCGTTATCCGTGACCGAGTAGATGTCCTGGCCTGTTCTGGCCGCCCAGGCTGCCCGCAGGTAAATCCCCAGATCGGTGAAACGCCGTTCGAGATAGACCGAGCGATTGACGACGTTGAATCCCTGGATCATGAAGGCCAGCAGCAGCAGCCACAGGCCGACGCGCTCCCAGCGCGCAAGCGAGCCGTTCGTGGGAGGCAAGGCTGATGTTGTCCGCATCGTCGCTCCTTTCCAGTATCTCGCATAAGACAAAACGTCGCCGCCTGTCAAGCCAGGTGCCAGGTGCGGTACACGCTCAGGGGGTAGACTCGCTCGGTGCGCGGCTTTGTGGCTTGCGGCGGGCGCACAGTTCGCGCACACCCGGCATCTTTCCCAGCTCTCGCTGCCTCGCTCGCTTGGATGACAGCTTGATTCGCGGTCGGGGATGCGATATACCCGGTCGCCGCATCCTGGGATGCCGGAGCAGCCAATCCGTCGGGCGGAGAAGAGCATTGAGCAGCCAGCACGAGCCGAATCAGCAACGACATCTGGTCGTGATCGCCGACGACTTCGGCATCGGCCCGGGGACGTCGGAAGGCATCCTGCGGTTGTCGCAACGCGGACTGGTGACCGGCTCGGTGCTGCTGGTGAACTCGCCGCATGCCGAGGCGGCGGTTCGCGCCTGGAAGCGTGCCGGGGCGCGGCTGGAACTCGGCTGGCATCCGTGCCTGACGCTCGATCGGCCGATCTCATCCGCCGGCAGCGTGCCGAGCCTGATCCAGAAGGACGGCACATTCTGGCCACTGGGAGCATTCCTCAAGAAGCTGTTCTTCGGCAGGATCAGCACGACAGAGATCGAATGCGAACTGCGCGCACAGCTGCGTCGTTTTCGAGAACTGGTGGGGCAGCCGCCGTCGCTGGTCAACGCGCACCATCACGTGAATGTGTTTCATCCGATCGACTGCATCCTGCTGGGCTTGCTCCGCGGCATCCAGCCGTTGCCATTCCTTCGGCGCGTGCGTGAGCCGTGGCCGATGCTGTGGCGCGTGTCCGGCGCCCGCAAGAAGCGCATCTTGCTCAATGTGCTGGGACGCCGGCTGGCCGGCTGGCAAGCGGCGCTGGGCTTTCCAGGGGCCGAATGCCTGATGGGGATCACGGATCCGCGCTGGATCGGCGATCCGCGCTTCCTGGTTCGCTGGCTGGAGCGGACGTCGAGCGCCACGGTGGAGCTGACATGTCATCCGGGACTGGCGGACGAGACTCTCGCCGGCCGTGACACCGAGGACGGGCTGATGCAGCGGCGCGTCGCCGAGTATGCCTTGCTGGAACATGAGAGTTTCCTGGCAGCGTGTCATCGAGCTGGCTTGAAGCTGGTCACTGCAGGCGAGCTATCTCGGTTGCAAGCAGGGAAAAAGCATGCCGCCTGAGACACGGGCTTTCGGCGAGGCAGGCTTGCCGGCGTGGACGACGTCGCAGCGCATCGTGGCCGCGCTGTGGCTCGCCGCCCTGACCATCATCTGCGCGCGCGTGCCGTGCGGCTGGCACGATGACGGCGTGTATGGCATCTACGTCGGCGCCGCGGAGCGCTGGCTGGCGGTCGAGGACCCCTATCAGGTGCCTGGGGCGACTGACCTGTATCGCTATCCACCGCCGGCAACGATGCTGCTGTCGGCATTTGCAGTCTGGCCGCGCCCGATCGGCCTGCTTCTCTGGCAAGTCGTCAACTTCGCGTCGTTCATGGGCGGGTTCACCTGGTTCGCGCGGCGGATCGTCGTGAGCCGCGCGCTCAGCCGGCATCAGCATGCCGCACTGTGGCTACTGCTGTTGCCGCTGGCGCTGCCGAGTCTGGCGAACGGTCAGGCGAACCCGCTGATGGTCGGGCTGTTGCTTGCCGGCCTGGCCGGTGCCGCGGCCGAGCGCTGGCGAATCGCGGCGTCGTGCATCGCGCTGGCATGCGCCATCAAGGTCTACCCGCTCGCCGTGGCGCTGCTGTTGATTGTCGCCTACTCGAAGGAATTCGCCCGGCCGTTTGCGGCGGCCCTGGCCGTCTGTCTGCTCGCGCCGTTTCTGGTGCAACCTTTTGACTTCGTGGCCGAGCAATGGCGGCGCTGGCTGGAGGTGATTGCCCTGGACACTCGCTGGCTGCTACCTCCGGAGCGAAGCTATCGCGACCTTTGGCTGCTCTTGCGGCTATCGGATGCGCCGGTGTCGCTGCTGGCCTATCGCGTCATGCAATTGACGCTGGCGGGCCTGGTGGCAATCCTCTGCTGGTGCGCGCGACGCAGCGGCATGTCACGGCGCCAGGTCCTGGGAACGATCGCGGCGCAGGCGAACTGCTGGCTGATCCTGTGCGGGCCCTCATCGGAATGGGCGACGTACATCTTGCTGGCGCCGGTGCTTTCCTGGATGGCCGTGGCTGCATGGCGGGTGAACCGGGCGGCGCCGCGCGTGGCCGTGGTCGCCGTGCTGAGCACTTTTCTGCTGCACGCCGCGGTCCGCATCGTTCCAGGCGGTTCGACATGGATCTGGCAGTTTCTGCCGGCGAGCGCGCTGACACTGTGGAGCTACTGTCTGTGGCAGCAGTTGAGCGAGATTCGCGCGTATTCACTGGCAACACGGCAAGAGCGAGAGGAGCGGATAGCGCATGGGCTCGTCAAGGCCTAGAGTGAGCGTCGTGTGCCCGGCTTTCGAAGAGGAGGCATGCCTGCCGCACTTTCACGCGGCGCTTGCCGCCGTGCTGGATTCTCTGGCGCACGCCTACGATGCGGAGATCATCTACGTCGACGATGGCTCGCGCGATCGGACGCTCGACGTCGTGAAGAGCCTGGCCCGGCAAGACTCGCGCGTGCGCTTTCTCTCCTTCAGCCGCAACTTCGGCCAGCAAGCGGCCCTGAGCGCCGGGCTGGAAGTGGCCGGCGGCGACGCGATCATCACGATGGACTCCGACCTGCAGCATCCTCCCGAACTGATCCCGCAACTGCTCGAACAGTGGCGAGACGGACACGATGTGGTGTTGACCATCCGCGCCGACGACAAGCGACTCGGGCTCGGCAAAAGGCTCACGTCGAAGCTCTTCTACTCGGTGATGCGCCGGCTGAGTGAAACCGATGTGCGGCCTGCCCGGTCGGACTATCGCCTGCTGAGCCGCAAGGTCGCCGGCGTGCTGGCGCGGATGAACGAGCGGCAGCGCTTCCTGCGCGGACTGGTGCAATGGCTCGGCTTCTCGGTCGCCGAGGTGCCGTTTCATCCCAACAGCCGGAAGGCCGGCGCATCGAAGTACAGCTTCCGCAGCCTGCTGCGCCTCGCAGGCGACGGCATCTTCTCGTTCTCGGCGATACCGCTGCGCCTGCCGTACTACCTGGGCGCCGCCTGCTTCGGCGTCGGACTGCTGGCAACCGTCATGGTTCTCGCACGCTGCCTGTGGTCGGGCGACTGGACCATCGGCATCGGCTGGGCAGTGCTGGTGGCCATGCATCTCATCGGTGGCTGCCTGCTGGTCGCGCTGGGCGTGCTCGGCGAGTACGTGGGACGCATCTACGAGCAAGTCAAGCAACGACCGCTCTATGTGCTGAAGGATCAGTCGCCGGAGTTCGCCCTCCCTGCGCGCATCGAGCAGCGTAACGCTGCCTGATCCCGGCAAGCCAGCCACAATCCGGCTTGCCAGATCCTGTTTGCCAGATCCTGCTTCCCATCGCCAGCTTTCCGTGGTTCAATGGTAGCGTGCCATTTGACGGAGATAGCGCGCATGGACACCATTGTCACGACGAAGCCGAAGCAGAGTGAGAAGTCGCAGACGCGCCAGCTTCCGCCCTATCATGTGATCCTCGAAAACGACGATCATCATTCCTTCGAGTTCGTGATGGAGACGCTGCAGAAGGCGCTGGGCTTCGACGAGCAGAAGGCCTTTCTCGCGACGCACGAGGCGCACACGACGGGCCGGGCCGTTGTCTGGACGGGTTCGAAGGAAGTTGCCGAGCTCAAGGTCGAACAGATCCGCGGTTTCCACGAGATCCGCGGCGACGGCCGCAAGCTCGGCCCGCTGAGCTGCCTGATCGAGCCGGCGCCCTAGATGGCCATTTCATGAGTCCCTGAGCAGCAATTGGGCGAATTTCGGGAGGGCGAGGCTCCTGCCGAGCCGTGAACCCGCCTGGTTATTGTTACGCCACGGCTCGGCAGGAGCCTCGCCCTGGGCTGATGAAAAGCATGGAAGATTGAAGCGCAAGGCGCAATCGACTTCGTCATGGGATTGTTGCGCTCTTAGCCCTCTTAGCCCTCTTAGCCCCGTTCACGGGGCTTGCCGCGAAGCGGTTTAGGCCCGCCGTTCACGGCGGGATGTCGCAGACGACAGAAAAGCATCAGGCCCGTTCACGGGCCTTCTCGCGGTTCGGCTTCAGCCGTTGAATACAGCGCTCAAGCGAAACCGCGAGAAGCCCCGTAGAACGGGGCTAGGGAAATGGACTTGCGAACCGTTGTACCCGCCGTCAACGGCGGGCCTAAAACCGCTTCGCGGAAAGCCCCGTGGAACGGGGCTGTGAGACACTGCCAAGCGCAACAAATCTGGGATGACGGAACGCCTGGTTTTTCATCAGCCCAGCCTCGCCCTCCCTGGCTGAACACTGCTCAACGACTTGCGAAATGATCATCTAGCCGCAGGCTGCCAGCTGGCGAGCTTGCAGCCGTTGCTGAACCTGGCCATGTCGAGCAAGCCCGCCCGCGATGTCGCCGGTGACGATCTTCTTGACGCCGCTGATGGCGCTTTCGCCGGCGCCCCGGGGCGGGGGAGAGCTGCCACTCGGCCAAACAGTTGACCCCGTGTGGCCGACCACTCGTCGTCGCAATATGTGGCCTGTAAACTACTTACGGCGCGCATCCGCCAAAATGTTTGGCCAGCAAGTGCATGCTCTCGCGCACCACTAAAATTTCGATGGGAAGCGCGCGCTCGAACACTCTTCCGTTACGGTGGAATTCCTACTTCCTTTTCTTGGGCTTGCGATTCTTGTCCGCGATTCTCCGGACCTGCTCGTCGCTGAGAGTTTCAATCTTGCCGTCGCCGAGCGACTTGATTACCTGAACCTTTTCCGCGGAGTCGTAGCCCATTTCTTGCATCACGGTCCGCAAAGCGTCTTCGGGCGTGGTCGGTGGAAGCGACGGCTCGACGAAGATATTGGCGTCGAGCTTCGGCGCGGGCTTCACGTCTGTGGGCACTCCCAATTCCAGGAAAACACGGGCGGCGACGTTTTCGTAGCCCAGCTCGCCGCGCACTCCTTGTTCGTGGTAGTGCGCGGCGGGCGTCTGCAAGTGCTTCATGTGGTCGAAAATGATGTCGGCGCGCTTAAGCTCCGCGCGGAGGCGCGCGAGATTCTGCTCGGGCACCACCCATGAATAGGTGTCACCGACAAACGGTTCCAGCTTGCCCCGGTCGTCAGTTATCTTGATCCATTGCTCCAAGCTCGTCCCGTCAATTCTCCGGCACAAGTGAAGCTTGGACAAGCAATTCCAGGGAAAAATGTCTCGCAAGAAGCCGTGCGCGAAGTAACCATGCATCGAACCAGGAGTCTGACCGGCGATGCTCTCGGCCTCTTCATCCGGAATCTGGCCTTTCTCGATGCCAATTGCGCAATAACTCGGACCCAGGTCGAATGGGCGCGTGCAAGCAAACCCATACTTTGGATAAACCAACTCCCCAAACTCCTTCGTCATGGAATGAAACTCCATGCCCAGCAAAGGACAGCGCATTGAGCGGATATCCATGACCAAGATGGGACTGCATCGCGAATCGAAAAGGAAATGCGCATCATATCCTTCAAGCTCATTCTTCGCCTCAGCCGGCAAACAGTAAATGGAGAAACCGCGCAGGTCCGCAAGTCCGCCTTCTTGCAGTTGCTGGTGACGTCGAGCAAACCGCTGGAGTTTCTTACCGTCATCCGTACCCAGCAGAGTCAGAATCAAGCCCAAGAACTTGACCCAGTGAAGCGCTAACTGAAAGCTTTTCGATGGCTCAACTTCTCGAAGCTGGTTAAACATCACCAAAGTATGCAAGCATCCATAGTCAGCTCGCTAAAAAGCCCGAAAACGGCCCGCACGCAGGCTGGATGGCGGAGTGAAACTGTGCCACCCGTCCATCAGACGAAGGCGCAAGGAAATCCCAGGTGTCAGATACTATGAAGACCGGCCTGGCGTAACAGGGCCGCTGCACGGTACAAACTCCGTCAAGGACAAGTTCTGAGTTTTCTTGAAAGGAGTTTGACCATGACAGTGACCCGTAAGAAGCATCCTACGAAGCAGGCCGGGAATGCGGCGCGGCCACAGACCGTGACACCTGGGATTTTCGCCAAGGTCGAACAGATCCGCGATTTCCACGAGATCCGCGCCGACGGCCGCAAACTCGGCCCGCTGACCTGCCTGATCGAGCCGGCACCGTAGCCGCAGGCTGCCGGGTTCTGAGCTTGCAACCGTTGCTGACAAAGTGGCAGCTTGTCGCTACGATGTCTCTGTCCTCGAATCTTTGCTGCACCCTGGAGACATCATCATGCCGATCGAGCCGCTCGCAATCGGAGTCTGTAGCTGGTCACTGCAGGTCACCAGCATTCCTGAACTGAAGAAGTTCATGGACAAGCTGGGGATCGACGTGGTGCAGATTGCCTGCGGCGATCCGCATCACGCCGCCTGGGAAGAAGGGGACAAGATGCCGGCGGCGGCGAAGGCGGCCGGCTTGCGACTCACCGGCTCCATGCTCGGTTTTCCCGGCGAGGATTACACCACGCCACAGACCATCCAGAAGTCGGGCGGCTTCGGCAACCCGGCCACGCGTGCCGAGCGCGTCGAGCGCTTCAAGTGGGCCCTCGATCGGACCGAGGAACTCGGTCTCAGCGACATCATGCTGCACGCCGGCTTCCTGCCCGAGCCGGGCGATCCGGACCGCAAACCCTTTCTCGACACGCTGACAAAGGTGAGCGAACTGGCCCGTGTCAAGGGCATGACCGTCGGCTTCGAGACCGGGCAGGAGACGGCCGACCTGTTGCGGCTTACGCTCGACGACCTGAAGTGCCCGAACCTCAAGGTGAATTTCGACCCGGCCAACATGATTCTCTACGACAAGGGCGATCCGCTGCGGGCCGTCGAGATCCTGGGGCCCGACATCCGCAGCGTACACGTCAAGGATGCCAATCGAACCAAGGTCCCCGGAACGTGGGGCGAGGAAGTGCCGCTCGGCAAGGGCGAAGTCAACATCCGGCAGTTCATCAAGACGCTCAAGAAGGTCGGCTACCGCGGTCCGCTCTGCATCGAGCGCGAGGTCGGCAACCAGGAGCAACGCCTGGCCGACATCGCACACGGCATCCAGTTCCTGCGCGAATGCCTGGCCGAGTGAGCCGTCGGCCAAGAATCAATGGATCACGGGAACGAGTCCAGCTGCAACAGCGCCGAGAGCTGCGCGGCAGTGGTCCAGAATTCTTCGAGCACGTCCACGTAGTCCTTGGAGGTCTCGATCACGGTGCGCTGGGCCTGCAGAAACCGGGCGAAATCGAAGACGCCCTTGGAGTAGCCCGACTGGGCGAGTTGTTGCGTTTCCTTCAGGTTCGGAATGATCTCGTTGCGGTATTTCTCGACGCGTTGCCGGGCGGCGCGATGCTGGCTGAGGACATCGGAAGCCTGACGAAGGAGATCATTCTGGATGGCGCGCAGGTTTTCGCTGGCGGTGCGGATGCCGGCGGCCGCCGACTGGATGTTGCCTTGATTCCGGTCCCACAGCGGCATGGGACATTGAAAATAGAGCCAGAATTGCTCGGCACCCGGCTGCAGGCCATATTGATATGCCGGCCCGACGATGGGGTTGGGCCAGGGCTCCACCTCTGCGCGGCGCAGCAAGATCCGGCTGCGTTCCACATCCAATCCGGCGAGGCGGACGGCCGTATGCCGCGACGACACGTAGGTGCGCAAGACCTCTTCATGGAACTCCGGGAGGGGAGCGTCCAGGTCGCCAATCAAGGTGGCGAAGCGCAGGCTCGGCAGGCCGACGACGGCGGCCAGTTTCTTGCGCTCGCCGTCGAGCAGGCTCTCCGACTTGCGCAGATCCGCCTGAACCTTCTGCAGATCGATATCCAGTAGCAGGGTGTCGATGCGCGCCACGTCGCCGGCTTTTTGCAGCTTCTTGCCGGTCTCGAGCGCCTGCTGGACGATGCGCTGGAGCAGGGTGAGGACCTCAACGCGTTTCTGGGCCGCGAGGACGCGGAAGTACTGCACACGCACAGCCCCGTACAGGGCGAAACGATCCTGAGCCAGCGCGACCTCGCTCTGCCGCACGACCTTCGTGGCGGCGGCCGTATCCAGTTGCTTCTTACCCTTCAGCACGATTTCCTGTGAGACGCCGGCGTAGAACAGGCTGTTGCGGCCGGCAAAGACCTGCGGGTTATTCGGGTCGAACTTGGGATTCGGATAGAGGCTGGCCTGCAAGGCCTGGCCGCGCGCGAAATCGATCTGAGCCTGGTCGCGTGTCAGGATGGGGTTGTACTCATCCGCCAGGCGAGTCAGTTCTTCCAGCGAATAGGCGCGTTCCTCGGCAACAATGGGCGCCGCCAGGTCGGCCTGCGCGCCGGCACGGCCCGCGAGCAACGCGACCAAGGCGGCGATCGAAAGTAACCAGCGCTTGCCCATCGTCAAAACGTAAACTCGCCTCGAAACATGATTCCCTGTATGGTCACGTCCGCGTTGCTGTCGAACGTGTCACCGACATACCACCAGCGCTGCCAGGTGTAACCGATGGACACGCGAAAACGTGGATCGGCCAGCGGCAAGACACGGATGCCAGGCTCGAGCTGCAGGTTGCCGACGCCGATGCAATCGCTGCGCCGCAGCCGACCGCCGGCAATCGAGCCATTATCGAGAAAGCGAACATCGACAAAATCCTGACGCAACGAACCGATCAACCCGGCGGCATCGACAAGCAAGTAAACCCCGCAGCGTGGGCCAAACAACGATCGAGAATAGTCGACGCCGACGTGCGGCCCGATGCCGACGAAATTGTTGCGCATGCCCTGCCAGATGACCTGGTTGCCGAAGCCATTGCTGTCAAAGAAGATGTTCCCGGTACGCAGACCAAACAGGATATCCAGAAAGCGCGCCGGCGCCGGGCCCATGGCCCAGTTGATGAACTCGCGCGATACGTAGTCGACGTCAATCATGTTGAAATCGAGACGGCTGTGCACGACGCCGGAACCCCAGGCATCGAAGTCGGCAAAGAACTGCCGGCCCTGGCTGAAGAGTCCCTGATAGCGGACGCGCAACTCATCCTGGCCGCCCGCGAAGCGATAGCCAATCTTGACGTCCGGAAGTGCCGTCCAGTCCAGCGGCGCGATGGGCAGATGCATCGCGGTCGGCAACGCCGCGCTCACCGGCGCTCCGGAAGTGATGCCACTATTGATGTGGGGCTTCACCAGACCCACGCCCAGGGCCACGTACCAGCCGCTCGGCCAGTCGTTTTCCGCTACCAGGTATTCCGGGCTGTCCCCTGGCGAAAACTGAGCAACAACGCCGGCATTGCCTGGATCGACAAGAATCGTGCGTGGCGGGCTGGGAACGATCTCTGGAGCCTGTGTCACGATATACTGCTGCGCGACATACGGCTGCGCGACCGCCGCGGCAGGCACCGCAAGGGAAAGCACCAAGGCACACAGGAACAGACTTGGCGTCCTGATCATGAGCATCCGTGTTACACAGAGACCGTGTGGTTTGTCGTCGCATAGACAACGCCCGCGAACTTGTCCAGACCAGTTCAAGCAGCCCTCGCGGCCTTAGGCTGAACTAAGCGTGCGATTCGTGTTGACATAATTCCCCGTTAGCGATAACTAAGTCAACTAGGGGACCCCTGGAAGGTGCGTCGAATGCGAAAACTGGTGGTGATAAGTGGTTTGCTGCTGGCCGTCGCAGGGTGCAATGGCCAAGGTGCGCAACAGCAATCGCATATCAGAATTGCCTGCACAACTGGCATGGTAGCCGACATGGTGGCGAACATCGGTGGCGATCGAGTGGTTGTCGATCAACTGATGGGACCGGACGTCGATCCACATCTCTTCAAGGCCTCACTGGAGGATGTGGCCCGGCTGCGGCAGGCAGACATGGTGTTTTATTCCGGCCTGCATCTCGAAGGAAAGATGACGGAGATCCTGGCGAGCCTGGGCAAGAGCAAGCCAACGTTCGCCATTGCCGACTTCATTCAATCCCGCCGCGTGCTCAGCGACGGGTCCAAGGCGCAGGATCCGCACCTATGGTTTGACGTGCAACTCTGGTCGCAAGGTGCGACCGGTGTGGGCAAGGCGCTGGCAGCTCAGGACAAGGCGAACGCCGCCGACTATGCGAAGCGAGCCGAAGAGTATCGCGATCGGCTGGAGAAGCTTCACGACGAGGTCACGAAGCAGATCGCGACCATTCCACGCAAGCAGCGCGTGCTCGTGACGTCACACGATGCCTTTCGTTACTTCAGCCGCGCCTACGACATCGAAGTGGAAAGCGTTCAGGGCATCAGCACCGACGATGAACCGAGCGTCAAGGACATCAACGAGCTGGTGGACTTCATATGCCGGCGCGGCATCAAGGCGGTGTTTGTCGAGTCGAGCGTCAACCCGCGCGGCATGAAGGCCGTGCTGGAAGGTTGCGCGGCCCGCAAGCATAAGGTCGCCGAAGGGGGAACCCTCTATTCCGATGCGATGGGCAGGCCGGGCACCCCTGAAGGAACCTACGAAGGCATGGTCCGCCGGAATGTAGAGACGATAGTCAAGGCGCTACGATAAATGTCCTCCGAACCGATCCTCGACATCCACGACGTCACGGTGGCGTATCATCGTCGTCCGGTGCTCTGGGATATCGATCTCACGCTGACTGAGCCGAGTCTGGTCGGCATCGTCGGTCCAAATGGAGCGGGCAAGAGCACGCTCATCAAGGCCATCCTGGGACTGGTGCCGCTGGCGAGCGGGCACATTCGCATTCTGGGATCGCCGCTCGAGCGACAGCGACAACGCATTGGCTATGTGCCGCAGCGCGAGAGCGTGGACTGGGACTTTCCCGTCAACGTGCTCGACGTGGTGTTGATGGGGACATACGGCCGACTTGGCTGGTTTCGCCGGCCGAAGGCAAAAGATCGAGCCTGGGCACGCGAGTGCCTGGACCGCATCGGCCTGGCCGGGCTGGAAAAGCACCAGATCGGCCAGCTCTCCGGCGGGCAGCAACAGCGGACCTTCCTGGCCCGTGCTCTGGCCCAGCAGGCCGACATCTACTTCATGGATGAGCCGTTTGCCGGCGTCGATGCCGCGACGGAGCAGGCCATCATCTTTCTCTTGCAGGAACTGCAAAGGCAGGGCAAGACCGTCGTCGTCGTGCACCATGACCTGCGCACCGTGCCGCTGTACTTCCAGCAAGTGCTGTTGCTCAACATCCGCAAGGTGGCCTTCGGCCCGACAGAGGCCGTATTCACCGAGGACAATCTAAGGAAGACGTATGGCGGCCGGCTGACCATTCTCGAGACCGCCGGCCAGGCGGTGCGCACACGCGAGCCCACGCCATGATGAATTTCCTCGATACGCTCGGCATCCCGTACAACACGCGCATCGTGCTGACCGGCGCGTGCTTGCTGGGCGCCAGCGCTGGCGTGATCGGCGCCTTTGCAGTGCTGCGCAGGCGTGCCCTGACCGGCGACGCGCTGGCGCATGCCTCGCTGCCGGGCGTGTGCGTGGCCTTTCTTGTCGTGGGCGATCGCAACTTCGTATCGCTCTTGATCGGCGCGTTCCTGGCGGGACTGGTGGGCATCGGCGTCATCGCCGTCTTGTCGCGCTGGACCCGTCTCAAGGAAGACGCCAGCATCGGCATCGTACTTGGAACCTTCTTCGGCTGCGGCACGGTCTTGCTGAGCATCATTCAAAGGCTCAAGGGCGGCTCGCCGGCCGGGCTGGATGGGTTCATCCTTGGCAAGGCCGCCAGCATGAACTTCGCCGATGTGCGCTTGATTTCCCTGCTCGCCCTGGGCACCCTGTTGCTGATGACGGCGCTTTACAAGGAATTCAAGTTGACGACCTTTGACCCGGGCTTCGCACGGGCGCAGGGCTGGCCGGACTTCCTGCTCGATCTCACGCTCCTGATCGCGATTGCCTTGACCGTCGTGATCGGCTTGCCGGCGGTGGGCGTGGTCATGATGGCTGCCTTGCTCATCATCCCGGCCGTGACGGCGCGCTTCTGGACAGAACGCCTCGGCATCTTGCTGCTGCTCGCTGCCGTGGTCGGCATGGGCATGGGCGCCGCCGGCACGCTCCTCAGCGACCGGCCCTTCAGCCTGCCCACCGGGCCGGCCATCGTGCTGGTCGGCGCTGCCTGCTTTGCGATATCGGCCTGCGCCGCTCCGCGTCGCGGCATGCTCGCCCGCTATCTGGCTCAGCGTCGCTTCAGCTCCGAGATGGAACAACGCCTGCTGCGCCTGATCTTGTTCAAGCTCAGCCAAAGATCGTCAACGATCGATGCCGAGGAAGCACGCATCGATGGCAACTGGAGCGTGCCGCATTTTCGATGGCTGCTGCGGCAGGCACAGAAGGAAGGAACCTTGCATCACGACGGCAAGGATATCCGCCTGACAGCGCAAGGCGAACAAGAAACCGCCCGCGCCGACCGCGACAACCGCCTGTGGGAGGCGTTTCTACTTGCCCACCCCGACCTGGCCCGTGGTTACGCGGCGTGCTTCGCGACTCAATCGCCGGAAGATGCGCTGCCGCCGGAAGTACTGAAGTCGCTGGTCGAGCGACGCCCGAGTTCGAGCCGCGAGGCTGCCACATGAAATTGTTCGCCGCCTTCGATCCTGCATCTGCCTTCGGCCTGCTGGCGGTGGCCATCGTGGGAAATGTCGCCTGCGCACTACTTGGTTGCTACCTGGTGTTGCGCCGGCTCAGCATGCTGGGAGATGCGCTCACGCACGGAGTGCTGCCTGGCATCGCACTGGGCGTGCTGTTTACGGGTTCACTTTCAGGCTGGGGCATCATGCTGGGCGCCGTCGTCTTCGGTTTCCTGACGGCGTTCCTGACGCAAACGGTCAGTGCACAGGCCGGTGTTGCCGAAGACTCGAGCATCGGCATCGTCTTCACAACGCTATTCTCGGTTGGCGTCATCTTGCTCACGCTGTTGCCGGACATGCACATCGATACGGGATGTGTTTTTTTCGGCTCGCTGGAATTGGTCACGCTGAGCACCGAGAGCTGGCTCGGCGTGTTCACGACGATGGTCAGTTCCCTGCTGGCAACCGTGGCGTTCATCGTGGTCTTCTGGAAGGAACTCAAGGTTGCATCATTCGACTCGGCGCTGGCCGAGGCGATGGGTTATCGCCCGCAGTTGATGCACTACCTGCTCATGGGGCTGGTGTCGCTGGTGAGCGTCACGTCGTTCGCAACGGTGGGTTCCATCGTCGTCGTCGCCATGCTGATCGTGCCGGCGGCGTGCGCCTATCTGCTTACCGATCGGCTGGCGGTGATGCTGTGGCTGGCCGCCGGCGTGGGGGCGCTGTCGGCGGTGCTGGGCTACTTCCTGGTGCCGACACACGGCAACGTGCCCGGCATGATGGCGGTGATGGCCGGCGCGCTGCTGCTGCTGGCCGTGCTGTTTGCCCCACGACACGGCGTGGTGGCGAAAGTCGTCCGCAACGTCCGGCTAGCGCTGCGCATCGCCATGGAGGATATCCTGGCCGATCTTTATCGCCGCGAGGAATCTCGACAAGACAGGAAGAGCGATCCCGCGACGGGCCGCTGGATCAACCGCCTCGCGCTGGCACGGCTGCGCAACAGCGGCAGCATCACTGCGGCCGAGGTCGGCGCCTGGCGGCTCACCGATCGTGGCCGCAACCAGGCCCGCTCTCTCATCCGCGCCCACCGCCTCTGGGAAGCCTACCTGGAAAAGAACCTCGACCTGCCGCCGGACCACCTGCATGATCCCGCGATGCGCATGGAACACTTCATCGGCCCCGCGCTGCAAGAAGAGCTGGCCGCCGAGTTGCATGAGCCGGGCACGGACCCGCACGGACGACAGATACCCAAGGGCTAAGGATTGCGTTGCGCGTTCGCGCACACACGCGCGATCAGCGTTTACATGGAAAGGACTCGCATGAAGTGCTTGCTCCTGATCGCCGTCAGCGTGGCAGTCGTCGCGCCCTCTTCTGCCGAGAGACCAAAGAAACGGCGCAGCCCTGTCGCCGCCATCGCAAAGAAAATCCATCCGGCGCTCGTGACGGTGCGTTTCGTACCGGCTGAGTCCGCCAAGGACGGCGGCAAGCCCGTGCCAGGTGCGGGAGTGATCGCCAAGGCAAATGGCATCGTGCTCGTGCCCGCTGTTGAAGCCGCGGATGGGAGCAAGCTGGAGGTGAGGCGGCATGACGGATCAAAGCTGCCCGCGAAGGTGCTGGCAACGGATCGCAAGCTCGGCGTGGCGATCCTGAAAATCGCTGCGCCGAAACCGCTGGCCGAAGTGGAGTTTGGCGATAGCGACCAGGTGAAGGTCGGCGATGATGTCATTGAGATTGGCGGGACGTTTGGCTACGAATTGAGCGTCGCCACCGGGGTAATCAGCGCGGCGAATCGCGCGGGACCAAACGGCATCAAAGTGTTGCAGGTGGATTCATCCGTCAGTCCTGGGATCAGTCCGGGTCCTGTCTTCGACATGAAGGGCAGGCTGCTCGGCATCGTGCCGAAGTCCGGCGGCATCGGTTTGGCCGTGCCGAGCAATCGGCTCAAGGAATTGATGATGAAGGCGACGAAGCAACAAGGCAAGTGATCGATTACGACGCGGTCCGTTTCGTTCGCACTCGCTGCGCTTTCGGTTTCCGAGAGCCGTTTGCAGGCAAGCCCAAATCGCGGCGCAGTTGCTCGCCACTAATGCCGCCTTCGGTTTCCTGTCGGCGTCGGGAGCGCTCGATGATATCGAGAAACTTGGGACTGGTGCCGACTGCGAGCGTTTCCATGTCCATGTCTTCAATCGGCACCAGCGCGGCAATTGGCTTGCCGGCCTTGGTGACGACGACGGCGCCATTCAACTTTCGGGCGTATTCCGCCAGGGATTGAGTAGCCTTCGCGGCGGTGATCTTTTTCATAGCTCCGCCTCTTCGTTCGCGATGGTCTAATATACGCGATTTCTAGCGCGGCATTCTGTCCGCGCTCCGCTCCGAAGACTCCGCGTCGCGGCTAAACGAGCCAGTTGCGTTGCTGGGCCGGCGGGGGGGCAGGCGCGGGGCCGCGGGGTGACGGGATGACGCGACGCGGGCGCGGAGAGGCCGGGCACGCGATGCGGA
>VGYC01000148.1 GCA_016873095.1 Planctomycetota bacterium | reverse complement strand
TGACGGCCTCCAATGCCGAACGGGGAAGGTGGCGGGCGCCACCATTACAACACAATATATCCCCGTTTGGTTTGGAGGATGGTCGAAAAATTCTGAAAAAAACTGCAACCGCGGGCTTATTCTTACGAAGTCGAGAGTTCTGCGGGGGAAGAGATTTTTGCCCCTTGGTGAGAACCGAAAAAAGACTGGCTCGTCGTACATCGCAACGGGCTCAATTTTCCTTGACAGGGCTCCGTCCAACCTTCTAGATTAGATAGTCTACGTTCTCCTGCGCCCGTCTTTGATTTCCCCCCTTGGCCTTTTTCACAGGTTGCCATGGCATCGACAGTAGCTGAACCGGTGAAATCCACAACACGTCTGCCGGCTGAGAATCTGACGTCTGAAGCCATGGTGGAGCGCATCCGGGGCGTGGTGCGGAGCAACGCGGCCCAGTGGAAACGACTCATCGTGCTGGAGGCCGCCGGGCTGGCGGTGGCGGTGCCGCTCGGTTACCTGTGGCTGGTCTTTCTTCTCGATCAGCAGCTGCATCTGCCGACCTGGGGCCGCTGGCTGGCGAGCCTGGGCTTTGTCAGCCTGGTCGCCTGGGGGACGATCCTGCTGGTCGGCCGCTGGCGGCGCCTGTTCCTCACCGAAGATCAGGTGGCCCTGGCAATCGAGCGGCGGACCTCCGGCCGCGTGCAGAACCGGCTCATCAATGCCGTGCAGCTGGCGCGCGACGAACAACCGGACCATGCCGAGTTCACCCGCGCCGTGGTCGAGGAGAACTATCAGCAGCTTCAGCAGATCGCGCTGGAACATGCCGCCCGCGCCCGGCCCGCGTACATCCGCGCGGGGATCGCCGCGGCGCTGATTCTGCTCGGCGTCGGCTACTGGTTGTGGCAGCCGGACCTGTTCGGCAACTCCGCCAGCCGCATCTTCCTGCCGTTCGCCAATATCAGGCCCATCTACCGAACGGAGCTGACGGTGGAGCCGGGCAACATCCAGGGCATGGGCGACCTCGCCATCCGCATCCGCATCGAGGGCGAACGACCCAGGACGCTGACGATCCTCAAGAACCTGAAGGGCAGCCGGTCATCCGAGTCCATCCCGGTCGAGGGCAAGGACACGATCAAACATGTCTTCAAGGACGTGCAGCAGAGTTTCACCTACGCAGTGCATGGGGGCGACTTCACATCGCCGTTTTACCGTGTCGATGTGCCGGCGCTGGCGACGCTGACCAGCGTGCGTGTGCGTTACCAGTATCCCGCGTACACGCGCCTGCCGGACAAGACGCAGGAAAGCACCGGCGGCGACCTGGAAGCACTGGCGGGCACGAGGGCCAAGGTCACGTTCGTCTTCGAGACGCCGCCGGAGAGCGTCAGCCTGCTGCTGCATCGGCCCGGCAAGGGCAAGGACAACCGCACGGAGCGGCAAGCGCTGGCCGCCAGCAGCGCCGGCGAGTTTTCGACCGAGATCGTCATGAAGGACGTCCTTGGCTATCAGCTGGAGGTGAAGCAGGCGGAACGGCCGGCCCAGGCAGGCGCCTGGTACACGGTCCGCATCCTGGCCGATCAGGAGCCGCGCCTGGAGCTGTCCGGCATCGATCGGCAGACCGAGACGGCCGTGGACGCCGTGCTGCCCATCCAGGTCCACGCCAGCGACGACTTCGGCCTGGAGGAAGTTGGACTGTTCGTTCGCCGGCCCGGCAAGACGAAGGAAGACGCCTGGCAGCCGCTGAAGACGTGGAAGGTGAAGGACCAGATCGAACTGCGTGAGAAGTTCGACCTGTCGCTCAGCTCGCTGGGCGTGGCGGAGGGAGAAAAGGTGGAACTGGTGCTGCAAGCGCGTGACAACGATCCGTCACGCGCCGGCCGCTGGACGACGGGCCCCGGCGCCACACTGGTGCTGGGCGGCGAAGGGGCCATCCTGCAGATCATTTACGAGCAGATTCTACGCTCCGAGGCCGAGCTGCACGCTGTCATGAAGTTTCAGCAGGCCAGTCTCGGCAGCGCCACCGAATGGCTCAAGAAGCTGAACGACGCCGCGATCAACTGGGAAGATGCCAAGAACCTGGCGACGCTGACGGCGGCGATGAAGGACCAGGCCGAGGCCCAGGAGAAGGTACGGGGGCAGGCGAGCGCGGCCGCCCGGACGATGGTGGCCGCCGCCGGCACGCTGAAGCTGTCCATCGGCATGCTGGCCGACACCGAGATGATCCGGGCCATCCGCATCCTGGAGGCCGTCGCCGGGCGGGACAATGCCCAGGCTCGCCGCGCCGCACTGGCCGACGCCCGGCTCACGCAGGACCGCATCGTCCGCAGCCTGGAGGAGATCATCGCCAACTATCGGCAGTTCCGGCACGACTGGGAGCTGACGAACATGATTCCGTTCACCAAGATGCTCGCCGATCGGCAGGCCGGGCTGCGTGATCTTTCGACCCGGATGACCAGCAGCGAGCAGCCGGCGCTGCGGCAATCGACGAGTCGCCGGCAGCAGAAGCTGATCGAGCTGGCGGGGTTGACATCGCGTGCCTTTGCCGGGCTGGCCGACCGCCACGAGGAGAAGGAAGCGATCCTTGGCCAGGCGTTCCGCGTCGCTTCCTCCGGATTGAAGGCGGCAGAGTTGACGGGGGCGATGGAGCAGGCGGCGAGCGCCATCGACGCGGGCAAGTGGACCGACGCCATCCCGAAGCAGATTCTCGCCACCGAAAAGCTCAACGCCATCCACGACGCGCTCCGCAAGGCGCAGGTGGAAGCCGCCCGGCAGGCGCTGGCCGCCTTGCAAGACAAGGCCAAGTCCGACCTGCTCGCCAAGCAGGAGATCGAGACGTTGATGGCGGGCAACAGCGACACCTGGCTCAACCTGCCCGACAAGCTCAAGATGGAAGAGATCATTCGCATGCGCGAGCAGACGCAGGACAAGAGCGGATCGTCCATCGACAAGAACGGCGTGGAGAACTACCTGTTCCCGGATAGCCTGCGTTCCATCCTGAATCCGAAGGACGGCGGCACGCGGCAAGATCCCAATACGCTCAAGCTGGCCAAGAGCCCGTCGGGTGAGATGAGCTTCCCCAAGCAGTCGGACCGCAAGGGCAACCGGGTCACGCCGCCGTTGCAGGAGAAATTCGAGGATCTGGTGGGCAAGCTGCTCGACGAGGTCGAGGAGAACAAGAAGAAGTTCGAGACGTACAACATCAACGCAGCCTTCAACATCAACGAGCCCGGGGATATCGGCAAGCAGGCGGGCGACCTGAACTCAACGGCGGCGTCGGCGGCGACGGGGAACATGAAGCCGCCGTCGGGCAACTTCGGCGGCGCCACGCGCACCGGCCGGCAGGGGGCTCGCGCCCACGGCATGACCGTCGGCGACGAGTCGATCAACCGCCGCGGCCGCGACAAGGTTCAGGAAGGCCAGGAAAAGGTCGGCGACCAGGCCGGCGTCATGCGCGAGAAGAAGAGCGAGGACCCGCAGAACGACACTTCCACCGGCATCGGCGGCAAGCTGGTCGATTCCGAGGAGACCAAGTTCAGCACCGCCGACGCCGGCAAGTGGACCGACGACATGGTCAAGCGCATGGGCAAGGTGCAGAAGAAGAACTTCATCGTCGAGCGTCAGGACGGCCGCTTTGATCCGAAGACAGCCGAGATGCTTCGGGACATGACATCGCAGCAGGAGCAGATCATCGAGCGGATCAAGAGCGTCAAGAAGGAACTCAAGAACCTCTACCTGCCGACCGAGCACCTGGACGAACTGCTGGAGCAACTGAAGGCCAACCTGGATCGGCTGAAAGACCGGCCCGGCCCGGAAGTGTTTCGCCTTCAGGAGGAGGCGCTGGACAAGCTACGCGGCGCAATCATGGTCTTCCAGCCGCCGTTCGCTGGTTTTCAGCTCAGCCTGCCGCGCGAGCAATCCGTCCGCGGACGCGTGCTCGATGAGCCGACCCGCCCCACTCTCCCCGGCTACGAAGACGCCGTCCAGCAGTATTACAATAGGCTCACGGGCCGCTAGGCTTCTTTGAGTCAAATTCTCGTGGCCGCAAGCTGCCAGCTTGCGTGCCGAAGGAAGCGACAAGCTGGCAGCTTGTCGCTACGAAACGACCGTCTCGGTTGACTGATTATTGAGGCCTCGCTTGATGATGCATTCTTCGACAGGCAGGTGCGGATTGGCATCGCTGCGGCTGCTCTCGTTCCCTGTCGCGATTTGCTGCTTCGCCGTCGTTTTCGCGCCGGTTGCCGATGCCTTCAAGGAGATTCGCATCCCCGCCGCGGCAGACGACAAGCTCGGGGGCATCATTCCCGTGGTCGCGCCGCACGCCAAGGTCATGCTGTTCCACGATGATCTCGGTTTCCTGCTGGTCGGCGAGCGCGAGCCCAAGAAGGACGGCACGCTGGCCCTGTATCGCGTCGATGGCCGCGGCTGGCCGTCGGCGGATCCGGTCCTGTTGCCGTTGCCCAAGCCGCCGGGCGTGAGCATCAGCTACGCGGTCGGACTGGCGTTTCATCCGAAGCTGCGGCAGCTCTACGTCTGGCAGGACACGGACATGGTGCCGCCGCCGGGCGATGAGGCGCTGTACAAGGCGTTCGAGCACCTGCTGATCTACGATCTCTCGAAGCCGGGGCCGGAGCTGATCTATCGCGGCTGCCAGGGACCGCAGTATCAGATCGGCACGTACCTCGCGGGCCTGACGATCGACAGCAAATGCGCGCGGCTATACCTCCCCAACATGCGCGACAAGGACGCCGCCATGATCGGTTACGTGGCGCTGGACGACAAGGGTCTGCCGTTGCCGGAGGCCAAGGACAAGGATAAGGACAAGGGAGACCGCGCGCGCGTCGAGAATGTCGCGGCGGTGTCCGGCTGGCCGAGCGGCACAAGCTTCTGTCCCATCTCCGACGACGTGGTGCTGTTCGGCGGCTCGTACGGGCCGATCACCTGGGACCTGAAAGATCGCCGCAACCGGATCAGCAGCTTCTATCTCTATCCCTATGCCAACTACCGGTTCCACATGACCGTGCATCCGACCATGCCGGTCTTCTTCTGCCTGGTTTCCGGTCAGCAATACATCTATCGCTTCCAGCACGCGCACGGCTACATGACGCTCATGCCGCACCGTTACCTCATCGATGATCTGATCATCACCAGTCAGCCGGTGCTGATGCCCCTGCAGAACCAGCTGGTGGTAGCCGGCACCAACAAGGTGTTGTTCCTGAAGCTCGACGCCAAGGGCAACATCCTGGAGAAGCGCGGACAGTCGGCCATCGAGACCATCACCGAACCGCCGGTGATTGCCTGCTCGGAGCGCTGGAATTCGGTCTTTGTCCCGGTGCCCAAGCGCGACAAGGAGAAGAAATGAGCTGGCAACGCTGGAGCATGCTACCGGTGCTGCTGATCTGCTGGTTCGGGGCCGCGGCACCGGGTCATGCCAAGACGATAATGATGACGGACGAGGAAACCGATCAGCTGGCAGCCATCGCCGCCGAGGCGCCACGACTGTCCTGGGCCGGCTACGAATCGGCGCCGGGAGTCTGGAACATCAGTCTGCTCGATCTGTATCCCAATCGCGGCTTGCTGATCCGCTTTCCGCTGGACAAGATTCCCAGGCGGCAGCGCATCACCAAGGCGGAATTCATCGTTCCCATCGACTACGTGTACGGCAACAACGAGGCGCGTCTGTACGTGCGGCGGTTGCTCGCCGAATGGGGCCCCGGCGTCTGCCACCTGTATCGCACGACGCTTCCCAAACCCATCGAGTGGAAGGTCCCGGGCGCCAAGGGGAGCGGCAGCGACCGCGTTGCCAGGGGACAGGTCCTGAAACCGGTGGCGGGCGAGATGACCATCAACGTGACCGAGGACGTGGAGCTATGGTACAGCGGCGTGGTCCGCAATCATGGCTGGCCCTGGAGTAACGACGATGCCGCCATGATCCGCATGGGACCGTGGGCATTCGGCGGCCGCGGCCGCTGGAAGCTGAGGATCACCTATGAACCCGAATGAATCCATCGGATTAGCGTCCGCGCCCCGGTTCACCAAGGAGAGCCGATGAGCCGCCGTCGCCTGAGTTCGGCGATCATCGTGGTCGCGCTGGCGTGGCTGGGGCTGGCGCCGCCTGGCCAGGCCAAGACCATCCTGATCACGGACGAGGAGTCGGACCAGATGGCGGCCATCTCGGGCGACGCGCCGCGACTCAGCTGGGCGGGCATGGAATCGGTCCCCGGCGTCTGGAACATCTTTTACCTGGAGCTGTATCCCAATCGCGCCCTGCTGATCCGCTTTCCGCTGGACAAGATTCCCAAGCGGCAGCGTGTCACCAAGGCGGAGGTGATCGTCCCCGTGGATTATGTGTACCCGGCGAATGAGCCGCGCCTGTATGTGCGCCGGCTGCTGGCCGAGTGGGGGCCAGGCGTCTGCCACCTGTATCGCATGACCAGCCCCAAGCCCGTCGAGTGGAAAGTCCCGGGCGCCAAGGGCAGCGGCAGCGACCGCATCGCCAAGCCGCAAGTCCTCAAACCGGTGACGGGCGAGACGATCATCAACGTCACGGAAGACGTGGAGCTATGGTACAGCGGTGTCGTCCGCAATCATGGCTGGATGCTGAGCAACGAGGACAGCGGCCTGATCCGCATGGGCTCGTGGGCCTTTGGCGGCCGCGGCCGCTGGAAGCTGAGGATCACCTATGAACCGGAATAATCCAGCATCCCTCAGACCAGCGTCGAAGTCGCCGCTCGGCGATTTCAGGCGCCGTTCCCCTGACAGAGCCCGACGCGTGAGCGATGGGCAACTGTCACCCTCGCTCACGCGTCGGGCTCTGATGGCCCTCTGTCTCATTGGCATCTCTTTTGCGCCCGCTGCCGTCCATGCCCAGACGCCCGACATCGTCTACGAAAAACTCCCGCCCGCTCCCAAGTGGGTGGACGGCTATCGTCTGCGCTACGCGATCCGTCTCGTCGGCGATCCTGTCAAGGATCCGGCGAAGACCGCTCTGATCCGCCTGCCAGCGGCCGGCTGGTTGAAACCGGACGCTTCCGACGTGGTCGTGCAGAACGCGGCCGGACAGGTCTTTCCCGTGGCGGTGCTGTCGCATCAGCCGGCAGGCGATACCATCGTGCAATTCAAGCGCACCGGCTCGGAGCGCTGGTACTGGATTTACGCGAGCGGCAACAAGCCGCCGCCCGGCAAGGCGGAGCCGATGCCTGAAGGCCTGACCATGGAGGTCCGCGAGTGGGCCGGCGACGACCTCAAGAGCTGGGCCGCCGTCCGCGCTGGTCTGCAGAAGAGCGAGAACGTCATCGGCAACGGCATCGTGCAGGAAGTGGTCCAGACCTGCAACCCGGCCAGGCCGGACCAGCCGCGCAAGTTCGCTGCCTCCTATCGCGGCTACCTCAACATCAAGAAGCCCGGCATCTATCGCTTCTTTGCCAACGGCGACGACGCCACGTTCCTGTTCATCGACGGCTTCAAGGTGCAGGACAAGCCCGGTGTCAACAACCGCGTCGGCGGCTCGGTGCCGCTGCGCTCCGTGGGCACCGATGTGAACCTGACGGCCGGCGTGCATCCGTTCGAGGTGCACAACGTCGTCGGCACCAATCCGCAATCGCTGGGCGTGATGCTGCTCATGTGGGTGAAGCCGGGCGACAAGTCCTGGTCGCCGGTCCGCTACACGGAGATGGTGCAGGGCATGTTCGGCCACGTCGCCAGCCTGGAATGCGCCAGCGGCGAGGCGCCGGCCATCCTGTTCGGTCTGGAGGACTCGCTGATCTCCGGCGGCATGCAGGTGTACCTGACCCGCTTCGAGGCCGTTGGCGTTGTCAAGAATCCGGACAAGCTGGAGTGGGATTTCGGCGACGGCTCCAAGGCCAAGGGCCGCAGCGTCTCCCACGTCTACTGCAAGGCGGGCACCTACAACGTCACGCTGAAACCGGGCGACGGCAGTCCGCCTTCCAGGCGGGCCGTGCATGTCTGGCCGGCGCCGGGGCAATCGAGTCCGCTGTCGCTGGAACAAGCCGTCAAGACGCTGGCAGGATCGGACTGGAAGAGCCAGGATGTGCAACGCCTCAGCACCATGTTCGAGTTCCTGCTGGCCTGCGAGCAGCCGAATCGCTGGCCGTTGCTCGAGGGCGTGGCGCGGCATCTGCTGGCGCAAGCCGATCTCGAGCCGAAGACGCGCGCCCTGGCCTACATCTCGCTGATGGAAGCGCTCGCCGAGCAAGGCAAGGCCCAGGACGGCCTCAAGCAACTGGACCCAGCGCTCAAGTTCTTCGCCAGGCTGCCGACATTGCAGGTTGGCATCAAGCTGATGGCGGGCGATATTCATGGCCGTTTCTTGAAGGACCTGAAGCAAGCCGCGCGCATCTACCAGGGCATCATCGACGACCATCGCCGCACGGAGCATCCAGACGTGCGCGTGGCGGCCATCCGGCTCGGCGATTTGCAAACCGAGGCCGGAAACCTGACGCGTGCCGCCGAGGCGTATCGGCTGGCCAACACGCTGGGAGGCGACAAGTTCCAGACCACGGCCGGCACCGACGCCGTGGCCCGCGGCGCCCTGCTGCGCATCGCGGAGCAGAAGCTGCGCAAGGGCGATATCCGCCAGAGCCGGCAACTGCTGGACAAGATCGAGCTGGAATATCCCGAGCAAAAGCTCGAAGGCCTGTATCGCTACCTGCGCGCGGAGTCGGACCGCTTTTCCGGCCGGTATGAAGAGGCCGTCCGCAACTACGAGGTGCTGCTGCAACTGGTGCAGTGGGCCGGATTCCGCGACCGGGCCAGCCACGGCATTGCCGATTGCTTTTATCGCATGGGCGAGCTGGAAAAGAGTCTCCGCTGGTACAACATCCTCAAGAAGACGCATCCCGCCTACTTCGAGAAACAGAAACTCGACGAGTATCAGAAATTCCTGCAGGCCCGGCTGACAGGCTTCTACGCCAAGGACAAGGATGCACCCCTGAGGCCGGTCGCGATCAACTTCGAGCCGGACGAGAAATCGCCTCTGAAGAAGCTGCCGAATTTCAGCATCGTCCCGGGCCTGAGCATGAACGGCCCGCACCAGGTGCTGCTCGACGGCTTCCCGGCGTACCGCGCTTACCTTGACTTCGATTTCCCCATGCCCAGCATCGTCGGCGACGGCTATTACCTGCTGGAGATCTGGTACCGAGAGCAACTGTGCTCGAAGCCGGAGAATCCGCACATCCACATGTGGATCATGGGGCCCAAGAACGAGTCGAACCCGGAGGGCTCGCAGGGAACCGCGTACTTCGATCGCACCGACGGGCAATGGCGGAAGTTCAGCTTTCGCATCAAGGCGCCGCTGACACAGGAAGGCAAGTTCGTCGTCTCCGTGCGGCACATCTACGGCGTGATGGAGTTCGACGGCCTGCGCATCACCCCCATCACCGCCCGCCAGGTCGATTCGCTCAACGCCTTCATCGAAGGAGTCGAAAACCAATGAGCGAGTGGAAAAGCCAGAAGTCGAATCGCGATTGGGTGGCACGCCCCGAGGTACTCCGAAGGACGTGGCGAACTGTCAAGGGTCAAGAAGCACGCCCTTCGGAGTACCTCAGGGCGTGCCACCCACGATCTTGCGCGCGACAGCTACTCACGCTGACCGCCGTTCTCGTTTCTGGCGTCGTCATTTCCAGCTTTGCTCGCGCCGACGAGGTCCATACCAACGGCACGGGCGGCGGCGCCTGGAGCGATCCCGAAAGCTGGCGGAAAAAGAAGGTGCCCGGCCCCGACGACGAGGCGATCATCGCGCGCGGCGACGTGATCGTCTTTGACCGCAACGACGACGGCAAGGTCACCTGCAAGCAGCTGTCCATCGATCCGCGCGGCGGGCTGACGTTCAAGCGCGGCGGCGGCAAGATCACCATGGTCGTCGGCGGCATGATCGAGAGCTTCGGCACCATCAAGATGCAGGCCAACGACAAGGCCGACGACCTGTTCGAGTTGCGCCTGCAAGCCGAGAAGCTGGAGCAGCGACAGCTCAAGCTGCAAAAAGGCGGCGCCCTGCTCGTCTATGGCCGGGCCCTGAAGCCAAACGTGATCCTGTCGTCGACGGTGCCCAAGGCCAAGGATCCCAAGCTGCCGCCGCTCGATCCGACCGGAGGCATCGACACGACGGACGGGGGTGTGATGCTCGATCTCAAGCATGCCGTCATCGTGGATATCGAGGTCCGCGCCAGGACGATCGACAACACCGGCGCCAAGCCGAACGAGCGCGTCAACGTCGTCGGCTGCCAGTTTCGCGAGCGCGGCCGGGTCTACGTTCTCGGCTGCGATACGGCCCTGGTCGCCGACAATGACTTCGACTCCGGCAAGCACAATCTCCCCTATGCGGCCATCACTCTCTACGGCAGCCCCCTGGCCGAGGTGAAGAACAACAAGATCAAGGGCATGTATTCTTCCGGCATCTCGGGCACGGCCCAGACCGACTCCGTCGTGGCCAATAACACCATCGAGAAGTGCAGCAGCGGCATCTACTGGTATGGCACCAACGGCATGCTCAAGCAATGCACGATCCGTGACTGCTCGGTGGGCGTGATCCTGACCTCGGCGAGCGGCGTGGTCGAAGACATCGTCTGCGAGAATTGCGTGACCGGTTATCACCACGGTGGCGCCACGACCCAGCTCAACAACTTTCAATTCAAGAACCCGCCGAAGAACAACAAGGACGTCACGCCGGTCCTGTTTGGCTCCGGGCCGCTGACCATGGTCAACTGCGCCTTCAGCATCAAGGATGTGAAACTGCCGGCCAAATTCGAGCCGACGGTCAACAAGGACGGCCCGCCGCCGCCGCAGATCGAGACCATGCAGTATCTCGTCCTGGGTGTGAAGGGCAAGGTCCCGGCCGGCGTGCAGGCGCATGTGCGCACGACCAAGCCGGCGGTGGCGTTGCCGGCCGGCGCTGTTGACCTGAACATTCGCAACACGCCCGCACGGTTCTTCAAGGACTTGACACCGTTGCCGCGTTCTCTGGAGCCGATTATCCTGAAAGCCTGGTCCGTGGATCATCTCGGCCGCTACGCCGCCGCCCCCGAGTACGCCGTGAGCATCGTCGAGCCTGCCGCGAAAGAGGGCATGCCGGGCCGCGTGCTCAGGACCGTGACCGTCACGCCCGCCGAAACCTGGGCTCGCCCCGTGCCGAACGAACTCAAAGCCACCGTGGAGGTGACGCTGCCATGACACGTGACAAATCACAAAACACAACCAAAAAATCACAAAGAACTTCAGAATCCCAATCGTCAAATCGGGTATTGCGATTTGGGTTTTGTTTGGGATTTGCACTTTGCTGTTTGGGATTTTGCCGGACGGCACATGCTCAACGCACCGTCTCGTTTCCGCCGGCAGAGAGCAAGCCGCCGCCTCCCGTGAAGGCGCCGCCGCGGACGCAGGCCGGCGGCGAGGACACGGGCATCCTGCCAGACTACGGTCCCTCGCAGCGCAAGACGCAGGACCGCAGTCCGCCGCCGCCCACGACACTCACCGTCATGTACAAGGTCGAGTACGGCGACAAGCTCAAGTACGTCCATCCCGACGGCACCGTGCAGATCTTCGAGCAATGGAAGAGCTACCCAGACGACGGCGCCAACCTGATCTCGTACTCGAACACGCGCCTGAACGACGGCAACAACTACCAGTACGCCACCAAGCCGCTGGCCAGCAAGGGTTTCGACCCGGTGGACATTCCCATCCTGCTCATGACCGGCGATTATGATTTCACGCTGAAGCCGGCCGAGGTGGAGAACCTGCGCAAGTTCATCGCGGCGGGCGGGACCATGATCTTCAACGCCGCCCGTGGCCGGGATGAGTTCAGCCGCGCCGTGGCCCGCGAGATGCGCCGGGTGTTCCCGCAGAAGCAGTTCATGCGCTTGCCGCTTGACCATCCGATCTTCAACGCCCGTTACCGCATCCAGCAGGTGCTGACGATGGTGAACGGCGTGCAGTTCCAGCGGCCGCCGGAAGTCTACTCGCTGGACATCGGCACACGCGCCGCCGTCATCCTCGTTCCCGGGGGCATGGGAGCGGCGTGGAGCGCCACGAAGTACCACCCGGCCGGCAAGCACATCATCGGCGAGTCGGCCATCCGCCTGGGCGTCAACCTCGTCGCCTACTCGCTGGGCTGCACGGAATACGGCAAGTTCCTGGCCCAGGAGTTCCCCGTGTTCAATGGGCGGACGCGACCCGGCGACGTCTTCCGCTTCGCGGCGCTGCGCTACTCCGGCAGCTGGGATGTCAATCCCGCGCTGCAGAATAGCCTGCTGCAAGGCTTGAAGGAAAACACGAATATCGACGTGCACTACGAGCCCAACGCCGTCGGCCTGGACGACCCGGAACTAGGCAACTATCCGCTGCTGTTCATGACCGGGCACTACGACTTTCAGTTTTCCAAGGAGGAGGCCGAGAAGCTCGCCAAGTACCTGGAGCGCGGCGGCATGCTGGTGGTCAGCTCGGCCGCCGGGCTCAAGCCGTTCGACAAGGCCTTCAAGCGCGAGCTGAAGAAGGTCTTTCCCGAGGGCGAGCTGATCAAGCTGCCGCCATCGCATGCGCTGTTCACCGGCGGCTTCAACCCGATTGACAAGATCAACTACACTCCCACCGCCCTGAAGGACGATCCGACCCTGGAAGCCCCGCAGTTTCACGGCCTGTTCGTCGATGGCCGGCTCGCGGTCGTCTACAGCCCGTTCGACCTGATGAGCGCCCTGAACCGGGAATCCAACGCCTACGCCAAGGGCGTCACCCCCGACGACGCCGCGCGACTGGTGAATAGCGTCATTACGTACGCCCTGAGCCACTGATCGTAGTTTTCAGTGTTCAGTCATCGGTGTTTTCCTGAACACTGAAAACTGAACACTGAAAACTATTCCACTTTGAGGCGACATCGTGAATCCGGATATCGAGAAGCAAGTTTCTGCCCTTGGCGACATTCATCGCAAGATGCTGGCCGAGTTTGCCAAGGTCATCGTCGGCCAGCGTGAGGTGCTGGAGGAGTTGCTGGTCACCATTTTCGCGGGCGGGCACAACCTGCTGGAAGGCGTGCCGGGGCTGGCCAAGACGCTGATGATCAACACGCTGTCCCGGCTCGTGTCGCTGCATTTCAAGCGCATCCAGTTCACGCCGGACCTGATGCCCTCCGACATCGTCGGCACCAACGTCATCGAGGAAGACCACACAACGGGCAAGCGCGTGATCGTCTTCGTCCCCGGGCCGATCTTCACCAACGTCATCCTCGCCGACGAGATCAACCGCACGCCGCCCAAGACGCAGGCGGCACTCCTGCAAGCCATGCAGGAAAAGGAAGTCACCGCCGGCGGCAAGACCTATCGCCTGCAAGCGCCGTTCTTCGTGCTGGCCACGCAGAACCCCATCGACCAGGAAGGGACGTATCCGCTGCCCGAGGCGCAAAAGGACCGCTTCCTGCTCAACACCTTCATCAAGTATCCCGCGCTGAAGGACGAGGAGGACATTGTCGCCCAGACCACGACCAACGTGGCAACCGACCTCAAGCCCGTGTGCGACCGCGAAACGCTGCTCAAGATGCAGGGCCTGATCCGGGACATCCCGGTGTCGAAGCACGTCACCGGCTACGCCGTGGACCTGGTGCGGGCGACCCGGCCCAACGAGCCGAACGTGCCCGGCTTCATCAAGGACCAGGTGGCCTGGGGCGGCGGCCCGCGCGCCAGCCAGGCCCTCATCATCTGCGCGAAGGCGCACGCCGCCCTCAATGGCCGAATCAACGTCTCCTGCGACGATGTTCGCCACCTGGCGTTGCCGGTGCTGCGGCATCGCCTGCAAGCCAGCTTCCAGGCCGAGGCGGAGGGCATCACCACGGATGCGATTGTCGAAAGGCTATTGAAGGAAGTACCTGAGCGGGCGCATGCGTGAAGCATGAGCGTAGCCGCAAGCTGCCAGCTTGCGAGCTTGAACGGCAGACAAGCTGGCAGCTTGTCGCCACGGCAGATGGAGGCTTCGAGTTGCCTGAAACCGCATCCTGGCTGGGCCGCCTTGGCGGGCAAGCGCGCGGCTTGCTGCGCAAGCTGCATCGCGCCGTCACCGAGGCAGGCGGGCCGCAGGTCATCACCGAGAGCCTGTCGCCGCGCGGGCCCAATCCATACCTGGACCCGGCCATCCTGGCCCGCGTCGGCTTCTCGCCGCTGCTCGCCAAGGTCGTCGTCGAGGGCTTCATCAATGGGCTGCACAAGAGTCCGTTTCACGGCTTCTCGGTCGAGTTCGCCGACCATCGCGAGTATGTTGCCGGCGATGACCTCAAGTATCTCGACTGGCATCTGTATGCCCGGACGGACCATTACTACATCAAGCGCTTCGAGGAGGAGACCAACCTTCGCTGCTACATCTTGCTGGACCGCTCGGCGTCGATGGGCTTCGGCACGGGGCAACTCACCAAGTGGGACTACTCGTGCTTCCTGGCGACGTGCCTGGCGTACATGATGCTGCGGCAGCAGGATGCCGTCGGCTTGTCGATCTTTGGGGCCAAACCGGGGTTGATGGTCCCCGCGCGTTGCCGGCGCAGCTACCTGCGGCAACTGATGCGAGTGATGATCGACAACGGCCCGGCCGGCGGAACCGACATGGTTTCCAGCCTGCGCGGCATCATCCGCAACATCAAGCGCCGCGGCCTGGTCGTCCTCATCAGCGACCTCATCGACGATCCGGAGCAGACACTTGCCACGATCCGCCTGTTGCAGAGCCATCGGCATGACGTGATCGTGTTTCATGTCAACGACGCCGCCGAACTGGACTTCCCCTTCGAGGGGGCCACGCTGTTTCGCGACCTGGAGACCGGCGAGGAACTGGAGATCGACCCGGCCTCGGTGCGCGACGGCTACTGCAAGCGCATGCAGGACATCTGCGAGTTCTTCAAGAAGGGGCTGACCGAATCGGGCATCGATTATCAGATGTTGAACACACGCACGCCCTATGACAAGGCGCTCGCCGGCTACCTGGGCCGACGGGCGCGGGTGGGACGCTAATGATCTTCGCCGTGCTATCTGTACTGGCTCCGTACGCGCTCGCGGCGAGCGCCCTGCTGGCCATTCCGATCATCGTGCATCTCCTGAAGCCGCGCAAGGTGCGGCAGACGCCGTTCTCCAGCCTGCGCTGGCTGCACCTGACGCGGCAGCATCTGACGCGGCGCATCCGCTGGCATCAGTTCCTGCTGTTCCTCCTGCGGGCGGCGTTCATCGTGCTGCTGGTGCTGGCGCTGGCCCGCCCGATCTTCAGCACCGGGCAGGAAGGCAAGCCGGCTGAGCGCTTCATCGTCCTCGATGTGAGCCGCAGCATGAAGTACAAGGACGGCGACCGGCCCAGCGTCATGGACAACGCCCGCGAGCTGGCGGCACAGCTGGTCCGGCAGGCGCTGCCGGAAGACCGCACCGCGCTGCTGCTCACCAGCAATCGTACGGATGTGCTGTGCCCGCTGGGACCTGACGCGGAGGACTGTCTGGCCGCGCTGTCCACGGTGCGTGCCGGCAATGCCGACACCGATCTTGGTTCCGCCTTGCCGGTCATTCGCTCGATGCTGTCCGGTTGCCGGCCTGGCGCCGATGTCCGCATCGCCTTCATCACCGACAATTATCAGCGCAACTGGGACCAGGCCGCCATCGCGACGTTCTTGCAAGATGTGCCGTCGCCGCCGCAGGTGAAGATCATCGATGTCGCCCCGCCGCACCCGCACAACGCCTGGATCGCCGGCGCCCGCTTCCAGGGAGCCGCGGACGAAGCAAGCGGTCAACCGGCCCGGATCATCGTCCAGCTCGGCTGCTCCAGCGACGAAGCCCAGGAACGCACGCTTACCCTCACCGATCTGTCGCCGCTCAAGGACCAGACGCGCAACATCCTGCTCCAGCCCGGGCGTCTGACCACGGTTGACTTCGAGGTCCCGGCCGGCTTCAACGTGGCCGACAAGATCGCCCGGCTGCAACTCACGCCGTCGGATCGTCTGCCGGAGGATGACCAGTTCTGGCTGCCGCTGGCGCCGCGCGGCACGCAGGTGCTGGTCATCGAGCCGGAGTCGCCACGCAAGGACCGCTATCATCCGGCGTTTCCGCTGCGGACCGCCATCGACGTGCTCGGCCAGGAAGGCATGTACGCCTGGCAGCGCGTCAGCAAGAGCCATCGCGAGGTCACGCCCAAGGACGTGGCCGGCGCCGAGGTCATCGTGCTTGCCGATGTGCCCGATGTCAGCGAACCGGTCCGGCACGCCATCGAGGAGCGCGTCCGCACCGGCGGCGGTCTGGCCATCTTCCTCGGCCCACATGTGCAAGGGTCGTTCTACAACACGAAGCTGGCCAGCGCGCTGCAGCCTGGCAAGGGCTTGCTGCCGCTGCCGCTCAAGAGCGCGGTACCGGCCGACAATCGCCTGGCGCCCATGACGCGCGTCTCCTGGAGTCATCCGCTGTTCGCCAGCATGCTCGACCCGATCGTCGGCGACCTGGGGCAGGTCCGGTTCCGCAGCTATTACCTGTTCGACGATTCGCCGCGCGGCAACGTGCTCGCCTGGATCGATGACAAGTCGCCGGCCCTTGTCGAGCATGCCCTGGAAGCCGGCAAGGTGCTGGTGGTGAACACGACGCCGAATGCGGACTGGAGCGACCTGGCCGGCCGGGCCAGCTTCGTGCCGCTCATCGATCGCATGCTCGCGCACCTGTCGGGAGGCGGCTCGCGCCGCCAGTTTCGCGCCGGCGACGAGATCGCCCTGACCATCGACAAGACCGACGATGCCGTGCGCGTAACCACGCCAGCCGACGCCAGTCTGGTGCCCACCTTGAAGCCTGCCGGCGAGCGCACGATGCTGCGCCTGCCGCCGCAAGATGAGCCGGGTGTCTACCTGGTGCGCAGCAACGACCGGACGCGGCCGTTCGTCGTGCAGGTCGGCGTCGGCGACAGCGTGCTGGCGCCGGCGGACGCGGCGTTGCTGCGGCAATGGTGGCAGCCGGCGAACCTCGAGATCGTCAGGGCGGAGAGCGGTTCGGCCGGCATCGCCGCTGAACGACTGCCGCTCTGGCCGCTGATCCTCGCCGTGGCCAGTTTTCTGTTGCTCACCGAGACGTTCATCGTCACCTGGCTATGCCCGAAGGCAACGCCGGCCGTCGCCCACGGCATCGTCCACCGCCGCGGCCTGCTGGCCTCATCACCGAAGACCGCATCCCCGGAGGCACGATGACCATGAGGGATTGCAACGACGATATGGGTGCCATGCTCACGGCTTTGCGTGAGCATGGCCACGCAAAGCCGTGGCCATGCCACCCAGCTGCATCTCCGGAGGCATGGTGATGAGAGACACAACCTTTCACTTCGCCCCCGCCGTGCCGTACTGGCTGATCGCTGTCGTTGCGCTGGCGCTGGCGGGCCTGTTGATTCATGGCGTCATCGTGCTGCGGCGTCGCGAGGTGCTGCGGCGTCGCGAGGTGCAGCGGCGTCGCGAGGTGCAGCGGCGCGGTATCCGCATCCTGACGGTGCTGCGCTTCCTCGTCGCCGTTGTCTTTCTGCTGTGCCTCTTGCAGCCGGTGGTTTCGTACACCCGCGACGTGGAGGAGACGCCGGAGATGCTGGTTCTCGTGGACACGTCGCAGAGCATGAGCCTGCCGGCCGGCGAGGGGAAGACGGACCGCTTGCAGCAGATCGTCCGCGACCTGGAAAAGAGCGACCTGCCCGCTTCGCTGCGGAGCAACTTCCGCGTGAGCTGGTTCTCGTTCGACCGGTCGGCCTATGCGATCGCGCCCGGGGACCTTGGCGCGCTCAAGGCCGCGGGGACGAGCACACGCTATGCCGCGAGCCTGGAAGCGGCGCTGGGCCAGAGTGCGAACGGCAACCGCTCGCGTTCGGGCGCGTCCACCTGCATGCTGCTGGTGAGCGATGGCCGGGATCATGGCGAGAAGGACCTGGCGGAGCTGGCCCGCGAGCGCAACATCACGGTCTTCACGTTGCCGGCGGGGTCAAGCGTTTCATCGTCGCCGTCGCTGCATATCGCCGATGTGCAATGCGCGCCGCGGGTGCTACTCGGCTCGGAGAGCCGGTTCCTGGTGACGCTGCGTGAAGAATCGCGCAAGGGGGCCAGCGTCAAGGTACGCCTGCTCGAGGACGGCAAGGAGGCGGCGACGCGCGACGTCGTGTTCGCCCCCGGCAAGGACGAGCAGCGCATCCTGCTGAGCCATCGGCCGCGCGAGGCCGGCCTCAAGAAGTACGAGATCCACGCCGACGCGCCCGAAATGTCGTCCGGAGCACCGTTCACCGTCACGGTGCAGGTCGCGGACAGCAAGCACGAGGTGCTGGTGCTGGAGGACACCTGGCGGTGGGAGTTCAAGTATCTTCGGCGGGTGTTCGAGGACGATCCGAGCTTCACGTTCACGGCGTTCCTGGCGCGGGGCAACACCTTCGTGCAGTTCGGCGAGGGGGACCGCCGCGTGAAGCTGGCCGGCTTTCCGCAGGGCCGGGCCGAGCTGGACTGGTTCGACGTCTTGATCCTGGGCGATGTCGATCCGCGGCGCTGGCCGCGCGGTCTCGCCTCATCCATCGGCCAGTGGGTCGAGCAAGGCGGCCGCTCGCTGATCGTCCATGCCGGGCCGAATCTGGGCCATCTGGCGCGCGTTCCGGAGCTGAGCACGCTGTTGCCGGTCGAGATCACCAGCAACGCCGGCAATCCGGTGGAAGGGCCGATCGACATCATGCTCACTCCCGAAGGCCGGCAGTCGCCGTACTTCTTCGCCGCCACGCCCGCCGAGCAAAAGGAACTGGCCAGTCTGCCGGCGCTCGACCAGGTCTATCCATCGATTCGCAAACGGCCGGCAGCGACGGTGCTTGTTGAAGCGGCGAAGCGCGGCAACGAGTACGGCCCGCTCGTCGTCATGGCGGAGCAACCCGTCGGCCGAGGCCGGGTCCTGTTCATCGCCGCCGATACCATCTGGAAGTGGCAAACCCTGGGCGGTCGGCCGGAAAGCAAGACGACGCCGCATCGCCGCTTCTGGCAGCAGGCCATGCGCACGCTGGCGCCGACGCGTACTGCCGCCGGCAACATCCAGCTCTGGCTGCAACCGGAGCGCAGCCGTTACCAGGTCGGGCAAAAGGCGGGTGTCGTTGCCGAGATCATCGCCACGCAACCGGTGGCTCAGCCCAGGGTGCAGGCCAGCGCCGTGCTCCCCGATGGCCGCAAGCTGCCGCTGTCCTTCGATCCGGATCCGGCGCGGCCCAATCACTGGCGTTGTCAGTTCACGCCGCTCAAGCCGGGCAGTCATCGCATCGTGGCCACGCTGAACTCCGAAGGCAAGACCGCCGCCGAGGCGACCGCCGTCGTGGACGTGGATGAGTCGCAAGGCGAGCTCAGCGACCGCAGCGTCGATGACAGCAACCTGTGGCGCATCGCCCTCGCCAGCGGCGGCCGCAAGATCGACCTCAACGACCCCGCCACCTGGCCACAAGCCGCCGACCACCCGCCCACTCGCGTCGAGCGCCGGCAGACCATCGACCTGTGGAACGATTTCTTGCTGGTGACGCTGCTCTGCCTGCTGCTGGGAGCCGACTGGCTGTATCGCGTGCTGCGCGGCTATATCTGATCGGGTTCTCAACCAGAATGCATGGGGCGGGATGTCCGCCCTCGCTGGCGCTTCGGGCTCAGCAGAGGGTGAGGCTGGGCTGATGAAAAGCATGGAAGATTGAAGCGAAAGGCGCAATCGACTTCGTCGTGGGCTTGTTGCGCTCTTAGCCCTCTTAGCCCCTCTTAGCCCCGTTCACAGACAGTCTCATTTTTTGGGTGATCTAGGAGGGCTGCGTAAGAACATTGGCCTCCCGGCATTGGCGCGTTTTGGGCAGAGTGGTGTGACATAACCGACTCTGCGACTCGCCAGGCAAGGAGGCCGGACGGATGGTGGACGCAGTTCCGCTCGCAGGCAT
>VGYC01000147.1 GCA_016873095.1 Planctomycetota bacterium | reverse complement strand
TCTGGCGTAAGCTCTCCTTCGGCACGCAATCGAACGGTGGCAGCCGTTTCGTCGAGCGTCTGCTGACGGTGATCGAAACCTGTCGTCGCCAGTCACACAATGCTTTTGCATGGCTGACAACCGCCGTAGAAGCCCAAATGGCTGGAAAACCAGCACCATTGCTGGCCAAGGCGTGAACGGTTACGCAAAAGTCCATGGCTTCGTTCCACGTGACGTTCACCTGGGGATGGTTGACATCCTGCTGGAAGCCGAATCTGGGAATGACCAGCCTGCGTTCGCTGCTGAAGGCCTTGAATTGCCCGACCGTGACCTCATGAACGCCGATGAAAAAACCACGGCTGATCTCGACCTCATGCTGGGTTTCGTCACGGCGGCTGCTGTCGTCGTTGAGCGAGCCCATCATGAAAGTCCCCGCCGGGACGTAGGCCAGGCGCATGCCCATGGAGTTCGCGAAAGTTGTACCGGCAATCTTTGACGGATTCTTCTTCGGGGGCGTCTTTTTTGGGTCGCTGGGCGGTTCCGGATCGGGGACTTCCTTGAGCGCCGGCTGGCCCTTGACGTTCGACCGAAACACTACGCGAAAACCGGTGGTATTGTTGCGTTCATGGGCAGGCTTCTTGGCGCGTGCCGCCGAGCGGCAGCTGGCGCCCGTGTCGGCCCAGAAGCCGCCCCGATGGACGCGCGCGCTTCCCGTGGCCGGTCCTTGCGGATCGACAACCTCTTTCGTGTCGTAGGCCGCGTGCCAGTCCTTGCACCATTCGGCAATGTTGCCGTGCATGTCGTACAGACCGAACGCATTGGCCGCGTAGCTG
Organism: Planctomycetota bacterium; assembly: GCA_016873095.1. GTDB lineage: Bacteria > Planctomycetota > Planctomycetia > Gemmatales > Gemmataceae > VGYC01. The sequence continues at coordinate 19,371 of VGYC01000147.1, read as the reverse complement.
CCCACCTTGGCCGGCCGCTTCAGAGACGGTCCCGGATCACCGAAATACGGGAGCTGTCCGAAGAAATTGGCCTGCGCGCTCGACAGCGTATCGCCGTGATGGAAGACCTGGTAATCCTTCGAGCCGCCCCGGCACGCATATTCCCATTCTGCCTCGGTCGGCAGATCATAAATGCCGTCGCGGCCATCGAGCGCCGTCAGCTTGTTACAGAACGTGAGCGCGTCCTTCCAGGAAACGTTCTCCATCGGGAAATCGCTGGTGTCCAGGTCGGCGACCTGCTTCTTGCCCGCGCCATCCTTGGAAAAGAAGCTGCTCCGGCCGTCGTCGTCCTTGCCCATGACCTTGCCATACTGACCTTGAGTCACCTCGTGCACGCCCATGTGGAAGCCGCGGCTGATCTCGACGGCGTGCTGCGTTTCATTGCTGAGGCGGCTCTTCTCGGTTTCCGGCGAGCCCATCTGGAACTTGCCTGGCGGAATGGGAATCAGTTTCATGCCGATCTTATTCGTGTACGCCTTGCCAGCCTCGAAGATAGCTGCCGGAACGCTCTGAATGGACGCCAGCAGTGTCCGGGTAACGGCGTGCAGCTCAGGATCGGTCCGCTCATCGTCGGCGATGCGCGTAAGCTCCAGGACGATTTCCCGCCGCGCCGCCAGCCGCTTGGCGCCGATCTGCGTGAGTGCCTGGATGGCCATGGCCCGGCCGTCGCCCGCGCCGGTGTCCTTGCCGTTGACCTGCCCCTTGAAAACCTTGATGCTTGAGTCCTTCAAGAAGTCGAGCAGGTGCGGCAGGACGCTCTCGTCTGTGGCCGGACCTTGCAACGTACCGAGCATGTAGGCACAATCAAAGCGCAACATCTTCGATTGCGCCTCCTTGGGCTCGGCAAGCACGTCGGCGAAAGCCGTCATGACTTCCGGCATCTTTCCAAGAGCAGCGCCATGCACACGCAGCGCCCAGATGGTTCGTAGTCTTACTTCCGCGTCCTCGTCACGATTGCCTAGCACGCGCAGCAATCCAGGCACGGCATCGCGGGCTTCCGGACTCGGTCCCAATCTTATGAGCGCCATGGCGGCGGCGATGCGTTCCTGCTTCGCTCGCGCTTCATCACACACAATTTCGGCCAGCGTCTTCGTGTCATTCTTTGATGGCGCGGGCTGTGGCTGTTTTTCGGGCGGCTCACCCTTGGCCACCTGTGTTTCGTCCTTCGAACGCGGCCGCATTACGACCCGGAAGCCGATGTTGTAGCCGACGACACCGGGTCCGGCGGCGTTGCGGGAGGCCGAGCGCGCATATCGAGCAGCACCGTCGAAGGCGCCGCCGCGAAAGACGCGCGCTGTCCCGGGCGGGCCAAACCAATCCTTGCACCACTCGCGGACATTGCCATGCATGTCGTGCAAGCCGAAGGGATTTGCCTTGTAGCTTCCCACCTTCGTCGGCCGCGCCACCCACGAAACTTTTTCAGCCCCGCCAAACGGCGAATCGCCGTTGATCCTTTCATCCTTGCCGGAAAGTGAGTTGCCATGGTGAAACACCTGGTAAGAACGGGAGTTGCCCCGGCACGCGTATTCCCATTCAGCCTCCGTGGGCAGATCGTAGCTGCGACCGGCCTCGCGCTCGGCCGGCACGTCCGAAAGTTTTCGGCAAAACTCCAGCGCTTGATGCCACGTGACGCCTTCGACCGGAAAATCGTCTGTGTCCAGTCCCGCGACCGCGGCTGCGGCCTTTCCCGAAGCAGAATTGAAGCTCGGGTTCGTTCCGATGATGGTTCGAAACTGCGCCTGCGTGACCTCAAATGTCCCCATGTGAAATGCCTTCGTGATCTCGACTTCGTGCTGCGCCTCGTTTCTGTACCGATCTTTTTCATCTTCCGGTGATCCCATCAGGAACTTCCCCGCTGGGATGTACACGAGCTTCATGCCGATGGAATTGGTGATGCTCTTGGCGGGCTCGCCCGAGGCTGGATTCTCAGGCCCTGGATCCTTCGGCTTCTCTCCAGTGCCCTTGTCGGGCACCACAGGATCGGCAGGCTTCGGTTTCTCTCCGTTCTTTTTCTTGGGATCGCCCTTGACGATCTGTGTGCCCGAATCGCTCGGCTTTTCTTTGCCGCCGCCCAATAGCATGGCTCCGGCGGCGACGACGCCCACGACGAGCACCGCTAGCGCGCCCAGCAGCCACTTTTTTCTGCCGGCAGCCGTCGCAGGGGACGGTACGCGCGGCGCCGGCTCTTTCGCAATCGCTTGGAGCGGACGGGTCTTTTCGGGAGGCGGCCCCACGCGCACGCCCGAATTCGGGCCGGTCGAGATCACGGCAGCCGCCCGCGACACCTTCGCTCCTGGTCCGAGGATCGCCGTCGTCTGTTCTTCCTGCTCAGGCTTCAGCGGCCGCGGCTGCCCGTCCGCCATCACCTCGTGCAGCAACGGCACGCGCTCCAGTGGACCAGAAAGGCTGAGCGTCAATTGACCGACCAGGTCATGCGTGGCGGCGTCGGGCAGGTTCCAGAGCAGCTTGAAGAGCGGCGACTTCGCGGGTTCACGCAGGTCGGCTTCGCGAAACAGCAAGTTGTCGCCAGTATCGAAGCGGTCCCACAGTGCCTTGCCGCCGACCACCAGCGCCCGCAAGCCGCAAGCGATGGCCAGCAACGGCAAGCGATCCACCTCGGGACTGTAAATGCCTTCCTTGAGGCGTTGCGGATGTTGATAAGCGCCATGGCCCACTTCGCCGGAGCGCTTGCTGGCCAGGGACGGCACCCACATGCCGTCGTAATCGACGAGCCGGACCGAGAGCAGGTTGGCCTTGCTGCCCGGAACAAGAATGACGTTGCCATGCTGCAGGTCGGCATGGGCGACGCCGGCTTCGTGGAGCCGTTTGCCCATGCGCAGCCAGATTTGTCCGAGGCCTTCCAGGAGCACCGTCTTGTCCAGGTTGTTGCGCACGAACTCGTTGAGCAGGAAGCCATCGACCCATTGCATCTTGAGGATGGGATACCAGTTGCCGGCCACGCGAATGCCCTGCTCGACGAACTGAAAATCGACCGTGAAGGGCAGCTTGAGCTGTGCGAGGCACTTGCTGATTTCCGTGTAGCGATCGCGCAGGCCGGGCACCTGGCGTGTGAAGCACTTCAGGGCCCAGCGGGCGCCGCTGACGCCCTGGAACTCGTAGACGTCGGCGAAGTTCCCGGAGCGCGGCACGGGCAGGCTCAGCGCGTTGACGACGGGCTGCCCGCCACGCAGCTCCGGATCGGCCAGGCAACTCGGCGGATCCTGGATCGCTTCGTTGTAATCTTGCGAGAGGGGCCAGGCCATGGGGCGGTTCTCCTTGGAAACGCGGGATCATCCCGAGGTGAGCGACTTCAGACTCCCCTCGCACTTGAGGATCGAGTTCTTCAGCAAGCGATTGATGCCGTCGGCGACTCCTGCAGCCTGGATTGCTCGTTGCGGGCGCCGAAGGGCTCGGCCATCGAGCTCGACTGATCGATGAGAAACAGCGAACAGGTGGGATTGGCCCGATTCAGGTCGGCATGATATGGCATGGCCAGCCACCAGCGGATTGCATTTCTTTAATCTCTACTTGTAATCGACTCGGGTGCAGTCCACCGCCATCGAGGTCCTTGCCTCAGTCTTCGGTGCGGCGCAGCTCGGCGATGATGCCGCCGAGCCTGAACATGGCGTGCAGGCCGCTGAACCACAGCGAGCGGTGCCAGCTGAGTCCCACCTCCTGGCAGACGCGGCGCAGATCCTGCCGGTTGTGGGTGCGGCAATGCCACATGCGGCTGCACATCGACCCGGTCAGCGTGTCCTCGGTGACGAGCAACAGCAGCTTGCCGCCAGGCTCGAGGACGCGGGCCAGCTGCCGCAGTCCCGGCCGCGGATCGGGGAGATGCTCCAGCACCCAGCCGCAGATGACGGCGTCGAAGAAGGCGTCGGGATAGGGAAGCCGGGTCAGGTCGGCCGCGACATGGCCGACGCGGTCGGACTTGAGTCGCCGCCGCGCCCGCCGCAGCATGTGCCGCGACAGGTCGAAGCCGGTGATCAGCGCCTCCGGATCCGCATGGCGAATGAGGAACCTGGTGTAGCGGCCGTTGCCGCAGCCGGCGTCGAGGATGCGCTTGCAGCCGCGGACATCAAAGGCGCGCGGGCGGATTAGCCGGCCGGCCAGCGTCTCGTGCCCGGTCACCAGCCCGGTGAAGCCGGTCAGCTTGCCGGCCAGGCCGTCGTAATGCTTCTCGATGAAGCGGCGGTATTCCGGAAACGGACGCCGCTTCGGTTGCCGGGATTCCAGTACGCCGACCAGCCCGCGACGCCGCGGTGCAGCCTCGGGAGAGATGATATCCTGATCCACGGTGCCCGACCCTCGGGAATGACAATGTGTTCACTCCCATGTTATGGAAAGTGCCCGGCACGGCTCTCATATTTCCCCGGTCGCCGGAATCCTCGCGTCACGGTCCGACCGCGATGCCGTCCGAGAATTGACGGATGTTGCTGATCGTGACCGACACGTTGCTGCTGACGTTGCCGAGCAGCGTGAAGCCCAGCGTCGGCAGCAGCGTGGCGGGGTTGGCGTTGTTGAGCGAATTGAACGGCCCCGTCACCAGCGGGAAGGCGTTGAGGTAGCCGGCCAGGCTGATGGTCGCGCTCTGCGTCGTTGTCGTTTCCGCGCCGTTGAGGGCCAGGAGCGGAATGCTCACGTAGCCGACGGTCGATCCCAGCGTCAGCGCCTCGTTGATGTTGTCTGGATTCACCACGCGCGGCGCGGACACCATGCCGCGGATCCACACGACCAGCTCGACTTGCTCGCCGGGCGGGACCGGGCCGTTGAACTGCACTTGCATGTCCATGCCGGAGCCGGCGAGTTCGAACCCGCTCAATCCGGAACTGGACGCCGCCAGCGGATTGAAGGTGATCGCGTTGATGGCCTGGGAGTTGTTGGCGCCTACCGTCAGGGTCATGGAGCTGCCGGTGTCGTTCACCGTGCCGACGGTGAATCGCTGCGCGTACTGCAGCGCCGTGGGCGCGCTGGGCGTGTAGGCGGCGGCCGACGGCCGGGCGGATCCCGTCAGCTCGTACTGACGCGGCACATACTGGGCGGGGGAATAGGTGAAGGTCAGCGATTCGGCGGGGACCGGGGCAGTGCCCCCGGCGGGCTGGGAGAGCGTGATCTGCCCGTTGGCGCCGACAATGTCGATGGACTGGATCGTGGTCCCGGCCGGGATGTTATTGTTCATCAACAGGGCCGGCGTTTCGATCACCGACATGCCGGGTAACAGTGATGTGGTGTCGATGTTCGTCACGACGGCACTGCCGTTGGTGACGTCGCCGCTCCGCACGAACGAGACGGTTTGCGTGTAGAACTCGCTCAGGCCGGCGGCGTTGCCGGCATCCAGCAGGGGCGACCAGTTCAGCCCGTTCTGCATGGCAGCCGGCGCCGACGGCGCCTGCAAGCCGGCCTGGCCGTACCACGCCGGCGGGTAATCGTGCGAGCCGAACAGCGTTTCCTGGGCCCCGAATGGATTGGAGGCGCTGAACCCGCCGTAGAGCACCTCCGGACGCAGCTCGGTATCGACGATGCTGGTGAGATTGTCGGCGCCCGGTCCAAAGCTGCTCAGGCCGCTGAAGCCGCCGAACACGGCGCCGAAGCCTTGCTTCGAGTAATAGTTGTCGATGAAGGTCGAGTTGGTGGCCGTGCGCGTGCCGGTGACGGGGGTGCGGCTCAGGTTCATCTGCCGCATGTAGTACCACAGGAAGTTCTGCGCGCCGCCAAAGGCAGGCAAGTGAACGCCGGCCGTGATGCCCGCCAGCGACACAAACGGCCCGGCTTCCGGCGATTCCAGCGTCGTGAGCTGCGTCACCGGCACGGTGGCTTGCTGCAAGGCCAGCGTGGCCACGGTGGCGACCTTCGAACCGTGGCTGTGGCCCAGGATGTGGATCAAGCCCTCACCCGTGATCCCGAAGAAGCCGGGCGTTAGCGCCTGCTGGATGGCGGACGCCATCCGCAAGCCGTTGAGCTGCGTGTACGCCTCCGACTTCCCGGCCAGGAGGAACTCCTTCATGGCCGCGTCCAGGTCCAGTCCCTTGAAGGTCAGCGCCACCGTGCCGCTGCCCGTCGCGCTATTCGACAGCAGCACCGAGCTCGAGCTGAGAATGTTGACGATCACGGTGCCGAGCGGAATGTTGGTCCCGACCACGGCCATGCCCACCGTGAGCTTGGACGTGTTCAGTCCGGTGAGGGTTGTCGTGCCGTTGGTCGTGCCATTCTGCGTCTGCACGAACAGGTTGGTGGTGGCGTAGGTGAGCGCGACGCCGTTCAAGGTTGCCGTCGCCAGCTGCGAGAGCGTGAGCTGCGTGGCGCTGTCGATGGACACCACCTTGGCGCCGATGGCCATGCCGGGACCGGTCACGGTCATGCCGGCAACCAGGTTGGTGGTATCGACGCCGCTGACGATGGCGCTGCCCTCGACGATGTTGCCGGCAACGGTGAACGACGTGACCCTGGTGTTCTCCGGCGTGTTCGACTGATCGATCCAGCTGTAGGCGAAGACCTTGGCGAGCGGATCCTTGTCCACGATCGCCTGGGCGATCCCCTGCGCCGAAACCTGGTTCGTGCCGTTCAAGAGCCAGGGCGAATCGCTGGACTGCCACCACTTGAGCGGATTGCCCGGCGTTGATTGCAGCAGGACGTCCTCGGTCAGTCCCGGCGCCCAGCCATGGGCGATGAAGTAAGCGTTGGTGGGGTTGGCCGGCGTGCTCGAGATGCTGTTGGCCGCCACCGGGATATCGAACTCCATGGTGATCGGGTTGTACATTTGCAGCCGGCTGAGGAGGTTGACGGCCGGCTCGATCTGGTGGGCACGGGCGTCCCAGATGAAGGTGTCGGTGAAGCCGGGGAGGTTCTGGAATTCGTTGCTCTGGGCGATCTGGTTGCCGATGAACTGCAGCGTCTTTCCCGCCTTGAGCTGGTTGAGCCGGTTCTGCAGCTGGTTCGACGTGGCTTCGCGGCCGAGCAAGCCGAGATAGGTCAGGCCGATGGCCACCTTCCTGAGCGGGTTCACTCGTGTCCGCGCAAACTCCGGGGAATTGACCAGCCGCAGCAACAGCTGACCCCGATTCAGCACGCCGGAATCGAGCCGGCTGACCAGCCTGTTTAGTTCTTTGTTGCTCGGGTTTCGCAACAGCACGCGCTGGTAGGCGAAGTTGACGAAGCCGGCGTTGCTGAGATCGCTGGTGTCGCCGAACTGGTTGACGAACTTCTGCGAGTAGATGATCTGCAGCGCCGTGGCGTCCTGCGAGACGCCCAGATTCTGAAGCTGGACCGCGTTGCGGAACATGCCGATGTCGAGCGTGGGGAAGAAGGCCGTGATCAGTTTGCCGATCGGTTGCGACAGGGACTGCGATTCCGTGGATCCCCAGAGATTCTGGACAACCACGCCCGCGTTGGACGCGTTCGGTGTGAGGGCAGCCAGCTGCTGATTGAAGCCATCAAGGTCAGCCGAACGGCTCAGCATCAGCTCGAACAGGTTCTGCACCAGCGCGGAGTTTCTCGGTGTCAGCGCGAAATTCAAGTTCTCGAAATCGCTAGCGCCGACGACCAGCGTGGCGCTGAGAGACTGCGCGCTGAAGCCGACGAAACCGGGCGGCGCGTGCACGGTGATGGTATGCGTGCCGGCCGCGACGCCCGTGAAGGTGTAGGTCCCGCCCGCCGCCGAGATCGGCGCGCCGCCGTCCAGCGACACCGTGACTCCAGGCACGTTGGCCAGGAACGAGCCACTGGGCTGAGGGAAGATGCCGTCCACGTCGAGCATCTGAAAGACTTGACCGGAAATGTTCGCCGGCACCTCGCGCGTCTCCAGTTGCTCCACGCCCAGGCGCACTGCTTTATGGGGCATGCTCTTCGCCGGACGCCACCAGCGCCAGCAGCGGCGCAAAGCAGGTAGAAGGTGCTCTCTCCGTTGCGGAACTGGTTGATGAGCTAGAGCCGAAATTCTATCGAGGCCCCGAGGCTGCCTTCAAGGCAAGATCGGCAAGATCTGCGGATTGCGCAGACTTTTCCGGCCGGCCCGAGCGCATTACCGGATCATCCATCAGGATCGAACGTGCTCGAATGGTCTTACCTGATCGGCCAGCACGTGCCGCGCAGGTCGTCGAGATGAAGCTGTTGACCGGTGTGCCGGTTACTTTTTTTCCACTTCTTTCTTGGGAGCCGGCGCATCCGGGCGGAAGTCAAGGAGGCGAGCGCCGGTGACGCGGCTGGCGGGGCGGAGGCTGCCCATGACGAGGGCGAGCTGGCCGCGCAGCTCCGGCTCGACGGCCGCGTCGCGATAAGCACCGCGCAGGTCCTTGATCTGCTGGTCGCTGACGCTCAGACCGAACTTCTGGATGTGGCGATTGAGTTCCCGGGCGGCGGCGACGCGCAACTTGTCCCGGCCCGGATCGAGGACCATGCCGGCCAGGCGTTGCTGATACTCGCTGCCGGGCAGCCGACCCATCGTCTCGACGGCCAGCGTCGCCAGGTCGGCGTCCTTGGCGTTGGCGGTTTGCAGGATCGCGTCCCTGGCGTGGCGGACCTCGTAGCCGGGCACCTCCCCCTGGGCCATGCGCCACAGGAGATTCATGGCGGTCTTGCGGAAGGTTTCACGTTCCTTGTCGGTGAGCCGGGCGCCGGCGGCGTGACGCGTCATGTCCTCAACGGTCGCCTTGATGTCGTCGGCACGCGTGGCCAGCGGCCTGGGCAGCACGCGCGTGTGCGGAAACGATTTGGTCATGCGGAGCAGCGTTTCCTCGTTGGCCGCCGTCGAAAGCACGACCAGCGGCAACCGGGCCGTGTCGCGGTCTTCGCGGAGCTGCGTGAGCACGTGCGGCAACTCGCCTGCCGGGGCATTGGGGAAGACGAGGATGGCATCGACATCGGCGGCGCGGTGCAAGTGCTCGAACGCTTCCTTGACGCGGTCGGTCATTACCGGGTCGAAGCCGGCCTCCTTGACCGCCGCCCGTGCGGCGACCGCCTTGTCGGCAGGGGCGTACAGCACCAGCGCCCTGGGAGCCGGGCCTGCGGCCAGGAAGCGGCGCAGAATATCGACCACGCGCTGCGACGCGACGGGGACCGGCCCGGCCGGCAGCCGAACCATGGCCCGGGCGGCGGCCATCTGCACGCGCCGATCCGGATGGAACAGCGCCTTGACCAGCCCTTGCGGTGCCCCGGCGGCCGACAGCCGGGCCGCGCGGACCTCGCCGCGCTCGCCCAGGATCTCGATGACCGCCAGGGCGGCGCGCGGATTGCCGTCGTCCAGCGCCCGATCCAGCACCCGGATCAGCACGTCGGCATCCACGCTGGCCAGCAGCTTCTTCAGGCTCGGCGGCATCGCCTCGAGCGTCGCCTTCTCCAGCTCCGGCGCGTAGTAGTGCTCGAGAATCAGATTCAGCAGAGCGATCTGGGCGGGCTGGTAGGTGGGCATCAGGTCGAGGGCCTCGCGCGCGTGCCGCAAGCCGTACAGCTCCTCGAGCTGCTTCGAGTTGAGGAACAGGCCGGCGGCGACCTTGGTGCCGTCCCAGGGCCACACCGTCCTGCCGAGCGCGGCCCGCGGAATCGGGCCGCCCTTCACCTTTGCCGAGTAGTTCGGCGACACCTCGACAAACTTGATCTTGTGTCGGTAGTAGTCGTCGGCCAGCTGGGTGAGGGCCATGTGCGCCGGCGGCAGCCGCGCCGGGTCCGTCTCCATGAGATAGGCCAGCGTCGCCCGGGCACGCTCCCGGACCAGCCGCGGATACTTCGGGCTCGCCGACATGTGCCAGAGATACGGGATGGCGCGCTTGTCGGCGCGCGCCTTGACCACGTCGAGCAGCACCAGCCGCAGCTCCGGGTCGGCGGCGTCGCGGTCGTCCTTTGCCTTCAGGATCTCCAGGAAGCCCGGCACCACGTCGGGCTCCAGTTTCAACAGCGCCTCGACGGCTCGGCCATGCAGCGGACTGTCGAACTTCTCGCGCAGCGTCTTGATGAGATGGGGCGCGGCGGCGGCGCCGGAACGCCTGAGCTGGCCGAACGCGTATGACCGTTCCTGGATCGTCGGCGCGTCCAGCTGTTCGATCAGCTTGCCGATGCGCACGGCGTCGCGCAAGTGCGCCTTGAGAGCCGCGGTCACGCGGTCAATGAGCTTGCCGACGTTCTTCTCCGTCTCGCGCTGGAAGTCGCCGATGTCTGACCACTTCTTGACGGCTTGCAGGCGCAGAAACTCCGACATGCCCCGGACCTCCTCGATCTTGAGCAGGTCCTTGTCCACGTCCGCGGCCGGCTCCTTGGCGAGCAGCTGCTTGAGATGCAGCGCCGCCAGATCGAACTTGCCGACGTTCATCTCGAAGCGGATGGCTGCCCAGAACTCGTGCGTCTTCTCGGGCTTGCGGAAGAAACGGCGATACTCCTCCTCGGCACGGAACAGCAGGTCCTCCATGGCCTGCTTGTCCTTCTCGGCATTGCCCTTTTCCTTTGCCGGCGGCTTCTCGGGCTCCTTCTCCTTCTCGTCCTGGGCGCGGACGAGCGGCAGCGCAAGCAGGATCATGGTCAGCAAGCCGAGCAGGTATTTCATGGGAGTCTCTCTTGTTTACGTTTCGCGTTCACTTTCAACGCCGGGAAGTCAAGGGCACGCGCGAACACGAGCGCGAAACGTCAACGCTTTCTGTAACTTCTACGCGGTTGCCTCGACTTCGGGCCTGACCAGATCCTGGAACGACTCACGGCGGCGGATCAGGCGGTGGTTGCTGCCTTCGACAAGCACCTCGGCGGCGCGTGGCCGGCTGTTGTAGTTCGAACTCATCGACATGCCGTAGGCGCCGGCGCTGAACGTGGCCAGCAGGTCGCCGCGGCGCAGGTCGGGCAACGCGCGGTCCTTGGCCAGGAAATCGCCCGACTCGCACACCGGACCGACCACATCCTGAATCCGCGTGCCGGCGATGCCGCTCTCATAGTCTTCCGGCGGCGTCGGCAGGCCGGCCGCCGGCTCGACGGGCCAGATGCGGTGGAACGAATCGTACAGCGTCGGCCGGATCAGGTCGTTCATGGCGGCATCCTGGATGATGAAATGCTTGCCGCCCGATTCCTTGGTGTAGATGACGCGGCTGACGAGGATGCCGGCATTGCCGACGATGAAGCGGCCCGGCTCCAGCACGAGCTTGCAGCGCGCTTGCTTGATGCCGGGGACGATGACCTCGGCGAAGGCGTCGGCCGGCAGCGCCTCCTTCTTGCGATAGTGGATGCCGAAACCGCCGCCCATGTTCCAGTAGACGATGTTGTGCCCCTGCTGCCGCAGCTGGTCGATCAGCACCAGGCCCTTGTCGATGCCTTGCTTGTACGGGTCGGTCTTGAGGATCGGCGAGCCCAGGTGCATGTGCAGGCCGACGATCTTGACATGCGGATGATCGACGACCTTTTGGGCAAACTCGAGGACCGTGTCGATGTCGAGGCCGAACTTGACGCCCTTGACGCTGGTATCGGTCTTGGCGTGCGTCTTGGGGGGCAGGTCCGGATTGACGCGCAGGGCGACCGGGGCGGTCTTGCCGAGCGACCGGGCCACCTCGCCCAGGGCCAGCAACTCGCCCTCGCTCTCGACATTGAAGAGGAAGACGCCGTTGTCCAGGCCGTCGCGCAGCTCGGCATCGGTCTTGCCGACGCCGGCGAAGACGATCTTGCTGCCCTGGCCGCCGGCCTGCAGGGCGCGATACAGCTCGCCGCCGCTGGTGACGTCGAAGCCGGCGCCGTTCTCCGCCATGATCCGGCACAGGTGCACGTTGCCGTTGGTCTTGACGCTGTAGCAGATGAGCGGCTCGACGGCGGCGAAGGCCCGCTTCAGCTGCCCCAGGTGATGCAGGATCGTGTTCCTGCTGTAGATGTACAGCGGCGTGCCGTACTTCTCGGCCAGCACCGACACCGGGATCTCTTCACAGTGGAGGACACGGCTGCGATAGTGGAAATGGTCCATGCTTCAATCTTGCCAGAGGATGGGAGCGATTTCAATGAAAGGACGACGGGTTTCCGGCTTTTGCCGCTCGACAGATCAGCACGGCCTGCCCGACATACAGGCGTGATGCCAGCTCGCTTGGCGGTTTCGCGCACAGGCTGGCGGAATCTTCTCACGCCAGCCGGCCATGCCAGTGTCGGATCTGTTTCTCGACCTCCGCCGGCGCCGTCGAACCCTGGCTCTTGAACGCCGCCAGCGCGTTGGCGACGCCTAGCACATTGTATACCTCGCTTGCCAGGCCCGGGCGCACGCCGTCATACACCTCGCCGGGCAAATCCTTGAGCCGGCAGCGGCGTTCCTCGCACAGGCGGACCAGCTTGCCGACGGCCTCATGGGCCGAGCGCAGCGGCACGCCCCGCAGGACCAGAAACTCCATCAAGGTCGTCGCATCCAGAAAGCCATCCTCCAGCCGGGCAGCGATGCTGTCCTTGCGAAACCGGCTGTCGCGGACCAATCCGGCCGCCAGCTCCAGTGAGGCGGCCACCGTATCGTGCGCGTCGAACAGCGCCTGCTTGTCCTCCTGCAGGTCGCGATTGTATGCCAGCGGCAAGCCCTTCACGAGCATGAGAAGCTGGTGCAAGGCGCCGGCCACGCGAGCCGTCTTGCCGCGGATCAGCTCCAGCACGTCCGGGTTCTTCTTGTGCGGCATGATGCTCGAGCCCGTGCAGAAGGCGTCGGGCAGCTCCAGGAAGTTGAACTCCGTCGTGGACCAGAGAATCCACTCCTCCGCCCAGCCGCTGAGATGCAGGGCGATCACCGTCAGGTCGAAGACGTACTCGAGCAGAAAGTCGCGGTCGCTGGACACGTCGAGGCTGTTGCCGGCGACGGCGTCGAAGCCGAGTTGCTTGCGGACGCTGTCGCGATCGATGGGCAGCGACGTGCCAGCCAGCGCCGCGGCCCCCAGCGGCAGCACGTTGACGCGCTTGCGGCCATCGGCGAGACGGTCGCGGTCGCGCTGCCATTTCTCGACATACGCCAGGAAGTAGTGCGCCGCCAGCACCGGCTGGGCCCGCTGCATGTGCGTGTAGCCGGGCAGCACCAGGTCGCGGTCACGCCCGGCAGCTTCCAGGAAGGCACGCTGCACGTCGCGAAGCTTTCCGTCGATCTCGTCGATGCCGTTGCGCACCCAGAGCTTGACGTCGGTCACGACCTGGTCGTTGCGGCTGCGGCCGGTGTGCAGCTTGCGGCCCACGTCCCCCAGCCGCTTGATGAGCGCCTGCTCGATGTGCGTGTGGATGTCTTCGAGCTGGATGTCGAAGGCGAACTCGCCACGGCCGATCTCGCCGGCGATATCGTCGAGCGCCGCGACGATCTTCTTCGCCTCGTCCGCGCTCAGCAGGCCCACTTCGGCGAGCATGCGCGCATGCGCCTGGCTGGCGGCCACATCCTCGCGATACAGCCGGCGGTCGAAGCTGATCGACTCGGTGAACGCCTCGACGCGATTATCGGTCTGGCCGCTGAACCGGCCGCCCCAGGTTTTTTGGGTCAAACTCAAGGTCCCTCAGCTCCCGGAAAGAATGAACCACGGATCACTCGGATCACTCGGATAGGTCCAGTAATCATCACAATCCCATGACTTCAGATTGTTCGCCCCTTTGCCTGTTTCTTATCCGTGCCATCAGTGTAATCCGTGGTTTCTTGCATTGTTTTAGGTGCTCTCAATCAACCATGTGCTACAGCAGCACATCTATACTGGACTATAGCCGCATGGCCCCTTCGCGGGCAAGGATTGTCGCCAGCTCGATCACAACCCCTCAAATGCATCGCATCCGCCCATCAAGTCGCGAGCCTTCTGGTCTTTCACGCCCGGGTAAGCGCCCCACGTGGTAAAAAGAATAGACCCTTGATGCGGCGGCGATAAACTGCTCTTTGCCGCCGGGGCAAATGCCGTTACCTTGTCGGAAAACCGAGGCGCGCGAGAGCAAACATGGGCAAGGCAGGCAAATCCTGGAGTTCGGGACGGCTGATGCGGCTGGCGGCTTGCCTGGCGCTGGCATGGCTGGTGCTCGCCGCCGTTCCCTTGCTGGCCAGCGCCGGCGAGACTCAGGAGCCGCCCATGGGCGAGCATGACAAGAGCTTTGTCATGCAGGTGATCGACAACCTGTTCAACATGCGCGAGCTGATGAAGGTCCTCGGCCGGCCGGAGTACACCATCGCCGCCTTTCTCGTCCTCAACCTCATCGTCTTCGTCGAGACCGGCCTGCTGATCGGCTTCTTCCTGCCGGGCGATTCGTTGCTGGTGACCGCCGGCATCGTCTGCTCCGGAGCGGAATGGAGCTTGCCGCTGCTGTTGCTGACGCTGTCGCTGTCGGCCATCGTGGGCGATAGCGTCGGCTACGCCATCGGCTTCAAGACGGGGCCCAAGATCTTCTGTCGCGAAAAGTCGCTGCTCTTCAACCGCGATCATCTCCTCAAGGCACAGGACTTCTATGTGCGGCACGGCGGCAAGACCATCATCCTGGCCCGCTTCATGCCCATCATCCGCACCTTCGCCCCGGTCGTCGCCGGCGTCGGCCGCATGAACTACGCTCGCTTCCTGTTCTTCAACATCTTCGGCGGCATCGGCTGGGTCGTCAGCATGGTGCTCGTCGGCTACTACCTGGTGCGAACCATCAACCCCGCCCTGCAGCCCATCTTCGGGCCAACCTTCGATGTCCAGGACCACATCGAAAAAGTCATCATCATCGTGGTGTTCCTGTCCATCTCGCCCGGCCTCGTGCTCTGGCTCAAGAACAAGCTCAAGAGGAATGCGCCGCGCATTGACCCGGAATTGACGGCCACCCGGCAGTAGCACCGGCGGACAGCCGGGAAATCCGGGTGACGATGTTCGGAAGTGGCTGGCGTGCAGCATCAGCCGCTACCTGTTCTTCTTCGCCCGCTTCCCCGCGATGTCGAACTCCTGCTTCTTGCCCCCGAAGTCCGACGCGCCCTTGCCTTTGAGCGTGTCCCCGTTGATCGTGAGCTTGTAGTCGATGGGGATCTTGATGTCCATGAACACCCTCACGGCGGAGAAGATCAGGTTCGCGTCCTGCAGTTTCACGCCCTTGAGTTTCGTGTCCTTCTGGTCCGGCCAGCTCATCGTGCCGACGAGCTTGTCCCCGTCCTTCCTGATCGTCAGCGTGGACATCCGCTTCTGACCGCCGATTGTGTACTCGCACTTCCACGTCCCGACCGGATTTGCCTTCTCGCCCTGCGCGCCCGCAAGGCCGCAGAACCCGACCAGCAACGCCACCGATAGGATCGTCTTCATGCTTGCCTCCAAGAAGTCGTGGGCAGCAGCCGTCCGGCACATGAGCAGCCGGCCCATGGTAGTATACAAATCACTCATACGTGCCATGCTCACGGCCTTGCGTGAGCATGGGGAAACCCAGCGGCGTCGATGCCATGGGTTCTGGGTCGTGGGAGATCGCAACCGGATGAATCCCCAGACAAGCGGCATGCAAGCTCCTTCGGGAGTTTCGCGCACCGTGTCGCGCGCGATCCCGTGCGCGAAACCGCCAAGCGAGCTTCAATGACGCATGTTTGAGGGATGCGGCCTGCCGACCTTGCAATTGCTACTCCTTCATGGTAGTATACAAATGTGAGTATCAGCGACGCCCTCGCCCTGGCGCTCGATCCGGCCTGCATCTTTCTCTCCCAGGGTCTGATCGCCGATCCATGGCAGCGGGACATCCTGCTGTCGCAGCGCTCCCATGTCCTGCTCAACTGCTCGCGGCAGTCGGGCAAGTCAACGGTCGTGGCGGCGCTGGCGCTGCACCAGGCCCTGATCACGCCGCAGAGTCTTGTCCTGCTGGTGGCGCCGGCCCAGCGCCAGAGCCATGAGCTGTTTCGCAAGGTGCTGCGCTGGTATCACGCGCTCGGCGAGACGTTGCCGTCGCGGCGCGCCAGCGCCAGTGAGCTGGAGCTGACCAACGGCTCGCGCATCATCGCCCTGCCCGGCGTCGAGCGGACCATCCGCTCCTACAGCGGCGTGAGCCTGCTCATCATCGACGAGGCCGCGCGCGTGCCCGATGACCTGTATCGCTCGGTGCGGCCGATGCTCGCCGTCAGCCGCGGCCGGCTCATCGCCCTGTCCACGCCCTTCGGCCAGCAGGGCTGGTTCTATCGCGAATGGAGCGGCGACGGCCCGTGGCAACGCCTGCAAATCACCTGGAAGGAGTGCCCGCGCATCGACCCGGCCCTCATCGCCGAGGACACGCGCAGCCTGGGGCAGGCCTGGGTCGATCAGGAATACGGCTGCTTGTTCACCGCGCTGGAAGGCCTCGTGTATCCGGAGTTCGCGCGGGCCTGCGTGCCGGAGCAGCCGGTGCCCGAGGGCCGCAAGCTCGGCGGCATCGACTTCGGCTGGCGCAATCCGTTCGCCGCCGTCTGGGGCGTGCTCGACAGGGACGACGTGCTCTGGCTGCATGGCGAGCGCTACGGCAGCGCGATCCCGCTCTCGGAACATGCGGCCGTGTTGCCGAAGGATGTCTTCTGGCACGCCGACCCGGCCGGGCGCACCGAGATCGAGGAGCTGCGCTGCCGCGGCTTCAACCTGTGCAAGGGCCACAACGACATCCGCTCCGGCATCGCCGCCGTCAGCGCCCGCATCCGCCAGGACGCCCTCAAGGTACTGCCGGCCTGCGTCAACCTCATCAAGGAGTCACGGCTCTATCGCTATCCCTCGCCGCAGGAGCGCGAGCAGTTCGGCGAAAACCCCATCGACCGCCACAACCACGCCCTGGCGGCGCTGCGCTACCTGGTCGCGACCATCGACCGCCGGCCCAGGGTTCCGCACGTCGAGCCGCCGGCGAAGAAGCCGACCTTCTGGCAACGGCTGCACGACGAGCGGCTCTGGACGCCACTTCGATAACCTGTTTACGTTTCGCGTTCGCTGGATTCTGTCCATGACAGCATCGCGCGAGCGCGAAACGTAAACGTACGAGGATCCCACATGACGAATCTGTTTCATCGCATCACGCGCTGGCTGGCGCGCAAGGCGCCTTCGTCTCTTGCCGGCACGCAGTGGCATGGCCCGCGGTTGAGCGATCTCTATCAGCGCATGGCAACGCCGTCGCCGCGCGAGCTGCTCGCCGAGCTGAAGAGCACGGCGTGGACCTGCGCGACCATCAACTCGTCGGTGTGCGCCTCGTATCCGCCGCGGCTGTATGTCGCCACCCGGCCGGGGCAGCCGACGCCGCGCTGCCTGACGCGCCGGCTTGCCACGGAGACGATGAGCCGCCTGCGCGACAGCGCCCATCTCAAGGCGCACACGCGCACGGCCGCGGCCATCGAGGAAGTCGTCGAGCACCCGCTGCTCGACCTGCTCCGCCAGGTGAACCCCGTGCATAACGGCTTTGACTCGTAGACGCCAGGCATAAGACAGCGTAGAATGATGGTAGAGCCATTCGCCGCCAAATCGCCAGGAGTCACGACGATGCCAGCAGCCTACAGTTACATCCGGTTTTCCCGCTTGGAGCAACGCCGTGGCGACAGTACACGCCGTCAGACCGCACTTCGAGACGCATACCTCGCGAAAAAAGGGCTGACCCTCGACACGAATTTTGCGCTAACTGATGAAGGTCTGTCAGCCTTCAAGGGCCGTAACAAACGCACAGGCGTTCTCAAGCTGTTCATGGATGCCGTGGAACGTGGTCAGATTCGTCGTGGCTCTTACCTCATCGTGGAAAGCCTGGATAGGTTATCCAGGGAGCAGGTAGAGGAAGCGTTCGACTTGTTCATGCGAATCATCCGCTCCGGTATTACCCTCGTTACGCTTATTCCAGAGATGGAATACACCAGTGGTGTACTCACCCTTCCCACCATGATCTTGGCACTTGCGGAGTTCACCAGGGCGCATGGTGAGTCCCTGATAAAATCCGAACGCTCAAAGCAGCACTGGTTGCACCAGCGCGCGCAGGGTGCAAAAGGCCGTCTCGCTTACGTTCTGCCTGGATGGATCGAACGCCTTCCAGGGCCAAAACGCGAGAAGGGTAAATACCGGCTCATTCCTGAACGTGCCAAGGTCGTCAGGGAAATATTCTCCTGGGCAATCAAGGGAGAAGGCGGGAACATCATCGCCAGACGACTCAATGAGCGAGGTACACCTTGCTTCGGGCGTGGCAAGCGCTGGCATAAGAGCTATCTCTCCATCATCCTAAAAAACCGAACCGTACTTGGTGAACTTCAGCCTCATATCATGGATGCGGATGGCAAGCGTGTTCCAGTAGGCAAGCCCATTCCGAAATACTTCCCTTGGGTAGTCAGTGCCGAGACTTTCGCAATGGCTCAACGTAGCGTGAAAAGCAGAAACGCAATAAAGGGTGGTATCAACAAGCACTGTACCAATCTATTCGCCAGGTTGGTTCGAGACGAAGCTGGTAACGCTTGGACGTGCCAAAACCGCAATACATACCCTTACCTCGTCAATACTGTCATCTTCGAGACCAAGATGGAAAAGATGCCATCTATTCCGTACCTGCCGTTCCAACGCTGTGTGTTGGAGTGGATCAAAGAATTGAAGATGGATGCACCACCAGACGACCCGCTACCAGGATTACAGGCTCGTGAGGCCGATCTTGTACAACGGCTCGAAGTTTTCAAAAGCAAGATGAAAACGTCAAAAGACCTGGCGACATTGCTGGATGTATTCTCGGAAATGCAAACCGAACTGGAGCAGGTACGAGAACAACTTCAAGACGCGATTACACCGAGAGAGCACGCACTGACGAAAACGAAACTCGCCATCGACTACATGACCCAGGACCAGGATGATAACGCAAACAGGCGGGAGTTGCGCAATCATCTCTCCCTGATCCTAAAGGAAATCGTCATCTCCCGCATCGAGGGCAAGTTCCGTAGCAGGAAGAAGACGTACTATCTCACTATCAGGTTTCTAAGTGGTCAAGAGCGCCGAGTGTTCTTCGAGACACCAATTTATTGCTCTGGGCCGTGGAGTGAGACGGACGTGTTCGACCAGGACACAATGAACATCCGGTCGGAGCTAATCGGACGTGACAAGAGGAAAGAATGAGCCGATTCGCGATGTGGAAGGAGTCGGCCTTCTTCACGACGCCAGCACCATCCTCAAGGCGTTTTTCAGCGCCCTCTGACCATCTGGGCAGTTGAGCCGGTGGTCGATGCCAGCAGGTATTACCACGACACCTGGGCTGTTTTGACTGAGTTCCAGCGTGTCGCTGAACGGAACGAGATGGTCATGGGGGCTGTGAATGATGATACATTTTGTGCCGTTGGGGATCGACGTTGCTCCAAGACCTGGGTGAGCGCGAACTCGGCTTGCAGAATGGAGACATCGTAAAGGTACCCGGCAGCGCGGTCCGGGGCAGGGAACGGATGCGGCAAGCGCGCGAGCCACTTGCGCAGCAGGCCGTCGA
>VGYC01000146.1 GCA_016873095.1 Planctomycetota bacterium | reverse complement strand
GTTCCTGACGAACCGCTTGGACCAAGAGATACTCGAGCGTACGCGGCTCGGCAGGACCCTCACCCTCTCTTCAATCATCAATTGCCCACGCGAATCCGCGCATCCACGATCCGGCAGCCTTGTCCCGGAGGCAAGACGAAGATCGGATTCAGATCGAGCTCGCTGATCTCCGGCAGCTCTTCGACAAGTCGCGAGACGCGCAGCAGAACTTCTTCGATGGCCGCCACGTCGCCGGGTGGATGACCGCGATAGCCCTGCAGCAGACGGTAGCCGCGAATGGACCGCACCATCGCGGCAGCGTCGCGATCGGTCAACGGGGTGACGCGAAAACAAACATCGGCAAGAATCTCCACATGAATGCCGCCCAGGCCGAAGGCGATCAGCGGGCCGAAGAGCCGATCGTGTGTCACGCCAATCATCGCTTCAACGCCACCATGGACCATCGCCTGCACCGAGACGCCATCCATGGCCGAAAGCTGGCCGGTCTTATCGAGCGTGCGGTGAATCTCGGCGAAAGCCTGATGCACTGCGTCGACATTGGTCAGGTTTAGCTGGACGCCGCCCACCTCGGTCTTGTGCACCAGGGACGCGGAAGCCAGCTTGACAGCGACGGGAAAGCCGATGCGCGTGGCGATGGCAGCCGCTTCATCGGCCGTGACAGCAAACCCGCCCGGCGCCATGGGCAGGCGCATTGCCGCCAGAACTTTCCGGGTCTCGGACAAGGTGAGCCAGCCTTGGCCGCGCGTTCGCAAGGCCTCGGCACAGGCGGCGCGTGCGGCGCGCAAGTCCAGGTCGCCGAAATCGGGAACGACGCCCACGGGTTGAGAGCGCCAATCGGCATAGGCAGCCGCCTTGCCAAGCACCCGCGCGGCCGCTTCGGGAAACGCGTAGGTTGGGATTCTTTCGCCGTGTCCGGACAGCGCGGTCGCGCGCCCCTCTTCAGCCATCATGCAGGCAAGCACGGGGAGTGGCAGTGACTTCGACGAACGGGCAGCGGCGACCGCGCTCACGATGGCGGCGGTGATGTCAACATTCCGTGACGGATCGACTGGAATGTAAATGACGATCAAGGCATCGGCCTCGCCAGAGTCGAGCACGGTCTCGACCGCTTGCCGATAGAGTTCCGCGCCGGCTGAAGCAATCATGTCCACGGGATTGCCGAGGCCGGCCGCGGCCGGGAGAAATGAGCGCAGCCGCTCTTTCGTGGCCGCCGAGAATTCAGGAATCACCAGCCCGGCTGTCTCGCAGGCGTCGGCGCAGAGGATCGCCGGGCCGCCGGCATTGGTCACGATGGCCACGCGTTTGCCGCCGGGCAACGGTTGGTTTCCCATGCAGGCGGCCAGGTCGAACATCTCCTCCAGAGTGTCGGCGCGAATGATGCCTGTCTGTTGAAACAGAGCATCGACGGCCACCTCCTTGGCTGCCAGCGCCGCGGTATGCGAACCGGCCGCCCGCCCGCCGGCCGAGGTACGACCGCTCTTGAGTGCGATGATCGGCTTGCGCTGGCTGACGCGCCGCGCCAGCCGGGCGAAACGCCGCGGATTACCGAATGATTCGAGATAGAGCAGGATCACATCGGTGCTGGGATCTTCTTCCCAGTATTGCAGCAGGTCATTGCCGGACACGTCGGCCTTGTTGCCGACGCTGACAAACGTCGACAGGCCGAGGTCCAGCCGCCGCGCCGCCTGCAGGATGGCCAGCCCCAGAGCGCCGCTCTGCGACGACATGGCGACGCGTCCCGGCGGCGGGAAGACCGGCGAGAACGATGCGTTCAGCCGCACCGCCGGATCGGTGTTGAGCAGTCCCATGCAATTGGGGCCGACCATGCGCATGCCCGAGCCGCGCACCTTGGCCACCAGCTGCTGCTGCAGGGCACGGCCCTCCTCATCGACTTCGGCAAACCCGGCGGTGATGACGACGAGGGCACGCACGCCGGCGGCCGCGCAGTCGTCCACCACGCCGAGAACGAACTGGCGCGGCACGGCGATGATCGCCAGGTCCACCTTGTCCGGCAGATCGCGCATCGATGGATAGGCGCGCATGCAGCCGACGACGCTGGCCCTGGGATTGACCGGATAAACCGGACCCTGGAAGCGATTCATGGTCAGCGCTTCGAGGATGCGATAGCCGATGCTCGCCGGATCGCGCGAGGCGCCGATCACGGCAACGGCCTCGGGATGGAAGAAGGGCCGCAGCGAGGCGGCAGTGGCAATCCGATCGCGCATCTCCAGACGGGATACGCTGGCGGCCGTGGGAATCACTGACAGGTCCAAGTCAATCTCGCCCGACTCGGCATTCTCATCGACATCAAACCCGGATTCGCGGAACACCTGGAGCATGGCCCGATTATCGGCATGCGTCACCGCCCAGAAGCGCGTGAAGCCGTGCCGCACCGCGAGCAGCGCCAGTCGCTCCAGCAGCAGCGTCCCCAGCCCTTTGCCCTGAAAGGCGTCGTCCACGGCGAAAGCGACCTCGGCCCGACGCGCGCCCTTGCTCGCAAGATAGGAACCGGTGGCGATGATGCGCTCCGCGCCATCCACGGTACGCGTCACCACCAGCGTCAGCGCGGAATGTGGCTGCGAGCTGTCGCACAGCGTTCCAATGAGTTCCTGGCCTGGGGGCGATTCCGACCAGAACCGCCGTCGCCGCGATTCAGGCGACAACCGCTCGAAGAATGCTGCGAGTGCCGGGCGATCTGCCGGCGTGGCCAGCCGCACATGGGCCGTGCTGCCGTCACGCAGAATCAGCCGCCCCGACTCCGCAGAGTCCTGGTACGGCAGCGGCAGGTAACGTGCTTGAATCGCGCTCATGATGATTACAGTCAATCCCCGCGCAATCTCGCAGTCCGAGCCCACTCTTTCCATACCGGCTTGCGCCACGGCGGCAAGTCCACGCTATGACCCGTCCCACGGTAACCGGGCGAATTCCGGGTGGGCGAGGCGAGTCATCGGGTCGCCGGAATTCTTGCGAGTTTCGCTACGGCGGCGGGCTCGTGCGGCAAGCGTGCCTCACGGACTTCGCGGACATACTGATGGCAGCGGATGCAGCTCATGGTCATGTCGAAATAGGCGAGAGCCACGCCGTCCAGATTCTTGTTCCGGGCCTTCTGCCCGATCACTCCGGCAGCGCGGCGAAACTCATTGGTGTACAGCTCGTACTGAGGCGTCTTGAAAACAGCCCACTCGGCCATCTTGCTGATCTGAATGAGCTTTTCAGCGCTGCCGCTGATCTTGTTGAAGTCCGCCAGAGCGATTCCCTCGAACACCGCCTTGGAACTGGCGAGTTTCCCGTACATCAGCTTGTCGAGGTCGGCTCGTTGCTGGGCCGGACTCGGGCACGGACGGCCGATAACCAGGATTGCGAAAAGGCTCGCGAGAATGATCTTTTTCATGAGATTCCCCTCTTTCTTGCTGGACGAAGATCACTGGCCGCAAGAGAGTGAGCAAACGACGTACCGCCGCCTTTTTCATGGCCGCACGCGAAATATCCAGGCGCGTTTTGCTCTCAAGATGTGCGTTAGCCGCCGTCTCTGTGCGGATCTGGCACAGGTGCCTGGTTTTCACGCGCGCGCCGGGCGGAATAGAATGCGATCAACTCCGGGAACGCACAATGCCCGAGAATTCTCTTTTCGCAAGACAATCCATCATCGCCTTGCTGGCAGTGGCTGGTCTGACGCTGCATCTCTTGCTGAGGTTCGTCCTGCCGGTCCCCTGGGAGATTGCAAACTTGCCGTCCCAGGATGTGCCGCTGCTCGTCGTGCTCATCCTCGGCGGTATTCCACTGGTACTCGATCTGTTGCTCAAGCTATGCCGTCTCGAGTTTGGTTCCGATTTGCTGGCGGGCATGTCCATTGTGACATCGGTAATCCTCGGTGAGTACCTGGCGGGTGCGCTCGTCGTCCTGATGCTGTCTGGCGGTGAGACACTCGAGGCGTATGCCGTGCGCAACGCCTCTGCGGTTCTCGAGGCCCTGGCGCGGCGCATGCCCACGCGTGCCCAGCGCAAGACCAAGGGCCTGATCGAGGAAGTTTCTCTCGACAGCGTGAATGTCGGCGACAGTCTCGTCGTGTTTCCTCACGAGATCTGTCCGGTCGATGGCACCGTCCTCGACGGCCACGGCGTCATGGATGAGTCCTATCGCACCGGCGAGCCATACATGATGTCGAAAGTCCCCGGCTCCACGGTGCTGTCCGGTTCGATCAACGGGGACTCGGCCTTGACCATCCGCGCCGACAAGCGGGCCATCGACTCGCGTTATGCCCGGATCATGCAAGTGATGCGGACCTCGGAGCAGCGTCGGCCGCGGCTGCGACGGCTGGGCGATCAGCTCGGCGCCTTCTACACGCCGCTGGCCGTGGGGCTGGCGCTGGTATCCTGGCTGGTCAGCGGCGAGGCCAATCGCTTTCTAGCCGTGCTGGTGGTGGCCACTCCGTGTCCGTTGCTGATCGCCATTCCGGTGGCCATCATTGGCTCGATCTCGCTGGCTGCGCGGCGCGGCATCATCATCAAGGATCCCGCCGTGCTGGAGAGAATCGATACCTGCCGCGTCGCCATCTTCGACAAGACCGGCACCCTCACGTACGGTGAGCCGAGGCTGACCGAAGTGATCGCGCCACCAGGGGTCTCCACGGAAGAAATCTTGAGCCTGGCGGCGAGCCTGGAACGCTACTCCAAGCATCCACTTTCCAGGGCGGTTCTTGCCGAGGCCCAGCGGCAAGGCTTGCAGCTGCAGGAAGCGTCGCACATCAGTGAACCGGCCGGTCAGGGCATGCGCGGCACGGTGGGGGCAAGGACATCTGGCTGACCAATCGCAAGACATGGCTCGCTCACCGGCCGCAAGCGAGGGACGAACTGCCGGCCGCCGGTCCCGGGATGGAATGTCTCATCATCATGGATGGCCGGTACGCGGGCGCCGGTCGCTTCCGCGACGAGCCACGCCACGAAGGCCCGTCGTTCATCACCCATCTGGGTCCAAAGCACGCCATCCGCCGCGTCATGCTGGTTTCGGGAGATCGCGAATCGGAGGTTCGCTACCTGGCCGAACGCGTGGGCATCAGCGAGATCTTCGCAGGCCAGAGCCCGGAACAGAAACTGGAACTTGTGCGCCTGGAAACGCAGAAAGCCAACACGGTCTTCCTGGGCGACGGCATCAACGACGCGCCGGCGCTGACGGCAGCGACTGTCGGCATCGCCTTCGGCCAGAATAGCGACATCACCACCGAGGCGGCCGGCGCCGTCATTCTCGACAGCTCGTTGCAGAAAGTGGATGAATTCCTGCACGTGAGCCGGCGAATGCGGACGATTGCGCTGCAAAGCGCCATCGGCGGCATGGCCCTCAGCGTCATCGGCATGGTGCTGGCTGCGTTCGGCTACTTGCCGCCGGTAGCCGGCGCCATCACGCAAGAAGTCATCGATGTCCTGGCCGTCGTGAATGCCCTGCGCGCGGCCTGGCCACCGAGGGGCCTGACTGATTTTCAAGCCGAGCAAGTTGCGTGACCCGGGAATTCCGTCACGGACCGATGCAGATCGCAGAGCTTCGGCGTCAACGATAACGTTGCCGGCCCGGCAATGGTTATAATGTCTGCACACGTATCCACCATCGGAATGGATGTCCGCCAAGCATGAAGCCGACCAAGAATCTCTTGCGATTCAATTCCCACCAGGCGCACGCGCTGGACGCGAAGCGGAACCTGGTGGTGCGGGCCAATGCCGGCAGCGGCAAGACCAGCGTGCTGCTGGAGCGCATCATCCAGCTCCTGGCGAGTGGGAGCGTGTCGATCGACGGCCTGGCGGCCGTCACCTTCACGCGCAAGGCTGCGGCACAGCTCCGCGAGAAGCTGGCGGAAGCGACCGCCAAGCTGGCAGGCCAGGCCGAGTCTCCAGCCGAGCATGAGTTCTGGCGCCGGCAAAGCGAATTGCTGCCGCGGGCAAGCATCGGCACCATCGATAGCCTTTGCGCGCGCATCCTGCGCGAGCATGGCCTGGGCAACCAAGACCTTATCGACCCCGGCTTCGAGCTACTATCCGATCATGAGCACGCCGCGCTACGACGGCAGGCCGTCGATCGTCTCATCAATCGCCTGGGCGCTCTGCCCGTGGAGCAGGCGAACGCGCGGGATCGACAACATCGGGACGACATGCTCTGGTGGGCCCGCGAGGAAGGCTATTTCACGCTGACATCACACCTTGTCGAGCTACTCGCTCATGGCGTGGAACCGGCAATGATCGTGGCCGCCCATCAAGACACGCGCCCGATCCAGGAGCGCGTCGAGGAAGCTCAGCGTCGCCTGCCGCACCGGGCAAAGTTGCAGCGGGACCGGGCCGAGTTGCGGGCGCAGCTGCTCGCGCTGCAGACAGCCGTCGCGGAGCGAAACAGTTCTAGCAAGACACTGAAGACGTTTGCCGATACGCTGCCTTCCATCCTGGAAGATCTCCAGGAGGCATCGGTCGAAAGCGACGAACGCGTGTTGGTTTGGCTCGTGGAGCAATTCACTGTTTCCGATGGCAAGACTGCCAGGAAACTGGGGATGGCTCCCATCATCGATTTCGTGAGTCCGATCCAGAAGGCCTGGGTTCCCTTGCTGCACGCTATTGATTTCGATGGTGCCGGCGAGGCGCGGGCGCTGGAGGCGGCGGATCGACTGGCGCGCCTGCTGGAGCCGGCGCACGCGGAGTACCTGGCGCTGTGCCGCGAGACAGGACAGTACGATTTTGTCACGGTCGCACGCCGCGCCCGCGACCTGCTGGCCGCCGATGCCAACGCACGCGCCGAACTGAGACGACGCTTTCGCCATGTCCTCGTGGATGAGTTTCAGGACACCAACCAGCTGCAATGGGAGGTGCTGTCGTATCTGGTGGGCGCCGGCCCGCAAGGCCCGCTCGACCGCGACCGGCTGTTCATCGTCGGCGATCCGCAGCAGTCGATCTACCGCTTTCGCCAGGCCGATGTCAGCGTCTTTCAGAGGCTGCAAGATCTCATCATGGCCGCGAACGCAGCGCACGGAAGCGCGGCCCAGCCGACGGACTATGAAGAACACGCGGGTCACGTGGCCGATGCGGAGCAGCGCCTGGGCTTCATGAAGCTACCGGTCAACTATCGCACGCTGAGCCCGATGCCGTTGCAACTTGTGGATCGCGTGATGCAAGACGCCTTTGCCCGGGCAGATCCCTTGCCGTTCGAGGTGTCGTACCAGAATCTCGAGTCGGACGGCACCACCACGGCGGGTGGCGAGATTCGCTATGTCGCGCCGGGCGGCCAGGCGGAAATCGTCGAGGCCGGCGACGATGCCGGCGATAACGGCAATGTCCCGCGCGACATTCCCCTCAGCCTGCTCCAGGTGCAATGCGTCGTCGACGAACTCGTCCGCCTGCACGGACAGCCGCGCTGGCGCCCCGGCGAGAAAGAATCGAGCACGCTCAGGTTCCGCGACATGGCCATCCTGTTGCCCAGCCGCGACGTCGTCCTGGCCGAGCTGGAAAAGGAGCTTACAAGGCGCAACGTCCCATTCATCGTGACCACGGGCGTCGGCTTCTGGCAGCGTCAGGAAGTGCGCGACATGGTGAGTCTCGCGTCGGTACTGGCCGACCGGGGCGATGGCATGTCGCTGTTCGCCGTGCTGCGCGGTCCCATTGGCCGGCTCACCGACACGGAGATTCTTTTTCTGTCCCAGCTCGGCCGCGGCAAACTCCACCGCGGCTTACGCCTGGCAGCCAGCGCCGGCGACGACCTCGGCGTGCCGCAAGCGAGCGACACGGATGGCGCGTCTGAATGCGACGAAGAAGTCTCTTCCGAAAACGAAGACGGAGCCAACGACCCCTGGCGCCAGCATCCAGACGACATGATCGTCGCTCTGCGCGACGCCTGGCAGAGCCTGGGCGGGCGCCGCCAGCGTTTGCGGCAGGTGTACGCTCAACTTGGCGGCTGGTGGCGGCGCGTCGATCGCATGGCGCATTCCGACCTGCTGCAACGCTGCCTGGAAGAGTCCGACGCCCTCGCCGTCTACGCTTCGGAACCGGGCGGCGAGCAAATCGTCGCGAACCTGCGCAAGCTCTTCCAGCTGGTCCGCGACGAGGAGAATCGTCAATCGCCCAGCCTGGTCCGGCTGGCGCGCTGGCTGCGCGCGCAAGTGGAAGTCTCGTTTCGCGAGGAGCAAGCCGCGTTGCCGGAAGAACGGGACGCGGTGCGGATCATGACGATCCACGCGGCCAAGGGGCTCGAGTTTCCCGTGGTGGCCGTCATGAAGATGGAGCGCAAGGTGCGCGGCAGCAATAACTCGCGGCTGCTGGTCAAGAGTCCGCTCGATCAGCTGTTGCCGGGGGACGCCGAGGAATTTGCCGTTGCCGCGGGCACGCTTGCACTGGCGGTGCGGCACCCGGACAGGCCGCGCGAAACTCATCCCAGCCGTTTGCTCAAGGCGCTGCGACGGCTGGAATGTGCCCAGGATCTCGCGGAAAGCCGACGGCTCTTCTACGTCGCCGCCACGCGCGCCCAGGAGCGGCTCATACTCGCCGGCGTGCAAGGAAGGAACTTCGAGAGCTGGCAGACCTGGTTCGACGAGGCGCTGGGCATCGAACCTCGTCACAAGGAACAGGGGCTGTGGCAGGAGGCCGGCCAGCACATCACGATCATCACGCGGCCGGACAACATGCCGCCTCTGCCGCCCCCGCCGCTCGCGGCGTTGACGGACGACGTGTCCTTGGCGCCGATCCGCGAAGCTCCCAAGGAGCCGATGCTGGCCACGACGTCACTGGAGAAGATCCTGCAAGCCTGGCGCGACAAGCCGCGCGATGCGTGGATGGCGCATCGCGTGCAGGTCGTGCCGCATCTGCCCGCGCTGCCGGAGCACTTTCCTGACGATGCACCGGACCGGCTGCAAGAACGGATTTCCACAAGCATCGGCACGCTGGTGCATCGCCTGTTTGAGATGCGTGAGATTCTGCGCGAGTCGCCTCGCGAGCGGAGCGACTTCTTGCACGCCATGGCAGCCAATCTGCTTGCCGGCGGCAGCGGCGAGGTGGGCTTCGAGAATGAGGCCGAGGCGACGCCGGCCGCAGTCGAGCGCGTCGTTGCCGGCGTGGAGGGTATCTTGAAAAAGCTGCAAGCGTCGCGCGAAGCGGGGGCCGCGCATGTCCGCGAATTGCTGGAGGCCGATGGCGAGGCCGAGGTTGATTTTGCCCTGCAAGTCGAACGCTGGCACATCTCCGGCCGGTACGACAAGCTGCTCCGCTGCCGCGGCGGCTTCGAGATCGTGGACTGGAAAAGCGATGCCGATCCATCGGCGAAGGTCATCGCCGACCGCCATCGACCGCAGATGTGTCTGTATGCACTCGCCCTGTATCGCGCGGGTCAGCACGTTCTCGTCGATGACACGATCCGCGTGCATCTGGCCATGCTCCACTTCCCGCTCGTGCAGACGCTGCGCTTCGCCATCGAAGAACTGGAAGCGCACGCTGCCCACCTGGCCCGTGAACTGAGTGAACTGGAGGCGTTCTCGCCGGGAATCGAGGCGGCATGGTAGACGCTATCCCAGGCTCAGCCAGTTCTGGCCGGGAACGAGTTAGGTGGCAAGGACATGAACAATCCAATGCGGCGTGCCTGGCACGACTTGTTGCGTACCTGGGCAGTTGCGGAGTCGCCGGCCGAGCAGGCCTTCGCGGACGTTTGCCGGCGTTACGCCGAACCGGGGCGGTACTATCACACGCTCGATCACATTCAGGACATGCTCATGACTGTCCAGAGCCTGGCCGTGCATGCGCAGAACTTGAACGCGATCAAGCTGGCCGTCTGGCTGCACGACGTGATCTACGATAGCAAGGCGTCCGACAACGAAGAACGCAGTGCGGCCTACGCCGAGCGGCTTTGCGAGCAACTCGGAATCCTGGATGGACCGCGCGTGGCTGCTCTCATCCAGAGGACGAAGGCGCACGATGCCGGCGGCTATTCCGACGCCAAGGTCCTCCTTGACGCCGATCTGGCCGTGCTGGGAGCGAGCGCAATCGTGTACCAGGAGTACGCCGCCAATATCCGCCGAGAATACGCCTGGGTGCCAGACGCGACCTACCGTTCGGGCAGGCGACAAGTGCTCGAGCGCTTCCTGACGCGACCGGCGATCTATCACTTTCTGAGCCATCTGGAGAAATCGGCGCGGCTTAATCTCGCCACCGAGATTGCCGGCCTGGAGGCGTGAAGCGCGGTCGGTGTCACGCACGACAAAGGTCGCCGGGCAACGTAACGATCGAGGCTCGTTGTCGTCGGCATGTCCGCGCCGCGAAAGGATAGAGAACCTGCACAAGCGGCGCTGTTTGTTTTCGGCGTTTTTCTTGATATTGCCTGCCGTTTGTTCACTTGTCCGGTCCGGTTGGTGCGTTATGATGTCCTGGCAGGCAAGTCTCCGCGAGACGATGCGCGGAGTTGGTTCCATGCATGGATGCGACCCCTCGTGACGAGAGGAGGACCCTCCATGACTCCCATTCAATTCAACCATGCCAATCCGTCCGTGGAATGCGACCTGGCTCGCATCCGGCAGAGCTGGCAGGAACTCAAGAAAGCCAGTCCCAAGGCCGACGCGTTCTCCTTCCTCGCACGCATCGCGGCGACGGGCAAGGTTCGCACGAAACACGATGCGCGGCAACGGCCGTGCCGGACCTTGCCAAACTGAGCATGCCTCCTGCCATCGATTCCGCGCAGCCGTCGCGCCACAAACTTGCATTGCGGCCGGGCGGCGGCGATAATCGACAGTGGCATCGGGGAGGATTACCATGTCAGAGACGTCGGCAAGCTTGCTGGAGGATCTGCGCGAGCGCTCGGACCCGCGCTCGTGGCGGCGCTTGATGGATGTCTACTGGCCGCTCGTCTATGGCTGGCTGCGGCAGCGCGGCTTGCAGCACGACGATGCCGAGGATCTCGGCCAGGACGTCCTGCATGTCCTGATGCGCGAGTTGCCGCGCTTTCGCTACGACCGCAACCGCGGCACGTTTCGCGGCTGGCTGCGGACCATCACCGCCAACCGCCTGCGGAATTTTCGCCGCAAGCATCGCGCCCGGCCTGTGTCGCTCGCCGAGACGGACTGGACGCGAATCGCCAGCGATCTGGAAGACCCGGCCAGCCAGCTGAGCCAGCAATGGGATCAGGAGCACGACCGCTTCGTGGCCCGGCGGCTGCTGGCAGCCATCGAAGGGGAATTCGAGCCGACCACGTGGCAAGCGTTTCGCCGCGTCGCCTACGACGGCGACAAGCCGGCCGCGGTGGCCGGCGATCTCGGCATCTCGGTCAACGCCGTGTTCATCGCCAAGTCGCGTGTCATGCGCCGGCTGCGTGACAAGATGCGTGAACTCTTCGAGCAACTCTCGTGACCCTCCATGAATCGGCATCCGCACCCCGAGGACCTGGCCGCGTTTGCTTCCGGACTGATGGAAGAGGGGGCGGCACGGTCCATCGAGGAGCACCTTCTCCAGTGCGAGCTGTGCCGCGGCGTGCTCGAGGAGCTGCCGACCGATCCACTGACGGCCGCCCTGCAATTGCCCGAGGCGGATCATGTCTCGTCGGTGCCGACCTGGACCGGATCGCTGGGTGACGCGGACCGCGAAGGTCGCTGGGACCAGGTGGACGAGATTCCGCCGGCGCTGGCCCAGCATCCGCGCTACCGCGTGCTGGAGATGGTTGGCCGCGGCGGCATGGGACTGGTCTTCAAGGCCGAGCATCGCTTTCTGAACCGGCTGGTGGCGTTGAAGGTGATCCGGCCGCGGCTGCTGGCCAACCCGCTGGCGGTCGAGCACTTTCGGCTCGAAGTCGAGGCCGCCGCCAGACTGTCTCACCCGAACATCGTCACGGCCCTCGACGCCGATCAGGCAGACGACCTGCACTTCTTCATCATGGAGTTCGTGGCAGGCGCCAACCTGGCCGAATACCTGGCCCGGCAAGGCCGCCTGACGATCGCCGATGCCTGCGACGTGTGTCGGCAGGCCGCCCGCGGTCTGCAACACGCCCATGAAATGGGCATGGTCCATCGCGACATCAAACCGCACAACTTGATGCGGACTCCCTCCGGACAGGTCAAGATTCTCGACTTTGGCCTGGCTCACCTGGCAAGCGCGCGGCTCTCGACCGGCTGGCCGGCGGAGGCGGGCGTTCTCATGGGCTCGCCCGATTACATTGCTCCGGAACAGGTGAAGCATGCGCGGGCTGTGGATATCCGCGCGGACCTGTATGGCCTGGGCTGCACGCTGTTTTATCTCCTGGCCGGCGAGGTGCCGTTTCCGGGACTGGACAACGCCGGCAAGGTGGCGGCTCATCTGGAGCAAGCACCGCGCCTGCTCAGCGACGTGCGCGGCGACGTGCCCCGCGAGCTGGCCCGTCTGGTCTTACGCCTGATGGCCAAGCACCCGGAGCAACGCCTGCAGACGCCGGCGGAACTGGTCGAGGCCCTGACGCCGTTCGCACCCGTCACGGACTCGCCTGGCACGCACGAGTCGTGCCGCGTGTTGATGGGGCATGCCGACCGCGTCACTAGCGTGGCGTTCAACCCGTACGGTTTCATGCTGGCCACCGGCAGCCACGATCATTCCGCGCTCCTGTGGGATGTGAATGCCGGTCAGGACATCGCCGATCTGTCGCGGCACACCGGCGCGGTGCGCAGCGTCGCCTTCAGCCCGGATGGACAAACCCTGGCGACCGCGGCCGCCGATGGCAAGGTCCGGTTGTGGAACGTCACCCGACGCCGCAAGCGAATTTCGCTCAGGGCCCACAAGGGGCCGGTCCGGGCCGTTGCCTTTCATGCGGACGGCCAGACGCTGGCGTCGAGCGGCGACGACGGCTGGATCCATATCTGGGATGCCGGCGACGGCGACCTGATCACTGCCCTGGGCGGCCACAGCGAGCGCGTGCACGCGCTGAGCTTCAGCCGCGATGGCCGGCGGCTGGCGTCCGCGAGCCGGGACCGGACCGTGATCATCTGGGACTTCGCTGCTCAGCGCCAGCTACGCGTGCTGCGCGGCTTCTCGAAAGGTGTTTCCGCGATGTGCTTGCATCCGAGCGGACGCTTGCTGGCGGTCGCGAGCGGGCCGGTGCATCTGCTTGAACTGGACGGCGCCGAGCGCTCGCGACAGCTGTCTGCTTTCGGCGGCCGAGTATCCTGTCTCGCTTACAGTCCCGCCGGCGATGCGCTGGCCTGCGGCAGTGACAACCGCATTCTTCTCTGGCGGCTCGACCTCAGTGATGAACCGTGCGTTCTGGAAGAGCATCACGGCAAGGTCGCCGCTCTTGCCTTCAGTCCGGATGGCCGGCTCCTGGCGTCGGCCAGCGCCGACCGCACGGCACGCGTCTGGCATGTGCCCGCGCCGCCGCGCAGCGGCCCGGCGATGTGAATCTCCGGTCGCTGACGCTCCCGGGTCGCCAGAAATCACGCCTTCGGCACATCCAGCCACTTGCCGCTCTTCGCCGAATCCAGCACGGCGTCGCAGACGTGCTGCGTCCGCAGCGCGTCGCGGAAGTCCGGCATGGCGGGCTTGTCCTTCGTGATCCCTTCGATGAAGTCGGCGACCTGGTGGACGAAGGAATGCTCGTAGCCGATTTGCAGTCCGGGAACCCACCACTTGCCCATGTATGGATGGTCGCCGTCGGTGACGTGAATGGAGCGCCAGCCGCGCAGCGGCCCCTCATCGCGGTTGTCGAAATACTGCAACCGGTGCAGGTCGTGCAGATCCCACTTGAGCGACGCGTGTTCGCCGTTGACCTCGAAGGTGTACAGCGCCTTGTGGCCGCGAGCGTAGCGCGTCGACTCGAAGAGCCCCAGCGAGCCATTGGCAAAGCGGCACAGGAAGGCACAGGCGTCGTCGATGCCGACCTTCTCCACCTTGCCGGTGCCGGTGTGCTTGCGTTCCTTGACGAACGTCTCGGTCATGGCGTTCACATTGGCGATGTGGCCGTTGAGCCAGATGGCCGTGTCGATGCAATGGGCCAGCAGATCGCCGGTGACGCCGCTGCCGGCCGCCGCCGCGTCCAGCCGCCACAGGCCGGTGCCGCCCTGCGGCAACTCCGGACTGATCGTCCAGTCCTGCAGGAAGTTGGCGCGGTAGTGAAAGACGCGCCCCAGCTTGCCGTCGTCGATGAGTTTCTTGGCGAAGGTGACGGCCGGCACGCGGCGGTAGTTGTACCAGACCATGTTCGCAACCTTGGCCTTCTCGACTGCCTGCACCATCTTGAGCCCTTCCGGCCCGTTCATCGCCAGCGGCTTCTCGCACAGGATCATCTTGCCTGCGGCGGCCGCCGCGTGCGCGATCTCCGAATGCAGATTGTTCGGCACGCAGATATCGACGGCGTCGATGTCCTTGCGCTCCAGAAGCTTCCGCCAGTCGGTCTCGACGGACTCGTAGCCCCACTGGTCGGCGAAGGCCCTGGCCTTGTCCGCCGAGCGGGCACAGGCCGCCTTCAGGACCGGATGATAGGCGAGGTCAAAGAAG
Source organism: Planctomycetota bacterium (assembly GCA_016873095.1). GTDB lineage: Bacteria > Planctomycetota > Planctomycetia > Gemmatales > Gemmataceae > VGYC01. Next base: position 6,218 of record VGYC01000146.1, on the reverse strand, counting down.
TTGTTCACCTTGCGATAGGCATTGGAATGGGCCCGGCCCATGAAGCCGTACCCGATCATGCCGATGTTGAGAGGCTTGGACATGAATGCTCCTTGGTGTCGATCCGCGTCGAGAGTACTGGTTTACGGCGCTGGCAACAGGGATGCTGGCCCTTGTTGATTGTGCTGGGCCCGGACGGCATCGACAAGCCAGGCTGCCGGACGGATAGGAACCACGATTTTCGTTGCCGGGGTGCCGAGAGGGGGGGTAGCAACGCAACGAATCCTGGGGGCCAAACGAGCACGCGTCCTAACGGCGTGTTCCGGCGAAGGGGATGCGCGACCGCGGCGGCTGCGGGGGACGAGACTGCGGCGTGGCGGCCGACGGCACTGTCGGCGGCGCCGATGGGCTCAGCGACGGTTCCCTGGCCGCCGGCTGGTTGGCGAAGCCTACCGGAAGCTCTTTGGGCGGCGAGTCCGTGGGTTCGCCGAGTTCAACCCGATCCTGAACTGGACGGCACGAGATGGCGTTCAGCTCCTCCAGCAGCATCGTCAAGGTTGCCTTGCGGCTGGGGATGAGGATGTGCCGGGCGTCGAGGCGCTCGTTGCGGGCCTTGTCGAGGTCGGCGCCCTTGAAGAAGAGGTCGCCGCCGAGCAAGATCAGGCCATGGGCATTGACGTTCAGGATGCGCGAGGCATTGTCCGGACAGCTTCGCGGCGAGTTCCAGATCATGTCGCCCGCGAGGTAGACAAGCAAGTCCACCCGGATGCCTTCGCTGCGCAGACCATTGGCAATGGCTCGCACGTAATTGGTTCCCAGGCTGAAGCCGATCAGCACGATGCGGGCTTTGGGATCCTGCCCCTGGATTTCGCGAATCTTGGCCCCGAACCAGTGGCTGGTGTAAAGCTGGCCGAAGTACGTGTTCTTGTAACCCTGGCTGCGCAGGAAATCGCACAGGCCGTTGAAGTTGCCGGTGCACAGCGGGTTCAGGCCATTGACGCCGAAAATGTAGACATGGTCCCTGGCACAATCGCACGAGGCGCAGGCCGCCGGCAGCTCTGGCTGCTGAATCGGATGGAGCAGGTGTCCCAACCCGTAGTGGCTGACCAGCGGTTCGAGGGCCTCGACGCGGCTGCTGACGCTCGAGAAAGCCAGCACCGGCAAGAAACCCGTCACCGTCACCCAGTTGACGATTCGCTTCATTGGGGGTGGCTCCTTGATACAAGGAGTCTGGACGACAAGCCGTCTGTATATTCGGAAAATGCCGGGTTTCAGGATCAAGGAATGCCGACATGTGGACGGAATGGGCAAGATACGCTAACGAATGAACCAGACGCGCCGGTTGCAACGGCTGGCAAGTTTGCACCGGTCCGGCAAGCCAGGCAACAGGCAAGACAGGCAACAGGCAAGACTGGCAACCGGCGAGCCGATCCCCACGAATGCCGAGAGGAAAAATGCGATGTCGTCGGCCAGCTCTCCTCATTGCGGGATTCGCCACCGCTTCGCGCCGCCGGCGTCGTTCCTGTTCTGGGCCGTCGTCTTCACGCTCATCTGCACGCAGGCGCCCCTCTATTATTCCAATCAGAATCAGTACTTCTTGCACGGCCTGGCGCGTGGCGGATTCGGCTTCCTCGACGGCGACTGGCTGGCCGGCACCGGCGACCCAACTCCCGTTTTCAGCGCACTGGTGGCGTGGACCTACCGGTTTGCGCACGAGTGGCTCTACTACGCTTATTTCGGACTCTTGCTTGGAATCTACCTGTACAGCCTCGCCGGAATCTTCACGTTTCTTGCCGGCGGCGAGGCGAATGGCAACGCACGGCTGCTGTTCATCACGCTGCTGGCGCTCATTCACTCCGGGGCGGCGCGCTGGGCTTCGGTGCAGCTATTCGACGTCGACTATCCCTGGTATTTTCAGGCGGGCGTGGCCGGACAGTACATTCTCGGCTTCGGTCTGCAGCCATCCGTGTTCGGCGTGCTGCTGGTGTGGTCGATCTTCCTATTCGTGCGTGGGCGTGGCTTCGTGGCGGCGACGGCCGCGGCGGGCGCGGGCATTGTCCATGCGACCTATCTGTTGCCGGCAGCGTTTCTCGTGCTCGCCTATGTGCTGGTTGTCTGGAGGCAGCAGGGGTCCTGGCGCAAGGGCGTGTTGCTCGGCGGCTGGGCGCTCGTGCTGGTGCTGCCGCTGGTCTTGCGCAGCATCATCGAGTTCGCACCGTCATCGCCACGCGCGTTCGCCGAGGCACAGCGGCTGCTCGTGCATTTCCGCATCCCGCACCATGCCGTGCCGGAAGTCTGGTTCGACGGCGTCGCAGCGGCGCAGCTTGCGTGGGTCGTGCTGGCCATCTGGCTGACGCGCGGCACCGTCCTGTTTCCCGTCCTGCTCATCCCGTTTTTCCTGTCGCTGGCGCTGTCGATGCTGCAGGTGGCGACGGACAGCGATACGCTGGCCCTGCTGTTTCCGTGGCGGCTATCGGCCGTGCTGGTGCCGCTGGCGACGGCCATCGTGCTGGCGCGATTGGTGCTGCGCTTCGCCAGACCAGGCGCTTCCCCGGCAGAGGGCGCCCAAGGGGCTGGACGCGGGATCCGCTGGACGTGCTCGATCTTGCTCGCCCTGCTGGTTGCCGCCGGCGTCGCCATCACCGGCGAAGGAATGGCTTATCGCTCGAACCCGGATGAGGTTCCCTTGCTGCATTTCGTGCGGGCGCACGCCCGCCATGGCGAAGTCTACCTGCTGCCGGTCGATGTGCCACGACTGGACACCGGGAAGCGCGGCGCCCGATCGACAAGCTTCACGCGGCCGCCGCTGCGCGACAAGGACCAGCACCTCATCGCCATCGATCTGCAGCGCTTTCGCCTGTACACCGGCGCGCCCATCGTCGTCGATTTCAAGTCCATTCCCTACAAGGACGTCGAAGTGCTCGACTGGCATGATCGGCTGCTGACGTGCCGCAAGCTGTACCGGGACGGCGACTGGATCTCACCCGCAGTCGGTGAGACGCTCAAGCGATTCGGCGTCACCCACGTTGTCTTGCCGGGGCCGGAAACGGCTCGCGTCAAGGGGCTGGAAAAGCTCTTCGCGGACGAGAAAGGCGCGTATCGGCTCTATCGTGTCATCAAGTAATCATTCACGGCGGGAGACGAAGCCGCGGCTGGATGCGGGGTTTGTGCAGAAACCAGACAGCGAAGAAAATGGCTTGAGAAGGGCACGCCAAGAAGACGAGCCAATCAGACGGGAACTTAGACAGCGAAGGAAACAGTTTGAGAAAGGCGCAACCAAGGAAACGATAAAGAACACGACCCCACCGGTGCTCTCAAAACGCTCACCAGTGGCTCTCTCTTCTCGCTCGGTATCACACATGCCATGACGGCCTTGCACGGCCGGCGGACACCGCGATAATTACAGGGGGCGGGGGCGGTTCTACACCAAGGAGTTTGATCGTGCGTTCGCGAACGGGCTACGTGCTCTGTCTTGACGAGTGCGGCACCCACGATATGGAATACGTGGACCCAGATTTTCCCGTCTTCGTGCTGGTAGGCGTTCTTGTCGGAGAGAAATACTATTCCAAGACCCTGATTTCGCGCGTGAGGACATTCAAGCAACGTCACTGTCCGAACCCTAACGCATTGCTTCATTCCAGAGACGTTCGGCGCCAAACTGGCGACTTTGCGTTCCTGCAAGAATCTCGCAGCAGGCGGCAGAGCTTCTACGAGGCAATTAACGAGCTGGTTGCCGGCCTGCGTATGCGCCTCTTCGCGAGCGTAATCGATAAGCGGCGCTTGCGTAATCGCTTCATTAGTTTGGTGAATCCATACGAGGTCTCGATAGCTCATCTGCTAAAGCCTGGTGTGCGGCCCCCCCCGATTACCAGGCCCTTGTCGACCAAGACTCACCGCTATCCTGGCCGAAGCCCGTGGAAAATCTCCTGACAAAATGCTGCAGGCGGAATACGTCAAGTTCCACAGTGCGGGCCTCTGGAATTACGGAGAGGGCCGGATTCAGAACCGTAGAGCGGAGACTGTCCGCCGGCTTTTTCTGCCGCGGATCCAGTTTCGGAGCAAGAGGGACGCCGAGAGTGGGCTGGAACTTGCCGACCTTGCCGCTTACCCCATTGCGCGCGCCGTGATCAACGGGGATTGGCTTTGCCCAGCCGCACGAGTCATTGGTGCGAAACTTGAGGCGATGGCTCCTTTCCCCTTCAGCGATGATGGGATCGTTTTCCCTTGGGAAAGTCATGTCGTTGAACCGACTGCGTGAGGCAGCGTACAGCGACTCCGGTCGCCAGGAATCCGGATACCCCCGAACAACGCGTCCGCAGTGAAGGATTGAGAATCCTGCGTCTTCCCGACTGCCGCGCGCAAAAATGCCCACCCAACGCACCAGGCGAGTAACGTGGTTTCCGCGGTCTTCCTGCCCAATCTATGTCGCACGTCGTAATCCAGCGAGGTTTCAGCGTGCGCGAAATTCTTACGGCGGAACACCGCATCCGTCCAGGCGAAAGATTCACCGAGAGACCACTTCGAGTCTCCTTCCGCCACAGGTCGCTGCGAGCCGACCACGCCAGCAAAGCTTCCCAAAGGGGCCGGTCTTTCAGCACCGATTCCACCTGAATCGCACGCGGACTCTTCGGCAGTTTCCGCTGAAGCTCCCGAAGCAGCATCGCGTGCTGGGCAACGCCTGCTTTTTCATCAGCAAACAAACTGACCAGGCGTTTGAGGAAATCATCTTCCGCTTCGATTAGGCCTTGCTCGGCGCGAACCTTTTGCAGTTCGGCGCGAAATAGGTTGAGTTGCGCAAAAAGTTCGACCCGAACCTCCGCTGCCTGGCCTTTGAGCTTTTCGGCGTCGGCGTGGATGTGATCCGCCCTTTGTTTCGCATCGTTGCCTGGAAGGTCGCGCAGGCTCTTGAGGCGGATATCGGTTTGGTCGTAATACGTGACGATCACATCGTTTACGGCAAAGACCACCAGGTCGCGCGGAGGCGGTCCTACACCGATTGTGTCATCGGCATGAGTGCGCCCCGTACCCATTCGGATAGAATTCTGACCGTTGGTCGGCAGTCGAGTAGCATTCCCATGCGAGAGATATGCGAAAAGGTGCCAGAGTGTTACGCAAGAAGGGTATTTTTTGGGCGAAAGCGTTGGCTTGCCCTCCGATAATGACAGAATACGGCGCGGTCGTCTTGAAACGTCAATGGACCTGCTCCGGAGCGGGCCGATTGCGATCGAGGATGAACATCCTTCGTATGGAAGCTCGCAAGGCGACGGCAATTAGCGGCAGGAAAGAAAAACGCCGCGAGCCTGCCGAGGCTCGCGGCGCAATAGAGACCAGGGTCGTTCGACGTTCTTGCTACTTGGCCACCTCCTTGCGTGGGAAGACGAAAGTGAAGGTCTTGATCTCGTTGGCCATGTAGTTGTGCTGGCCGTTCTGGTCCTCCTCCGGCACCAGCCACAGGTCCGCGTCCTTGTACTCCAGCCACTTCCCGATCTCGGACTGCGCCCAGAGGCGGACACGGCTGGCAGCGATCTTCTCTCCCTGCTGCGCCACATGCAACGACTGGCCAGGTTCGAGGTCATAGGTCAAGGCCTTGTCCGAATCTTCCGGAGCGGCCGGGACCCAGACCCACACCTTCTGCTCGCTCAGGGTGCGATACTGCACCCACACCTTGAGCTTGCTGCCGCTATCATTTTGCAGCTTCAGATAGCGCTGGGTTTGCACTACGGGCTGATCGGCGGTCTTACTCTCCTTGGCGTCCTTTGCGTCTTTGCCGTCCTTGCCGTCCTTGCCGACCGCCACTGCTGGAGAGCCATTGCTGCCGATCACGGTACCATCGGCGCCATTGCTGGCGACGGCAATGCCGGGCGCGCCATCCACGGCGTAGCCACCGCCTGAACCCCCGCCGCTGCCTCCGAACCCGCCTCCGGACCCGCCACCGCTTGCCGACCGTCCGCGAGCTCCCTTTCGAGAACCGGCGTTGATGGTGATGTTGCCGTTGATGACCGTGTTGTTGTCGCCGACAATCACGGTCGCGTTGCCGCCGTTGCCGCCCTGACCGCCGGGCCCGCCATTGCCCCCGTTGCCGGCGGTGTTATTGATGGTGCCGGTGTTGGTGGTACAACTCGACAATCTAAAACCCGTAACAACGAGGTTCAGGAAATCTGCTATCCGTGGCATCCGTGGCACGGGAAAGCAGTCGTGATTGTAGCGTCCTTAGAGCGGCGCGACCGAGTGGCTTATTC
>VGYC01000145.1 GCA_016873095.1 Planctomycetota bacterium | reverse complement strand
TCGCTGGGCCACGGTCAGGTTCGACTGTCTCGGCATGAGCTTGACTCCTTCGGGCTCGGTGACCATAGTCTATCCGCACCGCCCAAAGACTCACACACGCCGATTCCCAGGAACCCTTAGCAATACAAACGGCGTTGCATGTTAAAGAAACGGGCGATGTATTGAACCCAAGCCCCAACGGGGCGCCATTGAATTATCGCACGGCCAATGTCGCCCCGTTGGGGCTTGAAACAATGACGGCCGATAACCCAGGGCGTTGCCCTGGGCTTTAACAGGCAACGCCGTTGGCGTTGACGCGAGGGGGCACGGGCCGCTGGACTATAACTTTGTTTATCACATTAGTGATAGTTATCCAGGTCTAGCGAGATTCGTCCAGCTCAGGATGTGCCGAGGGGGTGTATGTCACTTTCTGGACGAATCCTGGACGAATCTGCTGGACGAATCGGCGCGTCGCCATTGGCGGAGTGGCGGGGCCGGGCGGCCTACCGCAGTAGTTGAAGCACGTTTCGGCTGTTCGGTCGTCAATCCACGTATGGATCGGCACCGAGGTCCTTGAGGATTTCCTGGCGGTTGCGTTCGTAGATCATGAGATCGACGCGCTGGCGGAAGTGGCGGCGTTCGACGCGGCTCTGGGCCTTGAGGAAGATGGGCCGATAGGCTTCCCAGGAGCCGGCGCCGCCGCGCTGGCCGCGGGCCTTGAGAGCGTTTTGCCGTCGTGGGCCGAGACCTTCGAGCAACTCGTCGTCGAGAGCGAGGAAGAACTGGCAACTGCCGGGGTCGCCCTGGCGGGCGGAGCGGCCTTCGAGTTGGCGGTCGATGCGGCGAGCCTCGTGACGTTCGGTGCCGAGGACGTGGAGTCCGCCCGCTGCCACGACCTGGCGATGCTCCTCGGACAGGCCTTCCTTGGCGGCGACGTCGTCGACGGCCTGTTTCCAGACTTCCGGCGGCACATCATGGCGGGCCGCGAACTGGTCCTTGAGGCGTGCCCAGGCGAGAGCCTCGGCGTTGCCGCCCAAGAGGATGTCGGTGCCGCGGCCGGCCATGTTGGTGGCGATGGTGACGGCGCCCTTGCGGCCGGCCTGGGCGACGATCTCCGCCTCGCGGGCCGTGTGTTCCGGCTTGGCATTGAGAACTTGATGGGCGATGCCGGCCGCCGTCAGCTTGGCGCTCAGTGCCTCGGACTTGTCGACCGAACGCGTGCCGATCAGCACGGGCCGGCCCTTGTGGTGCAGGTCCACCACGGCGCGGGCCACGGCCTCGAACTTGGCGTCCTCAGTTGGATAGACCTGGTCCGGCAGATGGATGCGATTGGACGGCCGATTGGTTGGCACGCACACGACCCAGATCTTGTACACGCGGCGCAGCTCCCAGAAGTTCTGTGCGGCGGTTCCGGTCATGCCGGACAGCTTGGTGTACAAGCGAAAGTATGACTGGAAGGTGATCTGGGCGGCGTGCTCGTTGGCGTAGGTGATCTGCACGCCCTCCTTGGCCTCGACGGCCTGGTGCAGTCCCTCGCGCCAGTGGCGATCGGGCATGCGCCGGCCGGTGAACTCGTCAATGATCACGACCTTGCCGTCCTCGATCATGTAGTGCTGATCGCGGCGGAAGCGATGGTTAGCCTGGATGGCCCGCTCGATGTGTTCGTGAAGCTTGTCCATGGCGTGCGAATGCGGGCCGGCGGGCGGGTTCGAGTAGCGAGCCACCTCGCGGCCCTCGTCCGTCAGTTCCACCTTCTGCTTCTTCTCGTCGAGCGTGAAGTGCTTGTCGCGGGCCATCGCGACGGCGAGCCGGTTGGCCCAGACATATACGACTGCCTCCTCGTCGCTGGCCGGCCGGGTCGGCAGACCGATGATGAGCGGCGTACGCGCCTCGTCGATGAAGATGTTGTCGGCCTCGTCCACGAGCGCGAACTGATGGCCGCGCTGCACCTTCGGGTCGAGCGGCTTGGCGACGGCGCCCATGCTGGTCCAGGCGGCCCAGAACGGCTGGCCTGCGCCCTTGTCGCCGGCAATCTTCAGGCGATCGCGGAGAAAGTCGAAGCCGAATTCCGATGCCGTGCCGTAGGTGATGTCCGCCTTGTACGCTGCCTTGCGGTCCTCGTCGGACATCTTCTGCTGCAGGACGCCAACCTTGAGGCCGAGGGCGTTGTAGACGGACGAGGTCCAGTCGCCGTCGCGCTGGGCCAGGTAATCGTTGACGGTGGTGACGTGTGCGCCCTTGCCGAGCATGGCGTTGAGCGTTGTCGCGAAGGTGGCAACGAGCGTCTTGCCTTCGCCGGTGGCCAGCTCGGCGAGGGCGCCGTAGTGCAGGACCACGCCGGCCGCCAGTTGCACGTCGAACGGCCGCAGCCGTAACGTCCGCTGCGCGGCCACGCATACCAGGCCGAAGACCTCCGGCAGTAACTGATCGAGCGACTCGCCGCCGCGCGCCCGACCGCGCAATCGTTGCCCGGTCTGCAGCACCTCTTGATCAGTCAGTCGGGCGAATTCCTGCTCCCAGTGCCGGATGGCATTGATCTTGAGGGCGCCGCGTGCCAGTCGGCGCTGCGAAGGCGAGCCGAAGAGCAGCTTTACATAGTTCCACCAGCGCCGTCCCAGCCGATTGCGGCCGGACTGCTTCATCGCCACCTGCGGCGTGCCAGACGACTTGGATTCGACCAGGGCACTGCTCAAGGAAGAACTCTCCGTGGGAGGACCGAGCCGGGCATGCCGACACGCCAGCGCGCACTCCATCAGGTTAACAAATCGGCGAGCGCTTGCCAAAAAGAAATCTGGGGCGTGGAGTCTGTGGGGCGAAACGCCACCAAAGCCGCCGGCTATCCGACCGCCTTTGGCGGGCCCTGTCACGGATCGAGTGATGGGAGGGCGAGGCGGCGAGGTTCCTGCCGAGCCGACTCAGCGAGGCTCGGTGGCGACCGGTGAATCGTTGGCCGACAGGACCGGGCCGTCTCCTGGTGTTACACTGCCGATCAGGTAGTGGAGGGAAAGAAGAAGGTATAGGCAGCTGACTATCAAGGTGAGATGCAGCTGAAAGGCATGGCGGCGGCGGCGGCAATGGAAAACCACGGCCATGGCGAAGAATAAGCCGGTGAATTTAACGACGAGTAACCAGCCGATGCCGCCACTCAACAGCCATCGGGCCACCGGATTCAATTCCCAGCTGGCCATATCATGCCGGTTTTCCCAGGCAAAACTGGCATCATGCGCTGCCGCCAGCAAGATCAGAAGCCAGACGGCTAGCAGCAAAATCCCTTTCATCGGCATCGGCTCCTCATCCCTGATTTTGAGCCTGCAGTTCTCTTTTCCTCGATTTTGATCCGAAGGTCAATGCGGGAATTGCACGCCGTTCCACCAACGCGCGAATGCCTTGCATATGACGTAAAGTGTTATGGAGAAATACGATGCGCTATTGAGTGTGTTCGTCGAGTCATCTCGCAAGGGGACAGGGACGTGAAGCTGCGGGATGTCCGGCGTGAAAAACGGTTCGCAAGAAAAATTTTCGAGACAAATTGCTTGATCCGCGCCAACGACTGTATATCATTACATTGTCCCGCTTGCGATGACTTCGGTGACTGGGCGACGCCGAGGAAGTCTGAGCGGGACATTTTCATGCGCACGTCGAATGTCTCAGCCAAGCCAACTCCGCGAAACCGAAGTGCATCGCGATCCAATCGCGCAGTTCCGCCGCTGGTTCGACGAGGCCGTTGCAGCAGGGGAACCCCAGCCGGAAGCCGTGTGCCTCGCCACCGCCGACGAACGCGGACGTCCTTGCGCCCGGATGGTTCTCCTGCGGGGCTACAGCGATGCCGGCCTCGTCTTCTTCACGAACTGCAACAGCCGCAAAGCTGCTGAACTCGCCGCCAATCCGACCGCGGCGCTGGTTTTTTACTGGTTTCTGCTGCAACGCCAGGTCCGCATCGAGGGCCAGGTCATGCCGGTCGACGCTGACGAGGCGGATGCCTATTTCCGCACGCGGCCGCGGGGACATCAACTCAATGCCTGGGCCTCGCCCCAGAGCGAGGTCATTCCCGATCGCGCTTTTCTGGAGGCCCGCATGCGCGAGTTTGAAGAGCGCTTTCCGGATGAGGTACCGCGACCGCCATTCTGGAGCGGCTACCGCGTCGTGCCGGAATCCATCGAGTTTTGGCAAGGCGGCGAGAACCGCCTGCACGACCGACTCGTTTACCGGAAGACCGCCGACGGCTGGCGCATACAACGTCTCGCGCCGTGACCCGAATGTCCTGTCATAGCAAGACTTCACATCCGCCAAATTGACAGGCTACGTCGTGTACTCCGCATTGATGCGCACGTAATCGTATGTCAAGTCGCTCGTAAAGAAAGTGCATTTGCCCTGGCCGATCCGGAACACCAGGCGCAGCTGCAATTCACGATGGCTTTTCATGTGGGCGGAGACGGCGGCGGCATCGAACGGTACCGGAGCGCCATCCTTGTAAAGCAGGAAATCGTCGAGCCAGAGCGACAGCTGCGTTTCCTCGAACGCAACCCCCGCGTAGCCGGCGGCAGAGACGATGCGGCCCCAGTTCGGATCAGCCCCGAAAACGGCTGTCTTCACCAGCGGACTATCCGCGACGGCCCTGGCCACCTGACGCGCATCGTTGTCGCTGGCAAGTCCTTCCGCCCGAATCTCGATCAGATGGGAAGCTCCCTCTGCGTCCGCAGGAATCGCACGTGCCAGTTCCGCGCAGATCTCGGTGACCGTCTCGGCGAACACGGTCAACGAGTCCCCCTGCAATGGGGAGCCTTCACCATTGGCGAGCAATAACAGGGTGTCGTTCGTGCTCGTGTGCCCCTCGACGCTGATGCAATGGAAGGAACGATCGGCAGCGGCCGCCGCCAGCATGCGCAGGTCGTCCTGCTTCACGGCCGCGTCCGTCAACACGAATGCCAGCAGCGTTGCCATGTTCGGGCCGATCATTGCGGCCCCTTTGGCGAACCCGGCGATACGAACCTCCTTGCCCGCCAGGAGCACCGAGCGTGCAGCCACCTTGATGCGCGTGTCCGTGGTGAGAATGGCGCGGGCGGCGCGCTCCAGCGCCTCAGGTGTGCCGGTCAGTTCGGGTACGGCGGCGCGGATGCCAGCTTCCACTTCCGCCATCGGCAGCAGCCTGCCGATCACACCGGTCGAGCACACAAGCGCTTGCGGTTCGTCACAACCCAGGCACTCTGCCAAAAGGGACGTCATGCGCCGAGCGTCTTGCAGGCCACGCTGACCCGTGCAGGCGTTGGCGTTGCCTGAACAGATAACGATGCCCCGTGTCGTCGCCGATGGCAAGCGCTCGCGGCAAACCTGCACCGGCGCAGCAACGACACGGTTGCACGTGAAGACGCCCGCCGCCGAGGCCGGCCTGTCGCTGGCCACCACGGCCAGATCGAGGCGTCCCGCCTCGCCGCCCGGGCGAATACCGCAATGGACTCCCGCGAATCGATAGCCAGCCGGCAATTTCCAATCTTTCATGATGCTATCTTAGGTTCGCCGGCCCACTGCGTGTGCCGAATTCCGCACGCACCGTGCGGCCACTGTGTCGACTTGCTCGCCCCCGCCGGCGCCACCGTTCACCATGGACTTACAGAGGACTTGCATCTCCGAGACGTCATCCTGGCAAACAAAAAAAGAGCCCCCTTCAGTGAAGGAGGCTCTCGAAAGTCGCGGGACACTTGTGTTTTCAAGGCTTTAAGAGTTTCGGCAAGATTCGACCGCATTCGAGCCAGGCCAGGCAGCCTGCAAGTTGCAATCGTCAAGCCGTGGCGGCTGGGCGGCGCCTGTCGGGCCTCAACGCTTCCCGGCCATGGCCAGTTCGCGCAGCCAGCTATTGGGGATTGGCCGGCACACGGATTCGCCGGCAAAGTGCCAGGACTGCACGCCTTCCTCGCCAGGCCGCCAAGAAAAGAAGGCGCGGCGGTCGTTAACAAGCGTGGGGAAGCCGACGCGGCCGATTTCGGGATCCAGCAGTGAAACCGACAAAGTCTGCATTTCCTCCAGGGAATTCTCGAGCGTTTTCTCAGCGTTGCTGAGTTCCTCGCTGAGCTGATAGCGGCGCTGACGTTCCGGCCAGGCGAGTTGGCGGCGCTGGCGCTCCAGCCTGGCCTGTTCCGGCCGCAGTTTATCGATAACCTGCTGGCTCGCTCGCATATCCTCCACGATGCGCTGCACCAGCGGCAACATCCGTTGAGCCATGCTCAAGCTCAGGAAGACCTCGCCCCGGTCGGGGGACTCTGACGCGCCTGACGCTTTGTTTCCCGTGGAGCCGTTCATCGCTTGTCCTCCCCCTCCGTTATTCTTTGTTCCCTTGGTTGCCTGGTTATTGCCCCTGTTTACATCATACGCTCGAAATCAAGGGGATGCATCGGAAAGAGATGAGGAAAATCGATGCCGGCTCATGCGGTCCCCGGCCTCATCGACGCGCCTGGAATCGGCAACGAAACGAAAATATCTTACCGAGCCGGAAAAGTCACAGCGGCACTACGTGCCGAAAACGGCCGACGCGCTTGCGATGTGCCGCCGCCACCAGGCAGTTAACCGCGCCACTGCACAAACCCCTCCAGGGCAAAGAACTCCGGCAGACCCAGAGCATCGAAGACCTTGGCGGTGTTGCGATTGCGGTCCTCGGCGCGCTGCCAGAACTCGCGGCGGTCCTGGCCGCCGGGGAACATGGCGCGATCCTTCTGAGACTGATGCCGGAAGATGGCCATCTTTTTGCGCTCAAGGTCCATTGGGCTCAAGGGAACGACGCGCTCGACCTCGTGTGGTTCCCACTCCTCCCAGGCGCCGCGATACAGCCACACCTCAAAGTTCTGGCCGCGGCTTGCGTCCTGGACCGCCTGAAAGATGGCATTGGCGCAGACGCGATGCGTGCCGTGCGGGTCCGATAGTTCACCGGCAACGTAGATCTGGCTGGGGCGCAAGCGCTCGAACAGGCTGACGATGTCCTTGATGTCTTGTGGATGGATCGGGGCCTTGGCGATGGTGCCGGTGCGGTAAAAGCGCAAGTCCATGAACTCGAGCTGCTCGGGAGGAATACCACACGCCGCCGCGGCTGCCCGCGCCTCCGTGGCGCGAATGAGCTTCTTGATATTGAGCAGGTCCACGGTGTCCGGCTGTCCCGGCAGCTTGCGTCTGAGGAAATCCTGCACCCGGTCCTTGACACATTCCGTCTTTTCGCGGTCCAGATTGAACAGTCGGTTGAACTCGACGACGAAATCGGTAAAGCGCCAGGCGTCGTGATCGAAGACGGCAATGTTGCCGCTGGTCATGTAGGCGACATGCACGGCGTGTCCCTGCTCCACGAGCCGGATGATGGTCCCGCCCATGCTGATGACGTCATCGTCGGGGTGGGGGCTGAAGACCAGGACAGTGCTCGGCTCGGCGCCCGCCGGTTGCGTGCAAAGCGAGCCCATCATCTCGTCGAAGACGCGGCGGCCCAGTCGCTGAGCCGGCCCGTGCTCGCGCAGCAGTTCGTACAGTTCGTGCTCCCGGAAGTCGTCGTCATCCAGTTTCAGCAGTGCCTTGCCGACCTTCAGGCTCAGCCAGACAACGGCTCGGCGAATGAGCCCCGGCGTCCAGTTGACGGCGCCAATGACCCACGGTTGGCGAATGGGCGTCAAGTGGCTGGCCGCTGCCTGATCGAGGATGAAATTCGTGTCCGGATGCCCCTGCAAGAAGCTGGCGGCGATGGCCTCCGTTGTCGGTCCCTCCACCGCCCTGTGCACGATCGGCGCCTTGTGCTCGCCGAACGCCATGATGACGATCTTGCGAGCTTCCAGGATCGTGCCGACGCCCATGGTCAGGGCTTGGTGCGGCACGTTTTCCTCGCCAAAGAAATCACTGGCGGCGTCACGGCGCGTCACCGGATCCAGGGTGACCAGCCTGGTCCGGCAATGCCGCGTCGAGCCGGGCTCATTGAAGCCGATGTGACCGCTGCGGCCCACTCCCAATATCTGCAAGTCAATGCCGCCGGCCCGGCGGATCAGCTGCTCGTAGCGGGCGCAATACTCGTCGCTATCGGCTGGCGCAATCGTCCCATCCGGAATGTGGATGTTGGCCGGCAGGATGTTGACGTGGTCAAAAAACGTCTCCTTCATCCAGCGCTTGTAACTATGGGCATTGTCCGGGGCCATCGGCAAGTATTCGTCCAGGTTGAAGGTGACAACCCGCGAGAAATCCAGCCCTGCCTCCTTGTGTAGCCGGATCAGTTCGCGATAGAGCCCAACCGGCGTGGACCCGGTGGCCAATCCCAGCACCGTTGGTCTGCCGGCCGAGTTGTTTTGCCGTATCAGGCTCTCGATCATCAAGGCGACGTGCCTGGACGCCTGCACGCTGGTTGGAAACACCAGCGTGGGAATGCGTGTGTGTGGTACGTAATGGGAAGACATAGAGAGTGCCCCGGTCAGTGCTGTGCTTTTACTTTACATGAAGCATGCGCAACTGACCAACGCCTGTTTACGATTCACGCGCGCCACGTACGTCGTCGGCGACTGGACTTATTCGAGGTACGTGGCGCATTCGATTTTGGTGGGCAGCGCCTTGCCCGCCAGATCCTTGGCGTCCAGCGCGAACAGCGGGCTAATCTCCAGTAACACGGCGACGTCGCCGTTTGGCCGGCGCGGCACGCACGTGCCGGCCTGCTCCAACCATTTGCCCGCGTGGTTGCACAGTCCCTGGCGCATCGTGTCAGGTGAGTCGGCGCCGCTGGCGTTCTTCAGCGGCACGAACTCGTCGGCCCGCTCCACTGGTATCAGCAGCCAGCGATCCGCCAGGGGCAACGCATCGAAAATGAACCTCTCGAATTTCAGGGCGTTTTCTCGCGCGGGCGTCACCAGGCTGCCGTCCGGCCCCAGGTACGCGACCTTCTTGTGCGCGAGGTGCCAGGGCATGCTGGCGTTGCGAGTAACCTCATCCAGGAACGCAAGATCAAACAGGTGGATGGCGGGGTTGCCGGCCCAGAAGCGTAGCCGGCCGGGAGCTTCTTCTTGCCGAGACAGTGCCGACGGCAGGTCGGAGTACTCGACCATCGCCAGCCGGCCATCGAGCTTCACGAACACGCCCAGCTTGTCTTCGGGTTTCTCCCTGGAGATGACCTTGCTGGAAACCTGGCTCCTGGCCGCGAGATGCCTGCCCAGAAAGTCGGCGTCCGCCAGATTGACGACCGGATTGTCGACCTGGTAGTAGTAAATGGTTTCGATGCCTTGTGCCTTCAGCCGCGCAAGGAGACCGCTATCGGCGAGGGCAGTGAGCGACCCGCCATGGCCATTGGGACTGGCGAACAGCCGTGCCTTGCTCTCCAGCAGGATCTTGCCGCTGTCGTAGTCCAGCGCTGGCATGGTTCCCTGGCAGAAGAAGTGGACCTCATTCGCCTCCAGGCCGAAGTTGCGCTGAGCAGCGAAATACGCCACCGTCTCGGCATGCGTGCTGGGGCTGGTCATGACCAGAAACGGGAATGATGCGCTGTATCGGCGCTGCAGTGCGACTACCTTTTCGGCGTGAAACTGGAACAGCGATTTGCCGCTGACCGGTCCGACCGGGTACATGCCCTTGGGATGCTCGAAGCCGAGCCGGCTACCCTGGCCGCCGGCCACGACCAGGTATGCCACCTTGCCCTGCCGCCAGGCATCTTCCGCGTGCGTGCGATGCTGCCCGCCGGCTGCCGCGCCGGGCCTGGTCACGGGCGCAATCCTGTCCAGCGGGATCGCGGTCCGTTCATCCCGCGTGTGGTACAGTCGCTGCAAGAGATCCAGGTCCAGGGCACGTATCTGATCGAGCAACTCGCGACGCTCATCATCGCGCAGCTCGCCCCACCACGACAGCAAGTGTTCCTGGCCATGCTGGTGGAGGCGCTGGACGAGATCGTCGGGGACGCTGGTCACGATCTACTTCCTGGTTACGATTCGCGCATGCAGATTCTCGGTCAAGAACACCATCTCCGAACGCGACACGTAAACAAGCATCTTAGAACGCAAACGTCAAGCCATCATAAGCCAGTTCGACGCCCTTGGGTAGCATGCGATTGACGGTTTCGTGGTCCATCTCGTGCGACATGTGCGTGAAGTAGGCGCGCTCCGGTTGCAGGCGCGAAACAACTTCGAGCGCCTCCTCCAGGCAGAAGTGCCCCGGGTGCGGCTTGAATCGCAACGCGTCCAGGACCAGCACGCGTACGCCTTCCAGCAACGGCCAGCTTTCCGGCGGAATCTTGTTCACGTCGGTGCAGTAGGCCACATCGTCGATGCGGAAGCCGAGCACGCTGAAATGCGCATGAATCAACGGGATCGGTACGATGCGCTGGCCCAGTACCGTGAACGGCGCCTCGTCAATGCGCTGAAACGCAAGCTGGGGGACGAAACCCTTCGGCAAGCTCTCGGCTTCCGGGCCGAAGGCGTAGGAGAATACCTGGCGGATCTTCCGTTCAACGTCACCGGCGCAGTAAATCGGCACCGGGCCGCCGAGAAGGCGCGGCAGCGGCCTGAGATCGTCGAGTCCGTACAGATGATCTGCGTGATAGTGGGTGAACAGCACTGCCTGGACCACATCCGCCTTGGCCCGCAACAGCTGCAACCGCAACTCCGGCGGCGTGTCGATGAGGACGTTGCCCGCTGGCAAGCGGACCAGCACCGCGCAGCGATAGCGCTGATTGCGCGGATCGGCCGACTTGCATACCGGGCAGTGGCACCCGACCATCGGCACGCCGACGGATGTACCGGTGCCGAGAAAGGTGAAGGAACGCTGCTGCGACATGTCAGTATTCTAAGATCGGCTGCTTGACGGACCAACGCCATTTCCGCACGATGATTTCAGAGTCATCCGCTGCCCCAGCGAATCATCCTTGCGAAAGACATCCATGAGCTACGCCGATCCGAAAACCGCAGCCGCGCTCACCGGCAATGCCACCGTTCCCAACGCCCAGCGCCTGCTCTGGGCGGGCTTCTTCTGCATCTTTGCCGCAGGCGTGGGCTTCGGCGTGCGCGGCGCCATCCTCGTCGACTGGGGGCGGGCATTCGCCTTCACGCAGGCGGAACTGGGTGAAATCACCGGCGGCGGCCTCGTCGGATTCGGGATCATCATCATCCTCGGCTCGCTCATTGCCGACAAGGTCGGCTACGGCACGCTGATGATCCTGGCATTCATCATGCATGTGCTCTCGGCGATCCTGCAAATGTGCACGCCGCTGGTCTTCGACGCCTTCGGCCGCGACGGCGTCTACTGGAGCCTGTACATCGCCATGTTCATGTTCTCCATCGCCAACGGCATCTGCGAAGTGGTGGTCAACCCGCTGGTCGCCGCCCTCTTCCCCAAAGAGAAGACGCACTATCTCAATATCCTGCATGCCGGCTGGCCGGGCGGCCTCATCGCCGGCGGCGTGGTCGCCTACGTCTGCAACGACGTGGTCAAGGTCCACTGGATCATTCAGATGTCGATGTTCCTGGTGCCGGTGGCCATCTACGGCGTCATGATGGCCGGGCAGCATTTCCCGCGCTCGGAGGCCAGCCAGGCCGGTGTCAGTTACGCGACCATGCTAGCCGAGTTCGCGGCGCCGGTGCTGTTGCTGCTGCTGGTCATTCATGCTCTGGTCGGCTACGTCGAGCTGGGCACGGATAGCTGGATCACCAAGATCACCGGCAGCATCATGGAGAACCGCGGCGCTGGCGTGCTGCTGTTCATCTACACGTCCGGGTTGATGTTCGCGTTGCGGTTCTTCGCCGGGCCGATCGAGCACGCCATCTCGCCGCTGGGATTGCTGTTTAGCTGCGCCGTCATCGCCGCCATCGGCCTGACGATGTTCGGGCACATCGAAGGCGTGGTCATGTGCGTGCTGGCGGCCACGGTATACGGCGTCGGCAAAACATTCTTCTGGCCGACGATGCTGGCCGTCGTCTCCGAACGGTTCCCCAAGGGAGGCGCGCTGACGCTGGGCGCCGTCGGCGGCGTTGGCATGCTCTCCGCCGGCTTGCTGGGCGGGCCCGGCATCGGCTTCCAGCAGGACTACTACGCCTCCAAGCAACTCAAGGAAAAGGCGCCCGCCACCTACCAGCGCTACGCCGCCGAGAAAGAAAACACCTTTCTCGGCTTCTTCGAGGCTAAGGGGCTCGACAGCGCCAAGGTCGGTCTCCTCGTCCTGGAGGACAAGGTGCTTACCAACCGCAAGGAGGCCGTCAAGGCTGCCGACTCGACCGTGAAGAAAGCAAAAGAGACGGCCGCAACAGACGCCGAAAAGGAGCTGACCCTGACGCTGAGGCAGCTTCGCGAGTCCACGCGCAAGGAGCCAAAGGAACTCGCCGCCTGGTGGGAGGACAACAAGCAATACGCCGCCGATGACGCCAATCCCGTCGAGAAGGCCACCCTTTTCGGCGGCCAGATGGCGCTGCAACTGACGGCCATCGTACCGGCCATCATGGCCGTGCTCTATCTGGTGCTCATTCTCTATTTCCGCGTCTTCCATGGCGGCTACAAGCCCGTCGTCATCGACGAGGTCAAGTCGATGGACGCAGCCATGGAAAAGGCGCTCGGTGCGCCGGGCTCGGCGGAAGCATGATTCTTTCCACGCGAGCCTTGCCGTCCGCCGCGCGGCGGGTATATTCCCTGCCGTCGCCCCTTTTTCGTGCAACCTTGATTCTCCAAAGGAGTACCTGCCATGTCGATGTACATCGGTGAAGCGCTGGCCGGCGACGGCAATGAGATTGCTCACATTGACCTGATGATCGGCTCGAAGGATGGCCCCGTCGGAATCGCGTTCGCCAACGCTCTGGCCGACCAGAAGGCAGGCCACTCCAACCTGCTGGCCGTGCTGACGCCGAACCTGATCTGCAAGCCGGCCACGGTGCTCATCACCAAGGTGACGATCAAGGGCGCCAAGCAGGCCGTGCAGATGTTCGGTCCGGCCCAGGCCGCCGTCGCCAAGGCCGTCGCCGACAGCGTCGCCGCCGGCGTCATACCCAAGGACCAGGCCGACAGCCTCGTCATCGTCTGCGGCGTCTTCATCCACTGGCAAGCCTCGGATGACGCAAAGATCTACCAGTACAACTACGAGGCCACGAAGCTCTCGATCCAGCGGGCCATGAAGAACGAGCCCAAGATCGACGACATCCTCAAACAGAAGGACACGGCCAAGCACCCATTCTCGCCCAAGTAGTTTTCAGTTTTCAGTGTTCAGTTTTCAGTGGCACACCTCGCTGAAACTGAACACTGAAAACAGAACACTGAAAACTCATGCACAAAATTCTAATTCAGCTCGACGGCGACGCTCAGGCCAGCGTCTTTGACCGCGTGGTGGCGATCGACGCCGGCGCGGAAGAGGTTTTCAGCTACGCCGGCGTCAAGCCGGAACAGGTGCGCGATCTCGTGCACGGGGCTATCTTCACACGCGGGCCGAAGAACCTCAAGAGCACGGCCATCTTTGTCGGCGGCAGCGACGTTTCGGCCGGCGAAGCCCTCTTCCACGAAGTGAGCAAGCACATGTTGCCGCAGTTCGGGCTGCGCGTCTCGGTGCTGCTGGATGCCAACGGCGCCAACACGACAGCCGCCGCTGCCGTCCGCGCCGCCGGCCGGCATGTCCCCCTCAAAGGCGCGACCGCCTTGGTCCTGGGCGGCACCGGGCCCGTCGGCCAGCGCATCGCCCGGCTGCTGGCCCGCGAAGGCGCTGTCGTTCGGGTCGGTTCACGACAAGCCAGCCGGGCGGAAGGCGTATGCCAGACGCTACGTGGCAAGGTTCCCGATGCCAGGCTGGAAGCCGCCGCCGCCGGCTCGCCCGAGGCCGTGGCCAAGGCGCTGGTCGATCAACAGCTCGTCTTCGCCGCGGGTGCCGCGGGAGCACTGTTGCTCCCTTGCGCCGTTCGTATTGCTTCCAAGACACTGAAGGTAGCCATCGATCTCAATGCAGTGCCGCCGCTTGGCATCGAGGGAGTCGAAGTCGGCGACAAGGGCGTGGAACGCGACGGCGTCATCTGCTACGGCGCCATCGGCGTCGGCGACACCAAGATGAAGATCCACAAGGCTGCCATCGCCCGCCTCTTCGAACGCAATGACCAGTTCCTCGACGCCGAAGAAGTCTACCAGATCTCTCAAGAACCGTGATCGCGACCGCGCGAGTTTATTTCCGGTCTCCGGGTCATGACGCTCCGGACTGCTGAGCCAGTCGCTCCGGCGCCGCCGTCGCCTCTGGCCGTGAGGGCGGCGATGACCTATTGATGCGTGGCAAAAGGCGTGCGAACCAGCGTTTCAGGCGTCGCCCCAGAGCGTTGCAACGGCGCTCGGTCTCGAAGACCAGGGTGGGCGACGGGTCCGACCACTGGAAGATCGGCAAGATCACGGGGTGGGCAATGCTCTTGAGCCACTGCCAGAAGGTAAGCTCGCCGCGTGCCCGCAGCGCCCGGTAGGCGTGGAAGTCCTCGATGGGAAAGAGCAGCCGCTTGCCGAGCTTGAACTTTTTCAAGGGCGGTTGAGGCAAGCCGACAATCCGATTGTAGACAAACGAAGCCAGGTCAATGCCGCTATGTGCTACGAGGCGGTTGGCAGCGGTGATTCTGGCGTTACACTCGATGAGCTTGAGGACGCCGTCGCGATCGTCGCGCTTGAATTCGACGTTGGCCAGTCCTTGCAGGCCGACCTGGCGAAAGAGCTTCAGGGCAGGCTCTTTCAACTCCGGAACCCAGTCAGTGATATGATGGCAGCCCGGTCCATGCAGGAGCGGAAAGCGGCGAATGATGCGCTTGGTGAAGTCAAACAGGGCGTTGCCGCGTTCGTCCAGGTAGGTGTAATAGCTGCAGAGCCGATCATCAGGTCCGGGTATTTGCTCCACGAGCATCACGTCGATGCCGGCTTGCGCGGCCTGGTCAAAGGAGCCAAGCATTTCCTCGAAATTGTTGGCGACGGCGAACTTGACCCAGAAGCGGCCGCGATAGATGTGCGACAGCAACGGTTTGACCAGGAGCGGGTAGACAAGCTCGTCCCGATAGCTCATGGCTTGCCCGCGATCGCGCGCCACCCAGAAGCGCGGTGTCGGGACGCCCGCGGCGGCAGCCGCCTGGTATGTCGCCAGCTTGTCCAGCATGCAAAGCTGAGCGGCGGGCACGCAGAGATCGAGCCGGTATTTCTTCGCCAGCGGTTCCCGAAAACGCGCCAGCAGCTGCAAGCCCTGATCATAGCAGGT
The DNA here is from genome assembly GCA_016873095.1 of Planctomycetota bacterium. Classification (GTDB taxonomy): domain Bacteria; phylum Planctomycetota; class Planctomycetia; order Gemmatales; family Gemmataceae; genus VGYC01. The sequence continues at coordinate 5,614 of VGYC01000145.1, read as the reverse complement.
CAGCAGGACCGCCCCGCGCAGCCAGGCCGATTCCGGTCCCAGCAGGTAACGGGCTCGCTCATCCGGCGATTCTCCGCCGGTCACCGTGTCTGGAATCCATGTGCAATAGCGGGAGTAACGCACATAGGACTTGGGCGGCGTGATCGCGTAGACCTTGATGCCGCGGCGACCCAGCGCGCGAACCACCGACAGTCCATTGGGATTGCCTTCGCCTTCCACGAGCACGACAGGCGGAAGCTGTTTTCGGCCACGCTCTTGCGGGGCGAAAGGCAAGGACGAAGTCGCTGCCATGAAATCCTCCCTAGCGAACGACGCGCTCTGGCGCGTCCAGCCGACTGGCATTGTCGCGACTTCGGCGGGCGTTCCAGTCCTGCGCACCCTGCGTCTCACGGTTCGCATGTCCCGGCAACAGATCGATCACGCCGCGCTTCGCCAGTCGCCGCACACCGTTCAGCAGACGCTCGTGGCGTGAAGGTCCCGCCAGCTGTTGCAGCACGTCCCGGAGAGGGCGCCGACCGTCCAGCGCCTGCAGCAGCAGCCACTCATCGTCATCGACGGTGAAATGGCTCTCGCCATACAGGACCACGCCATGAAGTTCCTGCCAGTCGCGGCTGTAGCGCCGCTGCAGGTAATCGACGCGTCGTCCCAGAATGGCGACCTGCCCCTTCAATTCCTCGTCGCCCAGTTCCACCATCTCGCGAGTTTTCTGAACGACCAGGGGCGTGCGCGGATCCTCCCCCAGTGGATCGCTGTGGCTGGCATTGATCTTGAAATACAGCATGACGGTGCTGGCGCCGTTTTCCCTTGCATGCCAGATTTGATTGCCGAGAAACACCACGACATCTCGCGGACGATCCCTGATCTCGACACGGGGAACGTTGCGGAGCACGCCAGGCGGAAGATGCTCTTCGGTCAAGCTCGACTTCAACTCCGCCCAGGAGCCGAAGAGGTTGATGCTTCGCTCGCCTTGCGGGTACAGAACCAGCGTGGACCCTTCCGGAGCGCGTACCGTGAACCCCACCGCCAGTTGAGTCGAGTGGCGATCCTTGTGCGGCATGGGCCGGGGCGCTGCGCCGGCCTCGTAGCCCTTGATGTGCCGCTCGGAAATCACCAGCTTTTCCGCGGGCAGGCCACCCAGTTCCCCGAGAGTTGTCAAGAACTCCTCGTAATGAGCCGTGCTGGGGAACTCGTACAGGGCCTGTTGCTTGTCGCCGCGTGCGTGCTGTTTCAGGCGGTTTGCCTGGTAGTAATCATCCACCTGCCGGCACATGATGTCGTAGAACTCTTCGCTCAACCCCTGAGGGATGTGGACGAAGTCCTGGCGGGCGAGCACCGGGGCATATGCGGCAGGGTCGAATGTGAACATGCGCGTCATCGCACTTTCTCCGAGTTTTAGACGCCAAGCGGTTGCGGAGCACCGGGCGTGTCAGCCGCGGCCCCATTGCCATTCGGCTCATCCGGCAGTGCGAACAGGGCGCGCAGCACGTGCAGCGCGACCGGAAAGGAACCATTGCGCTTGTGATAATGCCAGAAGTATCCAGGCGGCGAATTGACCTCGAGAATGACGCCGCCGCTCTCCTGCAGCGAGCGACCTGGATCGGCGCAAATGATGTCCACGCCGGCAAGGCGCAATCCAGAGTAGCTGACAGCCTGCGCCGTTTCGCCCAGGATATCGTCGCACAGTTCGTCCCACGCCGTGATGTTCTCGTGAGAGCTGTTGTCGTTGATCACCGTCTTGAGCCGGACGCACGTGTCCTTGGCTGGGACCGAGCGCAACGACAGACCCTGACGCGCGAGCGTTGTCTCCACATCGAGGTCGATGCCGATCTGGCTATGGGACACTGCCGCACGCTGTTCCAGGCGTTCCCGGTTGGCGCAGTCGAGCAGCTGCCCGATGGTGCTGATGCCATCGGCGACGACGGAGGGCGGCTGACGCTTGACCACGTCGAGCAGTTTTCCATCCAGATACAGCAGCCGGTAGTTGTCGCCTTTGATTTCCTCTTCGATGATCGGATGATCGCCCCAGCGCGACGCGCGCCAGGCCGCCATGGCCAGTTGCCAGCGCGTGCGGATGCCAGTGACCACGCCCAGGCCGCCCCCTGTGCCACATGCCGGTTTGATGACACACGGGCCGCTCGCTTCGTCAAGGAAATCGGCCGCCCGCCTCATGTCGTCCAGCTGGAACTCGACGTGCCGCGGCGTCGGCAGTCCCTGGGCCGCCAGCAATCGGTGCATCAGTCCCTTTGTGCGGACAAGGCGATGCCCGGCAAGATGGTCGATTTCCGTGTTGTGATGCCAGACCCGAGTCCGACGGTTGCCCAGACGAATCTCCAGGAAATGATTGCCCAGGTCAATGACCGTGGCGCGGATCTGGCCGGCTGCCTCACGCCAGACGCGTTCATAAAAGGCACTGAGCTGCCGGTCGGCCTCTGCCTGTCCCGGGTCGCTGGAAACGAATCTGGCCTTGAATCTCTCCCAGAGAATACGCAGGCGCAGCAGTCGAGGATGACGGATCGGATCAAGCACGATGCAATCCCTTGGTTCAAGTCACCTTGCTCAGGCCAGCTTCCGCGGCGACGCCAGGATACCATCGGCCGCACCAATTGACGGAACAACCGCCGGCTCAACATGTGCGGCCTTGCCCACGATGGGGCAACCAGCCTGCTCAAGAATTCGATCCACCCAGGCGTTGGAGAAGCTACCGCGCTCAATGGAAGCCAGGTAGCCCGCCTGACGAGTTGTATGCTCACGCAGGCGCTGCAAGACTTCAGCCACGACATCGCGCGGCACCGCCACGATGCCGGCCGCGTCGGCGACGATGACGTCGCCAGGATTGACGATGGTGCCGCCGCAGCTGATGGGAAAATTGATCTCGCCAGGGCCCCGATGCAGGGGGCCGATCGGCGTCGTGCCGCGCGCGTACACCGGCATGCCCACCTCGATGATCCCCGGCAAATCGCGAATCAGCCCATCGACGACGAAGCCGGCCACACCGCGGTGCTTTGCCTTGATGCAGACGAGATCACCAAGTACAGCGTTCATCGGCGAACTGCCGGCATCGACGACAATCACGTCACCCGGCCGGGCAATGTCCAGGGCCTTGTGAACCATCAGGTTATCGCCCGGGAAAACACGCACCGTGCATGCCGGGCCCCAGAGAGGCCGGTCGCAGCCCGTCAGACAGTGGATGGCCGGGTTCAGCGCGTACATCCGATTCAGCAGGTCCGATATGTCCGGTGTCGGAAAAGAGCTCAACTGTTCCATCAGGGAGCGGTCGAGCCGCACAAAGTCCACGCTGATCCGGAATCCCGGACCCGGGTGCATTTCAGCGGAGCGTGGTTTGTCTGCCATGAGCACGTTTCCTTTGTCGAGGCCGGGGGCCTCACGGTGTTGTAAAACGAGGGCCATCCGCTTCCGCCACGCGACGCAACAACTGTCGGGCATCCAGGTCGATGACGATCTCGGGCACGGACCGGCCTCGGTGAGAGTCGCTGGTTTCGGCGGTCCATCCGCATTGTCCCATGGCGGCAATCAGCTGGCGAACGCCAGGCATGACCGTGGGACAAAGATCAAGCTGGCACAAGGTGTTCTCAACCTCTGCGACTTCCTGGCCCCGACGCACGGCGTGGCGCGGGTACGTCGGCAAGATGCGCTGCACCATGTCCATGATGCCGGGGTAATTCGCCTGGTATGCGGCAAGCAGTTGCTCGAGGATACCGGCCCGGTGCCCGGCCAGGGCCATTTCCACGAAGAGAGCCATAACTCCCTTGGTCATCCCGGACAGGAGCATGCGCATCATCGACGCCTGGCCGGGTTTGCTCCCAAGCACCTGAACCGGCATGACTTCATGGAACAGTTGGGCCACCTGTTCGGCGCACGTGCCGCTGAGATACAGCACGCCACGCTGTCCTATTTGCGAGGCGAGTCCCAGGATGGCACCGTCCACAAACTCCACTGCCGTGCCAGCAAAACCGGCGGCGATGGCGGTCACTGCTTCCGGAGACACGGAATTCAGGTCCACGTAAACGAGGCGTTCTCGCTGGCACGTGCCGAGTCGCTCCCGGACCTGGGCCGCAACCGACGCCGCGGCCCGCGGCGGTACCAGGACAAGCAGCATCGCAGCCGTACGAACCACTTCTTGTAACGTAGGCAGCTCTTGAAGTTCCGCCGCCCGACAATTCTGCTCAGTGCTTCTGCCTCGTCCCTCCAGAGTGGTCACGACACGATGGCCGCTGCGCTGCAACAATCTCCCGATGGCGCTGCCCATCTCGCCCGGATAAAGAATGCCGATTCGTTCGTGCATCAGCGCCGCATTCATCGCAACAGCAACTCCCGCCAGCAAGCCGCCTGGAAACACTGCAAGTCTCTCATCCGTGCGGTTGAAGCTGGAGAGAGCGTTTCTCTTGCCGGATATCCAAGTTTAGTTCATGAAAGTCTCGGGTGGTAGAGCGAAGTCGGAATCATGTCTGCAGCCGTCCGCCTGCCGACGCTGGATTCCGCAATCCAAGTACCGTGCGGACGCTGCGCCGCAGCCAGCGCCATAGCGGCAGGCATGCCAGCACAAGCGGCCCCGGAGCGCGGCCGGTCTCGATCAGGAGGGTTTGCATGATTCGACGGTCCGACCACAACTGCTTGATGAGCGTGTCTCCCGCATCCGTGCAGGAATCCATCCAGTGTAAACCAGGCCGCGCCTCCACCTGGCGAAGATTCTCGAGTTCCAGCAGCGCCCCGGGAGAGTAACGCGCAAAGCTCTGGTCGAACGCGACCTTGAATGCAAATGAACCTTCGTTCACCAGGAAGTTGCAAAGCTGGGCCACCGGGCGACCTGCCACCGTCAAACGGAGCGCCATCAGCCGCCGCTGCTGAAATGCAGCACGTACAACCTCGACGAAGAACTGGCGATCGCGTTCCCGGCAGCTGAGCGCCGTCCCGGCGTGGCCTTTCCAACCGCTTGCCTCCAGGCTCAGAAAGTCCGTCAACCACGTCTCGAGTTCCGCCAGGTTCTGTGCTTCTGCGTAACCAACGGCGCCCACTTTCGCCAGCCGTTGCTCTGCACGGCGCAACTTTCTACGCTTGTCGCCGGATAGCTGTTCAATCAGCGAACCATCGCCCCTTCTCAGGAAGGCACGGGTGTGCGCCTCGAGCAGTGAGATACCGCGGTGCTGTTCATGCACGTGCTCCAGCAGCAAATGATAAACAGGGCCGTCGCCCGTGATCCGGCCGCACTCCACTAACGGCGATCCGCTGCGGTCGCGGCCCAGCCAGTCGAACAAGGCCTGCAGAACTCCCTGGCCAAAGTCCACGCGAATCAGTGGCGTGGCCAGGTAGCAATGAATGGTAACCGGTCACGGGTCGATATAGCTCGGAATCGTGGTTTCGGGTACTGTTGCGGTTGGCATGGATGCTCCACCGACAGTATCGGCAGAAGTGTTGGCATCGCTGCCGCCTGAAGTCCTTGCTTTGATCAAGTGGCAGGCGGAGCAGATTCGCGTGCTGACCGCGCGCGTGGCGGAACTCGAAGCCAAGCTCGGCAAGAATCCCAGCAACTCGTCGAAGCCGCCATCGACCACGCATCCGCATTACAAGAAGCCAGCAGCCAAGCCCAAATCGGGAC